>JANXWV010000010.1 GCA_025350965.1 Rhizobacter sp.
CACTTCACCGCCTTTGACGGCCACGGTGGACGCGCCCATCGCCAGCTGGTTGGCCTGGCGTGCGTTGTCGGCGTTCTGGCGAACCGTGGAGCCCAGTTGCTCCATCGACGCGGCCGTCTCTTCCAGTGCGCTGGCCTGCTCTTCGGTGCGCTGGCTCAGGTCATGGTTGCCCGAGGCGATTTCGGCGCTGGCCGCTTCGATGCTGGCCGATGAGCGTTGCACTTCGAGCAGCGCCGAATCCATGCGGGCAAACGTGCGCTTCAAGGCCGCAGCCCCTTCACTCCTGGCCTCGACGTGGTCGAGCTTGAGCGAGACGCGGCCTTCCGCGTCGACCGCCTCCACGAGCTTCTGCAGTTCGTAGCCCTGCTCGGCCGCCCGGCGCATGCTGACCGCAACGAACACTTCGAGCGAGGTCTGAGCGACCACGTAGCCGGCGTGCATCACCACCTTCAAGAAGCTCGGTTCGGGCGTGCAGAACACCCCGACGCCGGCCGCCTGCAGGCGGTCGAACACGACATGGTGGACGGCGAAGAAACCCGCCGACAGAAGGATCGGGCGCCAGTCGCGGTAGACCAGCAACAGCGCCAGCGCGACGAACACGCCGAAGTGGAATTCGAGGGTACCGCGGCCGAGCTGGATGTGCAGCGCCACCATCGACGACAGGCACACCGCCATCACCAGGCTTGACGCGGTGCTGCCGCGCAGCGTGATGAACGTGAGCGCACCCACGCCGAGCAAGACCCCCGCCGCCGTGATCGCCAGCGCCAGGCCGCCGTAGTACAGGCCGATGGCCACGGCGGCAGCGGCGCCGGCGGCCAGTGTCATCAACAGGACCGCGTCGGCCGTGGCGCCGAACGACGACGCATTCACTCTATCGGTGGGGCTTGACATGGTGTCTCCCTGGGTGGTTGGGTGCCATGGCGCTCAGACGCCGACCAGCCCCATGTCTTGGCTGGCCATCAGGCCCTCGATGTCCATCAGGATCAACATGCGCTCGCCGACGCTGCCGATGCCGGTGATGAAGCTCGCGTCGACCGCAGCGGCCATCTCGGGGGCGGGCTTGATCGCGTCCATGGAAAGCTCGAGCACGTCCGAGACCGAGTCGACGACGGCGCCGACCACGCGCCCCTTCACGTTGAGCACGATCACGACCGTCAGCGTGCTGTACTCGGCGGTCTCGCAGCCCAGGCGCAAGCGCAGGTCGACGATCGGCACGATGACGCCGCGCAGGTTGACCACGCCCTTGATGAACGGCGGCGCATTCGCAATGCGCGTCGGCTTCTCGTAGGAGCGGATTTCCTGCACCTTCAGGATGTCGATGCCGTACTCTTCGACACCGAGCCGGAAGGTCAGGAATTCACCGCCGACCTGCAGCTTGCTTCGGGCGGCTTCGTGGTGTGCCACCACGGCGGCGTCGGTCATCATGTTCATGGTCTGGCCTCTGGAATGGGATGAGGAAAGGCTTGTTGCGCTCAGCCGCAATGCGCGAGCCTGAAGGTGCCCACCACCTGGGCGAGCTTGCCGGCCTGGTCGTTCAAGCTCTCTGCGGCGGCCGCGCTCTGCTCGACCAGCGCGGCGTTCGATTGCGTCATGCGGTCGAGCTGCACCACCGACGCATTGACCTGGCCGATGCCGTCGGACTGCTCCGCCGCCGCCGAGGTGATCTCGCCGATGATGTCGGACACGCGCTGCACGCTGCTGACGATCTCGTTCATCGTTCGGCCGGCATCGGCCACCAGCCGCGCCCCGCCTTCGACCTTCTCGACCGATGCGCCGATCAGGCCCTTGATCTCCTTGGCGGCCAGGGCGCTGCGCTGCGCCAGCGAGCGCACCTCGGCAGCCACCACCGCGAAGCCGCGGCCCTGCTCGCCGGCGCGCGCCGCCTCGACCGCAGCGTTCAGCGCCAGGATGTTGGTCTGGAACGCAATGCCGTCGATCACGCCGATGATGTCGGCGATCTTCTTCGACGCCACGTTGATGTCGTTCATCGTCGTGACCACCTCCGACACCACCGAGCCGCCGCGCGCGGCGGCATCGGCCGCCGACCCCGCAAGCTGGTTCGCCTGGCGTGCCGAGTCGGCCGATTGCCGCACGGTGCCGGTGAGCTGCTCCATCGATGCGGCCGCCTGCTGCAGGTTCGCGGCGGTCTGTTCGGTTCGGGTGGACAGATCCTGGTTGCCGGTCGCGATCTCGGCGCTGGCAGTGCGGATCGACGCCGACGAGTCGAGCACCGTGCGCATCGAACGGCCGAGTTGGGCCGTCATCGAGCCGAGCGCGCGCAGCAGATCGCCGACTTCGTCCTGGCGGCTGCTGGCGGCGTCCACGCCGAGGTTGCCGGCCGCCACCTCATCGGCGATCGCCGCAGCTCGCGCCAGTTCGGCGGTCAGCTGCCGCTGCATCAGCCACGACAGCGTGACCGCTGTGCCGGCGCACGCGAAGCCCAAGGCAGTGAGCAGCCAGCCGATCCGGCGCGAGCGCTGGTCGGAGGCCGCCATCACCTCGCCAGAATTCGCCTCGACCCGCTTGACCACCTCGTTCATGGTCTTGGAAAGTACCGCGTAGGTGCCGTCGGCACCCTGCATGGCGGCGATGCCGGTGTTGGGGTCGACCGACGCCAGGTCGACCGCCGAATCGGCCTGCCCGAGGTACTTGTCGATCTGCTGGTTGAGCTTGACCACGGCCTGGCCCAGCACGGCGTCGTCGGCGTGCGACTCGGCGACCTTCGCCGTCACCCGCTTGGCGCCGGTGAGTTGCTGCGCCATGTCGGCGCGGTACGCCTTGAGCTTCGGCTCGTCGAGCGACGCGATCAGCGTGACGGTGCGGTACACGCTGGTGTGCACGTTGGCGAGCTGCTCCTGCGCGCTGTCGAGCGTGCGCAGATCGTCGAGTTGTTCGGCGTGAACGGCCCGGTTCGCGTCGGCGGCACGGCTCATGACCAGCGCGTTGATCTGGCCCGATCCGAGGACGACGACGGCCGTCAGCAGCGGCGCTGCCAGCAGTTGGGTGGCGAGTTTCATGGCGGAGTCCGGTCAGGCCAGCGGTGGGCGGCGCCCGGTCACTTGTAGATGCCGCCGCAGACGACCGCGTCCTCGAGCTTTTCGCAGTACATGCTCTTGGGCTCGATCTTCTTGCTCACCGGGTTGGTGAACTTGTAGTCTTGCCAGAACGTGCCCTTGCTGGTGGCCAGGTCGATGCGTTCCTTGACGAAGGCCTTGCCGTCCACGTCTTTCAGGTCGATCAGGTTCTTGCCGACCATCCTGTCGTTCGCGCCGTGCGCGCGCACCGTGCCGTCCATGCCGTAGACGGTCAGGTACAGGTCGCGGTCCTTGAACTGGCTGGTCTTGCTGGTGATCTCGACGTAGCCCTTGTCCCTGCCGTTGGCCTTGATGAATGCCACGCCCTTCTTGACCATCGCCGTCGCTTCGGCGGGCGACGCGCCCGCGTCGGAGGCCTGTGCGGCGCAGCACAAGGCCATGGCCGCAAGCAGCGCGCCGACCGTGTGGAAAGCTTTCATGTATCGATTTCCTTGGAGCGGGTGTGCGCAGTGCACGGTGGTGGGTCGGTCGCGCCTGAAGACTGCAGCCGGTGCTGAAGAAGGTATCGGCAGACGGCGCTGAAACGTGAAGGTTCAGTGGCGCGAACGGCGCACCAGGCTGCCCACATCGAGGATCAGGGCAACACGCCCGTCGCCCATGATGGTGGCGCCCGACACGTCGTTGACCCTGCGGTAGTTGGCCTCGAGGTTCTTGACCACCACCTGCTGCTGGCCGAGCAGCTCATCGACCAGCAACGCCACGCGGCCGCCCTCGCCCTCGGCGACGACCATGATGCCGCTGGCGTTGTCGAAGTCGAAGCGCGGCACGTTGAACACCTGCCCGAGCTCGAGCACCGGCATGAAATCGCCGCGCACCTCGACCACCCGGCCGCTGCCGCCGATCGTCTTGATCACACCGTCCCGGACCTGGAACGACTCGATGACCGACGACAGCGGCAGGATGTAGACCTCCTCACCGACACCGATCGACATGCCGTCCATGATGGCCATCGTCAGCGGCAGGCGCACCTTCACGCTCATGCCGTAGCCCTCGGCCGAGTCGATTTCGACCGTGCCGCCGAGCGCGGTGATGTTCTTCTTCACCACGTCCATGCCCACCCCGCGGCCCGACACGTCGGTGACCACCTCGGCGGTGGAGAAGCCGGGCGCGAAGATCAGCGACCAGACCTCGGCGTCGGTCATGCTGTCGGGTGCGTCGATGCCGCGCTCGCGTGCCTTCTTGACGAGCTTGTCGCGCGACAGGCCCTTGCCGTCGTCGCGCACCTCGATGACGATGGAGCCGCCCTGGTGCGACGCCGAGAGCAAGATCGTGCCCTGCTCGGGCTTGCCCCTGGCAACGCGTTCGGCCGGCAGTTCGACGCCGTGGTCGCAGCTGTTGCGCACCAGGTGCGTGAGCGGGTCGGTGATCTTCTCGACCATGCCTTTGTCGAGCTCGGTCGCCTCGCCCTTCGTCACGAACTCGACCTTCTTGCCGAGCTTGCCCGCCAGGTCGCGCAGCATGCGCGGGAAGCGGTTGAACACGATCGACATGGGAATCATGCGGATCGACATCACCGACTCTTGCAAGTCGCGCGTGTTGCGGTCCAGGTCGGCCAGGCCGGCGGCCATCTGCTGGTACAGCGCCGGGTCCACCTTCGCGCTGTTCTGCGCCAGCATGGCCTGCGTGATGACGAGTTCGCCGACCAGGTTGATGAGCTGGTCGACCTTCTCGATCGAGACCCGCAGCGTCGCCGATTCGAGCGCGGCGGCCGGTGCCTTGTCGGCCTTGGCGACCAGCGGGGCAGGCTTGGCCCCGGGCGCGGGTGCCACGGCCAGGCCGGGCACGGCCTCACGGGCCGCGCCATTCGGCGCACCGGGGGCTTCGTCGAAGAAGCCATAGCCCGGGTCGGCCTTCGGCGCCTCGGCCTCGGGCGGGGCGCCCGGCGCCCCGTCGTGGAAGCCGTAGCCCTTGCCCAGCGGCAGCAGCTGCACCGCCTCGCGGGCGACGTGGAAAGTGAACAGGTCCAGCAGGTCGTTGTCAGTGCTGGTGGTGACAACCTTGAAGCGGCGCATGCCGTCGCTCGGCTGGCCGCCGTCGATCGGCTCGATGGTGCCGAGGTCGGGGATCTCGCCGAACAGCTCGACCAGGTTGGCCGCCTGCTCGGTGTGCTCGAGCGGGCCGACGCGAAGCTCGAGGATGCGCTGGCCGGCCACGCTGGGGGCTGCGGCCGCAGCCGCGTTGGGGGCGTCGGCTGCGACAGGCTCGGCGCGCGCTGCGGGGGCCTTGCCCGCCACCATCGCGCCGATGCAGAACAGCAGTTCGGTCGTGTCGATCTCGCCGCCGCCGGCACCCTGGTGGCGCGCGAGCTGCGAGCGCAGTGCGTCGCCCGACTGCAGCAGCACGTCGACCATCGCGGCGGTCGCCTCGAGCTCGCGGCGGCGCAACTTGTCGAGCAGCGTTTCCATCTGGTGCGTCAGTTGGGCCACGTCGGCAAAGCCGAAGGTCGCGGCACCACCCTTGACCGAATGGGCGCAGCGGAAGATCGAGTTGAGTTCCTCGTCGTCGGCGGCCGTGATGTCGATCTCGAGCAGCTGCTGCTCCATGCGGTCCAGGTTTTCGCCGGCCTCTTCGAAGAAGACCTGGTAGAACTGGGTCAGGTCGATGCCGGCTGCGGCGTTCATGCTCTCGGAAGTCATTTCGGCCATGGCGGGCACTCCGTGAAGGGTTCGGTGGGTCGTGGCGACGCAGGGCTCAAGCCACGACCTTGCGAATCACTTCGATCAGCTTGGCCGGGTCGAAGGGTTTGACCAGCCAGCCGGTTGCGCCGGCACTGCGGCCCGCCTGCTTCATCTGGTCGCTCGACTCGGTGGTCAGGATCAGGATCGGCGTGGTCTTGAATTTCGGGTTGTCGCGCAGCTTCTTGGTCAGGCCGATGCCGTCCAGGCGCGGCATGTTCTGGTCGGTCAGCACCAGGTCGAAGTCGCGCGTGCCGGCCTTCTCGAGCGCGTCCTGACCGTCCACCGCCTCGACGACGTTGTAGCCGGCGCTCTTCAGCGTGAAGGAGACCATTTGACGCATGGAGGCCGAGTCGTCAACGGCAAGAATCGAGTGCATGAGGGTTCTCCAGGGAATTCGGGGATCGCGCGTTGCCGGCGGCAGGCTTCAGAAGAGCTCGATGAAACCGGTGTCCATTTCGGACTGGGTCACCGGGTTCGGGCGCAGTGGCGGTGCTTCGACAACGGCATCGCCTTCGCCATCGCTGTCGCCGTTGAACGCATCGCGCGCCAGGCGGTCAGCACAGTGGCGCAGCCGGCCGCGCGTGTGGTCGATGAGTTGCGACGCCATGTCCTGGAACTGCAGCGCGGTGACGACCGTGCCGAGGTGCGCGACCGCACGGTCACGCGCCGGCGGGTCCTGCGCGGGCAGGTCGCTCAACTCCTGCATTGCACCGAAGAAGCCGGACTGCAGGGTGTTGCAGGCGTCGCTGAGCAGCGTCTGCAGCCGGTCCAGGTCGCTGGAGGCGATCAGCAGGTCGTCCTGCAAATCGGCAGCGGCGAGGAACGGCAAGCCGGCGGGCACTGCAGTGTGGTCGTGGGCGTGCTGCATCGGGGCTCTGCTTGCGTGGGCGTCGTGGGGGGTCAGAAGCCGAGGCTCGCCAGCAGGTCGTCGACTTGCTCCTGGTTGGCCACGACGTCGGTGCGGCCCTCCGGGTTGACGACCGGCCCGTTGAGGAAGGCGTCCTCGACCTTGTGGACCTGGTCTTCCGGAATCACCTGCATCAGCAGCTTGAGCAGGCTGTCTTCGAGCTCGTTGGCGAGGTTCACGACCTTGGCCACCACCTGGCCGGTGAGGTCGTGGAAGTCCTGGGCCATCATGATGTCGGTGAGGTGCGTGTCGATGCGTGCGGTAGACGCTTCGACGTTGCCGACGAAGTTGATCACCGCGCCGCTGGCCACGGCCCGCACCGGGTCGGCGACGATGGCACGTGCCATCTCGCGCGTCTGACTGGCAATGCGCTGGTGCTCGGCCTTGGCCTGGTCGACCGAGTTGAGAACCTTCTCGGCGGCGGCGGCGGTCTTGTCGGCGATGTAGCTCAGGCGGCTGCGCGCATCGGGCAGGCCGTTGGCGGCCATCTGGAGCTTGGGCATCACGCCGACCTGCGCCAGGGTGTCGTGCAGCAGGCGCGTGATGCTGCCCACCTGGAGAAACACCTCGGCAGTCGACGCGACCTTGGGTGCGCGCTCCGACAGGATCTCGGGGGAATCGCTCTTCATGGTCATGGGCTCCGTTGGGGGGCGATTGCGTTCACGCCGTTGCGGCGAGCTTCTGCAGGATCTTGTTGACCTTGTCTTCCAGCGTCGCCTTGGTGAAGGGCTTGACGATGTAGCCGGCCGCGCCGTCCTTCGCGGCGCGCACGATGTCTTCCTTGCGCGCCTCGGCGGTGACCATCAGCACCGGCAGGTGCTTGAGGTTGTCGTCCTTCTTGATCGCGCAGAGCAGGTCGAAGCCGTTCAAGTTGGGCATGTTGATGTCGGAGACCACGAAGTCGAACTTCTGCGCCCGCAGCATGTTCAACGCGACGGCGCCGTCCTCGGCCTCGTCGGCATTGACGCAGCCCATCTCCTTGAGCAAGCCGCGCACGATGCGGCGCATGGTCGAGAAGTCATCGACGATCAGAAACTTCAGGTCTGCGGGGTTGCTCATGGCTGTCCTCTTGGAATCACAGGGTCTCTAACGGGCGACAGGTGCGGAAGTTGAGGGCGATGCGTCCGGCGCGGCGGCGGCCGGGCTGCTTTCTTCCTCGACGGGTGCATTGCGCAGCAGCCGGTCCTCCGCCTCGCGGTTCATCACGATGATGCTGATGCGCCGGTTCACGGCACCGAGCGGGTCCTTCGGATCGAACAGCACGCTCGCGGCCATGCCTTGCACCAGCAGCACGCGCTCTTCGGGCAGGCCGCCGGCACCGAGCTCGCGCCGCGACGCATTGGCTCGGTCGCTCGACAGCTCCCAGTTGCTGTAGCCGCGCTCACCAGCTCCGAAGGGCTGGGCATCGGTGTGGCCTTCGAGCGTGAGCCGGTTCGGTACCTCGGTGAGCACGGAGCCGATTCGGCGCAGCAGGTCGCGCATGTGGGGTTTGACGATGGCACTGCCGCTGTCGAACATCGGCCGGCTCTGCTCGTCGACGATCTGGATGCGCAGGCCGTCGCGCGTCATCTGCAGGCGGATCTGCGACTTCATGGCGGCCAGCGCCGGGTTCGATGCGAGCACGTCCTCGACCTTGTCCTTCAGCGCCTCCAGGCGTGCGGCTTCGGCGCGGCGCTGCTCGGCCTTCAAGGCCTTGAGCGCGAGTGTTCGGGCTTTCGCTTCCACGTCGCCCTGCTTGACCTGCCCGTTGCTGCGCGACAAATCGGTGCCACCCCCCTTGACCACGCTCGACGCATCGCCCGAGCCGCTGCCGCCGCCCATGGCCACCTTCAGCGGCGCGCCGAAGTAGTCGGCCAGGCCTTTCTTGTCGCCCTCGGTGGTGGAGCCGAGCAGCCACATCAGCAGGAAGAACGCCATCATCGCGGTCACGAAGTCGGCGTAGGCGATCTTCCATGCGCCACCATGAACGGCGTGGCCGCCCTTCTTGACGCGCTTGATGATGATCGGCTGCAACTTCTTGCTGTCGCCGCTCATGACACGGTGCCCCTCGTCGAATGGGCACATTCGCCGATCCCCCGCCGGGATGCGGGCCGGCTTGGGAGCGGCCCGGCGCTCGGCCCGCTCACTTCTTGCCCTTCACGTGGCCTTCGAGTTCGGCGAATGTCGGGCGGTCACCGGAGTACAGGACCTTGCGCCCGAACTCCACCGCCACCTGCGGCGCGTAGCCCTGCATGCTGGCGAGCAGCGTGGTCTTGATGCACTGCAGCTCCTTCGAGCCGTCTTCGACCTTCTGCTCCAGCAGGCCGCCCAGCGGCTCCACGAAACCGTAGGCCAGCAAAATGCCGAGGAAGGTGCCGACGAGTGCCGAGCCGATCATTCCGCCCAGCACCGCCGGCGGTTGGCCGACCGAGCCCATGGTGTTGACCACGCCCAGCACTGCCGCCACGATGCCGAACGCCGGCAGGCCGCCGGCCAGGCGCGCAATGGCGGCCACGGCGGCATGCTCTTCGGCGTGGTGGGTGTCGATCTCGCTGTCCATCAGGCTTTCGATCTCGTGCGCATTCAGGTTGCCCGAGACCATCATGCGCAGGTAGTCGGTGATGAACTCGACCACGTGGTGGTCGTTGCCCACCACAGCGTACTTCTGGAAGATGGCCGAGCTGTGCGGGTCTTCCACGTCTTTCTCGATCGACATCAGCCCTTCCTTGCGGGCCTTCTGCAGGATGTCGTACATGAGCGCCATCAGCTCCATGTAGCGCGCCTTGCTGTACTTGCTGCCCTTGAAGCATTTGCCCAGGCCCGAGACCGAGGCCTTGATGACCTTCATCTGGTTGTTCGCGAGGAACGCGCCGGCGGCCGCGCCGAAGATGGTGATCATCTCGAACGGCAAGGCATGCAGGATCACGCCGATGTTGCCGCCGTGAACGATGTACACGCCAAAAATGCAGGCCAGCGCAAGGCCCCAGCCGACGAGGACAAACATGGTGTCGTACTTCCCGAGTGTGCCAACCCGCCGCGTTTGGCGGGCCGTGCCTCTGACCTTATCGACCCGCGAAGGCCTGGCTTGAGTGTGGGCGACGGGCCTTTCCGGCGATCCGCTCAAATGGGCCGGGCTTCCCGCCCTCCACTCGCCAACGGCTCAAAAAAAACGGGCCGTCGAAGGCCCGTTGGGAAGACACGAGGTGTGTCAGGAGGAGACAAGCAAAAACACCATCAGAAAACTTGATCGGTCACCGGGTAGATATCGGCGCGGCCGCTGCGCACTTGAGGCCGGCCGCGCGTCATTCAGTGAAATTCTTTCAGTGCATCCGGATGCCGCCGGCCGCCTTGCCCTTGCCGGCACGCGCCGGCGGGCTGCACAGGCCGCACACATAGTGCTTGGCGATCTCGTGCGGGTGGGTGACGAAGTGGCCGGCGCACTTGGAGCACTTGGTCATGGTCAACATGCCGTTGTCCACGAACTTGACCAGACGCCAGGCGCGCGTGACCGAGAGCAATGCTTCCAGGCCCTGGGCCTGGGTTTGTTCGAGGTAGAGCTGGTAGGCCTTGATGACGGTGTCGATCTCGTCCATCTCGGCGACCTTGTTCAGGTACTCGTGGATGTTCAGGAACAGCGACGAGTGGATGTTCGGCTGCCAGGTCATGAACCAGTCGGTCGAGAACGGCAGCTGGCCCTTGCTCGGCGACTTGCCCGCCACTTCCTTGTACAGGCGCAGCAAGCGCTCGTATGACAGGTCGGTCTCCGACTCGAGCACCTGCAGCCGCGCGCCCAGGTTGATCAGCGTGATGGCCCGGCTGATCTGCTTCGTTTCGGTGAGGATGCTTTTGCTGCGCATGGTGTGCCCGGGGGTCAGAGGTGGTTCGGGGTCAAGCCGCTTCCTGATGCCGGCCGGCCATCAGGATGCTGGCGTGCAGGCGGGTCGTGGTGTCGTTCGCGCAACCCTTGCCGTGGTTCGTGAGCAGGCCCCAGACCAGGTCATCGTCCATGCGGAAGCGGCACAGCAGCGTGTTGCCCGAGGCGATCTTCATCATCTGCGCGGGCGTCAAGAGGTTCAGCAGTGCGGCGTTGTCTTCGCTGATGCCCAGGCGGTAGAGGGCCTGTTCGCGGTCAGTGCGGATCAGGCTTTGCGCGAGCATCAGGTACGACAGGTTGGCTTCGCGGATTTCGGTGAGGATCTGGTCTGCGTTCATGGTGCGGGTCTCTCGGGTCGTAGGGCCTGGGGAGGCCGGAGTTACTGTGTGTCTCAACGTGAAGCGAAGTGTGAAGACACGAGAAGGCCTGCAACATCAGGACACTTCTGTGGCTTGAGTCCACGTTCTTCCGTCAACCGTGTCAGGCAACTTCCTACAAGGGTTGCCCCGTGGCGGCTCCGCGGGCCGCTGAAAAAACTTTCATCAACGCCTCAAGTAACGAAATCAGGGGCCCGATAACCCACCAACGGCGATAGACAAGCCCCGCAAAGGCAAATCGAGAGCCGGGTCCGACGTCTGCGGAAATGCCCGCGCTAGCCGGAAGTCAACTCAACCTTTTGGAGCTTTCCACATGTCTTCGACGATCAACACCAACATCAACTCGATCACGGCACAGCGCAACGCGGGCAAGTCGCAAAACGACCTGACCACGGCGATCAGCCGCCTGTCATCGGGCCTGCGCATCAACAGCGCCAAAGACGACGCTGCCGGCCTCGCCATCGCAGACCGCTTCACCTCACAGATCAAGGGCATCAACCAGGCGGCCCGCAACGCCAACGACGGCATCTCGTTGGCGCAAACGGCTGAAGGTTCGCTCGCCTCGGTCGGCGACAACCTGCAGCGCATCCGCGAACTGTCGGTTCAATCGGCCAACGCGACCAACAGCGCCTCGGACCGCTCTTCGCTGCAACAGGAAGTCTCGCAGCTCGTGTCTGAAATCAACCGGGTCGCGACGCAGACCTCGTTCAACGGCACCAACCTGCTCGACGGCACGTTTGCCAACAAGGTGTTCCAGGTCGGCGCCAACGCAGGCCAGACGATCTCGGTTGGCAGCATCGCCGATGCGCGCACCTCGTCGCTCGGTGCAAGCTACACCGCCAGCGTGACCGGCGCTGTCACCACGTCCACCGCCCTCACGGCCGGCGCTTTGACGCTGAACGGCACCTCGATCCAGGCGGCCACTGCGGGCACGTCTGCTGGCCAGGCCGCCACGAGCGCCTGGGCCGTTGCGCAGGCCATCAATGGCTCGCAAGGCGCCGTGACCGCCACCGCCAACGCCACCACGTACACCGGTGCAGCGCCTGCCGCTGCAGCCGCCATTGCCGCGAACGCGTTCGCAGTCAACGGCGTGAACATCGGTGCCATCGCCGCCGGTGGCAGCGTGGCTCTTCAAGGCGCCAACGTGGCAGCTGCCATCAACCAGGTGTCGGCCGCCAGCGGCGTGACCGCCTCGGCAAACGCCAGCACCGGTGCAGTCACGCTGACCGCAGCCGATGGCCGCAACATCGACGTGACCGGCACCGTCACCAACACCGGCGTGGCCGCCCAGACGAACTACGGCACCGTCACGCTCGGCACCAACAGCACGACCGCCACCAGCATCGTCATCGGCGGCACAGCGCCGGCGGACGGCGGCTTCACGGCAGCCACCACGGCTTCGGCGCTGACGGGTACGTCGCTGGCGAACATCGACATCTCCACCGTCGCCGGCGCCAACACCGCGCTCGCCTCGGTCGACTCGGCCCTGAGCGCCGTGAGCACGAGCCGCGCTGCGCTGGGTGCGATCCAGAACCGCTTCTCCTCGACCATCGACAACCTGCACACG
>JANXWV010000012.1 GCA_025350965.1 Rhizobacter sp.
GCCACCAGCGCCATGGCGATGTAGACCATCGGGTGCTGGCGGAACAGCGCGGGGCCGAAGAACGGGATGTCGCCGAGCAGCGGGATGCTGTGCTGCGGCTGCTCGCCCAGCTTCTCCGACACGAACGGGATGCCGACGAAGGCCGAGAACCCGCCGCCGAAGATGCTGAGCGCCAGGCCGGTGGCCACCTGGTTCGTGTTGAGCCAGATCACCAGCACGCCGAAGCAGGCCGCAAGCAACGCACCAGCCGCCATGCCGGCGACAAAGGCGAGCCACGGGCTGCCGGTGGTCACTGCGGTCGCGAAACCGGCGATCGCCGCGACCAGCATCAGGCCCTCGGCGCCGAGGTTGAGGATGCCGGCGCGCTCGTTGATCAAGAGGCCGATGCCGGCGATGGCCAGCGCGGTGCCTGCGTTCAGCGACGCGGCGATGAGGAGTTCGAGGCCGTCCATCTCAAGCTCCCTTTGCCACGGTGGGCGTGGCGACGACGCTGGCCATCGGCAACGCCGCCGGCCCGGCGCGCCAGCGCACGCGGTAGAAGATCAGCGTGTCGCAGGCCAGCAGCGCGAACAGCAGCAGGCCCTGGAACACGCCGGTCAGCGCCTTCGGCAGGCCGAGCCGAGACTGCGCGAGCTCGCCGCCGATGTAGAACATGCTCATCAGGAAGCCCGAGAAGATGATGCCCACCGGGTGCAGCCGGCCCACATAGGCCACGATGATGGCCGCGAAGCCGTAGCCCACCGGCACGAACGTGGTGAGCTGGCCGAGCGGGCCGGCCGTTTCGAGCGCACCGGCCAGGCCGGCCATCGCACCCGAGAGCAGCAGGCTCACCCACAGTGCGCTGCGCGCCGAGAAGCCGGCGTAGCGTGCCGCCGCCGGCGCGAGCCCGCCGACCTGCAGCGCGAAGCCGCGGTAGGTGCGGAACATGAAGACCCAGAAACCCGCGACCGCGACGAGCGCCACCAGCAGCCCGATGTGCGCGCGCAGCCCCTGCACCAGGCGCGGCAGCTTGGTCTGCGCGATGAAGGTGATGGTCTGCGGAAAGCCGTGGCCGTTCGGGTCTTGCCACGGCCCGCTGACGAGCCAGCTCAGCAGCAGCGTGGCGACGTAGACGAGCATGAGGCTGACCAGGATCTCGTTCGCGTTGAAACGGTCGCGCAGCAGCGCCACCACGGCCGCCCAGAACATGCCGGCGAGCACGCCGCCGATGAGGATCAGCACCACGTAGCCCTGCCCCATCCACGCGGTTTCCGGCCCGGCATGCATCGCGATCCAGCCACCGCCGAGCGCGCCGAAGATGTACTGGCCCTCGGCGCCGATGTTCCAGACGTTCGAGCGGTAGCACACGGCCAGGCCGAGCGCGATCAGGATCAGCGGCGTCGCCTTGACCGACAGCTCCGCCAGACCGTAGAGGTTCTTCACCGGTTCGACGAAGAACATGCGCAGGCCGGCGAGCGGGTCTTTGCCGAGGATCAGGAACAGGACGATGCCGACCAGCACCGTGACCGCGAGCGCGATCAGCGGCGACGCGAACGACATCGCCTGCGACGGCTGCGGGCGCGTCTCAAGCCGCAGCATGGGCCACCTCCGCCGCGTTGTTGTTCGGCCCGCTCTGTGGCCACAACCCGCTCATCCACTCGCCGATCATCGGAACAGTCGCCTTCGAGGTCGCCACGCTCGGCGAGACCTTGCCCTTCGCGATCACGACCATGCGGTCGCAGATCTCGAACAGCTCGTCGAGTTCTTCGCTCACCACCAGCAGCGCGCAGCCCTTGTCGCGCAAGCCCAGCAGCTCGCCGCGGATCTGCGCCGCGGCACCCACGTCCACGCCCCAGGTCGGTTGCGAGACGATCAGCAGCTTCGGGTCGGCGTCGATCTCGCGGCCGACGATGAACTTCTGAAGGTTGCCGCCTGACAGGCTCTTGGCCGCCGACTCCGGCCCGCCGGCTTTCACATAGAAGCGCTTGATGAGCGACTCCGCCAGCTTGGTGACATGGCCCGTCGAGATCCAGCCCGCGCCGCTCACGGCTTCGGTGCGCGTGAGCAGCGTGTTCGCGGCCAGCGACAGTGTCGGCACCGCACCCCGGCCGAGGCGCTCTTCCGGCACGAAGTGCAGGCCCTCGTTGCGGCGGTGGCGTGGCGGTTGCTGCGAAATGTCCTTGCCGAACAGGTGGATGGAACCCTTCGCCGCGCGTTGGTCTTCGCCCGACATCGCGGCCATCAGCTCCTGCTGGCCGTTGCCCGAGACACCGGCGATGCCCACGATCTCGCCGGCGCGCACGTCGAAGCGGATGCCTTCGAGGTTCATGCCGAAGTGGTCTTCCTTCGCGAGCGTCAGGCCGCGCACGTCGAGCACCACGGCGCCGAGGTTCGCGGGCCGGTGCTGCAGTTGCGGCGGCTCGGCGCCGATCATCAGGCGCGAGAGGCCGGCGTTGGTCTCGGTGCGCGGGTCGACCATGCCGGTGACCTTGCCGCCGCGCAGCACCGTGCAGTTGGTGCACAGCGCGCGGATCTCGTCGAGCTTGTGGCTGATGTAGAGGATGCTCGTGCCCTCGCTCGCCAACTTGCGCAAGGTGACGAAGAGCCTATCGACCGCCTGCGGCGTGAGCACCGAGGTGGGCTCGTCGAGGATCAGGCACTTCGGGTTGGTCATCAGGGCGCGCACGATCTCGACGCGCTGGCGCTCGCCGACCGAGAGGCTGTGCACCGGGCGCAGCGGCTCCACATCGAGGCCGTACTCCTTCTCGACCTTCATCATGCGCTGCGTCACCTCGGCCAGGCTGAGCGACTTGTCGAGGCCGAGCCACACGTTCTCGGCCGCACTCAGCGTGTCGAACAGGCTGAAGTGCTGGAACACCATGCTGATGCCCAAAGCGCGGGCTTCCTGCGGGTTCTTGATTTGCACCTGTTGCCCGTTCCAACGAATTTCGCCTTCGTCGGGCCGCACCGCGCCGTAGATCATCTTCATCATGGTCGACTTGCCGGCGCCGTTCTCGCCGAGCACGGCGTGGATCTCGCCGGGCTCGACGCGCAGGTTGACGCTGTCGTTCGCCTTCACGGCGGGGTACTGCTTGCTGATGTTGACGAGTTCTAGGCGCAGCATGGTGGGGGGTCTCCCGGTCAAGGCCGTTCGTTCGCACGCCGGTAGCGGCTCACCCCGGCGACGAAGGTCTCAGTGAGGTTGCGGTCGTCGGCGAGTGTCATCCACGCGAACGCGCGTTCGTGCAGGGTTTGCGCGAGCGCCATGCGCGACGCGGCGACCGGGCCGGCAGCCCAGTCCCACACGCAGACGTCGGCCATGCGGCCGGGCTCGAGCGAGCCGATCTCGCCGTCCAGCGCCAAGGCATGCGCGGCGCCGCGCGTGGCGGCATGCAGGGCGCACCACGCGGTGAGGCGCTGGCCGGCCATGGCCTGAACCTTGTAAGCCTCGGCCATGGTGCGGACCATCGACAGGCTGGTGCCGCCGCCCACATCGGTCGCCAGGCTCACAGCGGTACGAGCGGTGTCGGCAGCGCGCCAGTCGAACAGCCCGCTGCCGAGGAACAGGTTGCTCGTCGGGCTGTGTGCCATCTGCGCGCCGGCATCACGAATGGCCGCGCGGTCGGTATCGTCGAGGAACACGCAGTGCGCGAGCACGCTGCGCCGGTGCAGCAGGCCGGCGCGCGCGTACACGTCGAGGTAGCTGCGCGCTTCGGGGAACAGCTCGCGCACCCACTGCACCTCGGCGCGGTTCTCGGCCACATGGGTCTGCATGTAGAGCGACTCGTCCGCCGCACTCAGCGCACCCGCCATCGCCAGTTGCTCGGGCGTGCTGGTGGGGGCGAAGCGCACGGTCACGGCATACGCCAGGCGGTCGACGCCATGCCAGCGGCCGATCAGGTCGATGCAGTCGCGCTCGGCTTGCACCACGTCGTCGCGCAGGCCGTCCGGCGAGTTGCGGTCCTGCAGCACCTTGCCGGTGACCATGCGCATGCCGCGCTGCTGCGCCGCCATGAACAGCGCCTCGGCCGAGACCTTGTGCGTGGTCGGGAACGCCACTGCGGCGGTCGTGCCGTGGGCCAGCAGCGCCTCGACGAACAGCTCGGCGCCGGCGGCAGCGCGGGCCGGGTCGCCGAAGCGCGCTTCGGCCGGGAAGGTGTAGGTGTTGAGCCAGTCGAGCAACTCGGCGCCGAAGCTTGCGATCACGTCGAGCTGCGGCATGTGCACGTGGGTGTCGATGAAGCCGGGCATCACGAGCCGGCCGCGGTGGTCGTGCTTCGCCCAGGTCGCATCGGGTTCATCGGCCTGCACACCGGTGATGCGGCCGCCGTCGACCAGCAGCCAGTGGTCGCTCCGGAAGCGCACGCCGGGCGAATCGACCTCGCCCCACACTGGCGCGCCGGTGAAGTCGAGCAGGTCGCCGCGCAGCGCGAACTTCATGAGGCAACTCCCTTGCGCCGCAACATGCCGTGCGTGGCCAGGTTGCGCGCCACGTCACGCACCTGCTCGCGCAGCCAACGGCCCGACGCCGACGCGTGTGTCAGCTCGTGCCAGAGTTGGTAATAGGTGAGGGGCGGAAAGGGCACAGGGCAACGGATGATTCGGACCGGCAAGGCATCGACATAGCGCGAGCAGAACAGCCGCCCGGTGGTCAACACCAGCAAGCTCTGCGCCACCATCAGCGGGATCAGGCTGAAGTGTGCGCTGCGCACCATCACCTGCCGAGCCGCGCCGAGCGACGCGAGGTGCTCGTCGATCACGCCCGGCGACGCGCCCTGCGCGCTGCTGTAAAGCGGCATCGGCGCCACGTGCTCGCTGGCCAGGTAGCGCTCGACCGACCAGCCGCGCGTGGGCGCCACGCGAACCAGCGGGTGGTCTTCGGCGACGAGGCAGACGATGTCGTCGCTCAGCAAGCGCCCCAGGTGCAGTTCTTCGGGCGGCTTGAGCCAGTTGCCGATCACCAGGTCGACCTCGGCCGCCGCCAGGCTGCGCCGGTAGTCGAACCCGCCGGAAAGCGGCAGCAACTCCATGCGCACCTGCGGCGCCACCCGCTTGAGGTGCGCCACCAGTTCGGGCAGGAACAGCGGGTCGAGGTAGTCGCTCGCCGCAATGCGAAAGGTGGTGCGGCTCTGCAGGGGCTCGAACCCACGTTGGTGCGCACGCGGGCTGAAGAGCCGGTCCGCGTCTTGCAGCAAGCGGGTGGCGGGTTCGAGCAGGTTCAGCGCAGTCTCGGTGGGCGCCATGGTGTTGCCGGTGCGCACCAGCAGCGGGTCACCGGTGAGCATGCGCAGCCGCTTGAGCTGGGCGCTCACTGCAGGCTGGGTGCTGCGCAGGCGCATGGCGGCCCGCGATACGCTGCGTTCGGTGATCAAGGTCTTCAATACCCGGATGAGAGAGAGTTCGATGTTGTCGAAGCTGGGCCGCTCTGTCATACGATCAACTACATGGGTACTATGCCAACGAATATATACCACGATCCTTTGATGCGGCTAAGTTCCGCAAGTGCTCCGCTTTCTCCCATGACGCCGCCCGCGCTCCGCATGCCATGACCACGCCACCCACCGACCGCCCGATTCGCTTCTTCCACCGTGGCCGGGTGGTCGAAGTCGGCGGCGTTCACCCGACCCGCAGCGTGCTCGACTGGCTGCGTGAAGACGCGCGCTGCAGCGGTACCAAGGAAGGCTGCAACGAAGGCGACTGCGGCGCCTGCACCGTGGTGGTCGGCGAGCTGGCTCAGCCCGGAGAAGCGGGCGACCCCAGCGTCGTGCGCGGCCTGACCCTGAACACGGTCAACGCCTGCATCCAGTTCCTGCCCACGCTCGACGGCAAGGCGCTGTTCACCGTCGAAGACCTGAAGGCCATGAGCAACGGCGCGCTGCACCCGGCACAGCAAGCGATGGTCGATTGCCACGGCTCCCAATGCGGCTTCTGCACACCGGGGTTCGTGATGTCACTGTGGGCCACCTACGAGCAGCGCCGCCAGGGCGCCGCGGCCCCAACGCGCCAGCAACTCGCCGACGAACTGTCGGGCAACCTGTGCCGCTGCACGGGTTACCGGCCCATCCTGGACGCCGGCCAGCGCATGTTCGACTTGCCGGCCGTGGCACTCGACACGGCGCCGGTGCTTGCCGCACTGCAGTCCATGAAGCGCAGCAGCAGCTTCGAGTACGCCTCTGCGCAGACCCCCGACCGCTTCCACGCCCCGACCACGCTCGACGAGCTCGCCGCGCAGCGGCTGGCCATGCCGCAGGCGCAGCTGCTCGCCGGCTCGACCGATGTCGGCTTGTGGGTGAACAAGCAGTTCCGCCCGCTCGGCGACATCGTCTATGTGGGCGAGGTGGCCGAGTTGAAGCGCATCACCGAGGTGAACGGTGAGCTTTTCATCGGCGCCGGTGCGTCGCTCGAAGCCGCGTTCGCCGCCCTCGCCCGGCATGCGCCCACGCTCACCGACGTGTGGCTGCGCTTCGCCTCACCGCCGATCCGCCATGCCGGCACCATGGGCGGCAACGTGGCGAACGGCTCGCCCATCGGCGACTCGCCGCCGGTGCTGATGGCGCTCGACGCGCAGATCGAATTGCGCTGCGGCGAGCGCGTGCGCCGCATGCCGCTGACCGACTTCTACGTCGACTACATGAAGAACCGGCTGGAGGCCGGCGAGTTCGTGCAGGGCCTCTGCGTGCCGCTCGCCGCGTTCGAGCGCACGGTGCGCGCCTACAAGATCAGCAAGCGCTTCGACTGCGACATCTCGGCCCTGTGCGCGGGCTTCGCGATCGAACTCGATGGCGACAAGGTGCAGTCGGTGCGCCTGGCCTACGGCGGCATGGCCGCCACCGTGAAACGCGCCGCGCAGGCCGAGGCCGCACTCGTCGGCAAGGCATGGAGCCAGGCCAGCGTGAACGCAGCGAAAGCCGCGCTGGCGCACGATTTCAAACCCCTTTCCGACATGCGGGCGAGCGCTGCGTACCGGCTGCAGGTGGCGCAGAATTTATTGCAGCGGCTGTGGCTGGAAACGCGTGCCGTCGACCCCTTGCCACTCGACGCCACGAGCGTGTGGGCGGTGATGCCGCACGCCACCGTGGCCGCGCCGACCACCGGGAGAGCCACCCCATGAACAAGCCCATCGAGGCCCTGCTGCTTCAGCCCGGCGAGCCCTTCGCCGACTACCTTAAGAACACCGCCGCGCGCATCGACGAAGCTGCGGAACGGGTCGCGGCGCAGGCCGGCGCACGGGTGGGCGTCAGCCGCGCCCATGAGTCGGCGCACCTGCACGTGGCAGGCGAGGCAACCTACATCGACGACATCCCCGAACTGGCCGGCACGCTGCACTGCGCGCTCGGGCTGTCGCCGGTCGCGAAGGGCCGGCTCACCGCCATGGCGCTAGAGCTGATCCGCGCCCTGCCCGGCGTGGTCGACGTGATCTCGGCGGCCGACATTCCGGGCCCGAACGACTGCGGCTCCATCGTTCATGACGAGCCGATCCTGTGCGACTTCAAGCACCAAGACGACGGCTCGTCGTGGGGTGAAGTGCGCTACCTCGGCCAGCCCATGTTCGCCGTGATCGCCACCACGCGCGACGCCGCGCGCCGCGCTGCGGCCAAGGCGAAGGATGTTCTGGCGATCACCCCCGAGCCGCCGGTCATCACGCCGCAGCAAGCCCATGCGCTCGGCCAGTACGTGCTGCCGCCGATGCACCTGACCCGCGCCGCGAACGGCGGTGGTGCCGATGCGGTTCGCGCCGCCATCGCCCAGGCACCGCACCGCCTGCACGGCACGCTCGATGTCGGTGGGCAAGAGCAGTTCTACCTCGAAGGCCAGATCAGCTACGCCATTCCGACCGAGGGCGGCGGCATGCATGTGCACTGCTCCACCCAGCACCCGAGCGAGATGCAGCACCTGGTCGCGCATGCGCTCAAGCTGCTGGCGCACGACGTGCATGTCGAATGCCGCCGCATGGGCGGCGGCTTCGGCGGCAAGGAGTCGCAGTCGGCGCCATTCGCGTGCATCGCAGCGGTCGCGGCGGCCCGGCTCAGGCGCCCGGTCAAGCTGCGCCTGGACCGCGACGACGACTTCCTCATCACCGGCCGGCGCCATTGCTTCTGGTACGAGTACGACGTGGGCTTCGACGCCAGCGGCAAGCTGCTCGGCGCAGAAGTCACGATGGTGTCGCGCGCCGGCCATTCGGCCGATCTGTCCGGCCCGGTGATGACGCGCGCGCTCTGCCACTTCGACAACGCCTACTGGCTTCCACACGTGGCACTGCACGGCTACTCGGGCAAGACCAACACGCAAAGCAACACCGCGTTTCGCGGTTTCGGCGGGCCGCAGGGCGCCATCGCGGTCGAGAACATCCTGGACAGCATCGCGCGAACACTAGGGCTCGATGCCCTGGCCGTGCGGCGAGCCAACTTCTACGGCAGCACGTCCAACAACGTCACGCCGTATGGCCAGGTGGTGACCGACAACATCGTCCACGAACTCGTCGACGAACTCGTGGCGAGCAGCGACTACACCGCTCGCCGCAACAGCATGCAGGCGTTCAACGCCGCGAGCCCGGTGCTCAAGCGCGGCATCGCGCTGGCGCCGCTGAAGTTCGGCATCTCGTTCAACGTCAAGCACTTCAACCAGGCCGGCGCGCTGGTGCATGTGTACAACGACGGAAGCATCCTCGTGAACCACGGCGGCACCGAAATGGGCCAGGGCTTGAACACCAAGGTCGCGCAGGTCGTGGCCCACGAACTCGGTGTCGGTTTCGAGAGCGTGCGCGTCACCGCGACCGACACGCAGAAGGTGGCCAACACCTCGGCCACCGCCGCGTCGACCGGCGCCGACCTGAACGGCAAGGCGGCGCAAGACGCGGCGCGGCAGATCCGCGAGCGGCTCGCCGCGTGCATCGCTGCGCACCACGGCGGCGCTGCGTCGGACGTGCGCTTTGCGAACGACACGGTCATGGTCGCCGGCAAGTCGCTGCCGTTCAGCGCCGTGGTGGCGCAGGCCTACCTCGACCGCGTGCAGCTCTGGTCCGACGGCTTCTACGCCACGCCCGGCCTGAGTTGGGACAAGGACAAGATGTTCGGCCGCCCGTTCTACTACTTCGCCTACGGCGCGGCCGTGAGCGAGGTGGTGGTGGACACGCTCACCGGCGAATGGAAGCTGCTGCGCGCCGACATCCTGCACGACGCGGGGCGCTCGCTGAACCCGGCCATCGACATCGGGCAGATCGAAGGCGCGTTCATTCAAGGCATGGGCTGGTTGACCACGGAAGAGCTGGTGTGGCACCCGACCAGCGGCAAGCTCACAACCCACGCGCCCAGCACCTACAAGATCCCGACCGCGAACGACTGCCCGCCGGTGTTCAACGTGAAGCTGTTCGACGGCCCGAACGTGGAAGACAGCATCCACCGCAGCAAGGCCGTCGGCGAGCCGCCGCTGCTGCTGCCGTTCTCGGTGTTCTTCGCGATCCGCGATGCGGTCTCGGCGGTGGGCGGCCACCGCATCGACCCGCCGCTCACCGCACCGGCCACGAGCGAGGCGATCCTGCGCGCCATCTCGGCTGTGCAGGCGGCCTAGGATGACAACCCCCACGTCGCTTCGTTCCTGCCCGCAAGAGGGCGGTCAGTGGCTTCGGGCAGCCGGGCGCCACTGACGTGAACCGCGCGACGCGCGATGCCGCGACCCGCTGGCTCGGCGAAGGCCGCGCGGCGGTCGTGGTCGAGGTTGCGCGAGCGCGCGGCTCGGTGCCGCGCGAAGCGGGCACACGCATGCTCGTATCGGCCACGGAAGCCGTCGGTACCGTCGGCGGCGGGCACCTTGAACTGAAGGCCATCGCCTGCGCGCGCGAGATGCTGCGCACCAGTGAGTTCGCACCCCACACCGCGCACTACCCGCTGGGGCCCGCGCTCGGCCAGTGCTGCGGCGGCGCGGTGACGCTCGGCCATGCCCTGCTCGATGCCGCAGCCCTCGCGCGCTGGCCATCGGCGCCACCGCGTTTTCATCTTCAGCTGTATGGCGCCGGCCATGTGGGCCGCGCCATCGCGCAGGCGCTTGCGCCACTGAACGTGGTGGTCGACTGGATCGACGAGCGCGACGACGAGTTCCCTTCGACGTTTGCCGACCGCGGCGGCGCCCTTGGCAGCGACTGGCCGGCGCACATCCGCAAGGTCTGCGTCGATGCGGTCGAAGCCGAAGTGCGCGGCGCGCCAGCGGGCGCCTTCTACCTCGTGCTCACGCACCGGCACGACCTGGACCAACGCATCAGCGAAGCCATCCTCGCGCGCGCCGATTTCGGCTTCTTCGGCCTGATCGGCTCGCAGACGAAACGCGCGCGCTTCGTGCACCGCTTCGAGCAGCGCGGGCTGGATGCCTCGCGCATGACCTGCCCCATCGGCCTGCCGGGCATCACCGGCAAAGAGCCCGAGGTGATCGCCGCGTCGGTGGTGGCGCAGTTGCTGGCAGTGCAGCGTTCCCTTTGAACACGCTCACCGCCATCGCCACTGCCGCACCGGCTTCGCTGCTGCTGCTGGGGGTCATCGTTCTGGCCAGCCTCATGGGCCTGTTCGCGGCACCACAGTTCATCGACCGCAACCTCTTCCGGCCGTACTTCCTGGTGCCACGGCGCCAGTACGCCACGCTTGTCACGAGCGCGTTCATTCATGCCGACGTGATGCACCTGCTGTTCAATGGCTTCACGCTGTGGGCCTTCGCGTTCAAGCTCGAACAAACGATAGGCACACCGCACTTCGCAGCGCTCTACGCGGTCGGCCTGCTCGCCAGCGACGCCGGCACGTGGCTGAACCACCGCACTGAGCCGAACTACGCCACGCTCGGCGCGTCGGGTGCGATCACGGCGGTGTTGTTCGCCTCGATCGTGTACTTCCCGGGCGACTCGCTGTTCATCATGCCGATCCCCGTGCCCATCCCGGCACCGCTGTTTGCGGCCGGCTACCTGGCCTACACCTGGTACGCCTCACGCCAGCAAGGTGGGCGCATCAACCACGATGCGCACTTCGCCGGCGCGCTGGCCGGTGCGGCGTTCGTGGCGCTTACCGACGCGCCGGCCTTCGGCCGCGCGCTGCACGCGCTGCACGCGTTGACCCGCTGATGGGCTGATGGGCTGATGGGCTGACGACCACCGAGCAGCGCATCACGCCGCTGCCGCCGATGGCATGCCGCCCGGCTGCGCCACGGGCGGGCGCGCCAGCCGCCATGCCGGCAGCCACGCCGCCTGCAAGCACGTGCTCGAACAAAGCCGCCAGTGCCGACACGCCCACCGCGCCAGCGACCGAGCGGAACATCACCGGGCTCGCCGTGGCAATGCCGATCAGCGGCAGCGGCGCAGAGGCCGAGCGTGATACCGGCCATCAGCGGCATGCTGTGCCAACCCGAATCGGTCGGCGACAGGCCGCACCGTCTGCCCGCAGAGCGGCATGAACACCGCCGCCCCGAACAGCATGAAGCCGGTGCCGCAACTCAGCAGCAATGCGGCCGAGAACGCGCGCTGCTTGAGGTGCTCGACGATGAGCCCGCCCACCAACGGCCCGACCATCGTCGACAGGGCATACACCGCACCGAGCAGGCCTTGCAGGCTGCGCGCGAGGATCAGTTCGGTCATGTCCCGGCTCACGCCGCACAGCGCCGAGCCGGCGAGGAACACGCTGACCGCCACCAGCAACGCCGGCCGCGCGCCGTGCATGTCGGCCAGCTTGCCGTACAGCGGCACGGCCACGGTGGCCGCGATCAGGTAGGCCCAGAACACCCACGACATGCGCGCAGCACCAACCAGCTCGCGCGTGATCGTGGGCAGCGCGGTCGAGACGATGGTCTGATCGAGCGCGGCGAGGCCGAGCATGGCGAAGTCAAGGTGGAGGGCCGTTGTAGAAACAGCTTCCTTACAACTGCTCCTCCGGCACGAACGGGTTCAGCAACCATGACTTGATGCGCTGCCACGGCGTGCTGTCGGGCTCTTCGCTCAGGATCATCTCGCGCTCGCCATCACTGCTCATCCATTCCAGCCCCGGTGGCGGCTTGCGCAGGCGCACGCGGTAGGCGCTTTGCAGGCGGTCGATGTCGATGACGCGGGTGAGCTCGCGCGCGAGTTGCGGGCTGTCGATCAGCGCGCCGAGTTCGGTGTTGATGGTGGCCGAGCGCGGGTCGAGGTTCATCGAGCCGATGAAGAGGCGCTGCTTGTCGATCACCACCAGCTTGGCATGCAGCCGGCCGAGCGACGAGCCGAACAGGAACATGCGCTTGTTGCCCTTGATGCGCGACTGGCTCAGCTCGTACAGGTCGACCCCCATGCGCAGCATCTCTTCGCGGTAGCGGCTGTAGCCCAAGTGCACGATCGGCTCGTCTGTGGATGCGAGCGAGTTGGTCAGCGCGGTGATCTTCACGCCGTCATTGCGCAGCTCGCGCAGCATGTCCATGCCGCGCTGGCCGGGCACGAAGTACGGCGACGAGATCAGCAGCTCTTTCTTCGCGGTGCGGATCGCCTCGAACACGTTGTAGGTGACGCTCGTTTCCAGCAGCTCGCCACCGACCGCGCCGTCGAAGGGCTTGTCGGGGTGGTCGGCAAACACGTAGGCGTCGCCCCAGATCAGGCCGAGCCGGCCGAGGTCGAGGTCGTCCGCAATGGGCCCGTAGCCGAGGATGTCGTTCGGCGGCAGCGCTTGGGGTGGCGGTGTTTGCTCCGGGCCCGTCCACACTTCGAACTTGGCGCGCAACTGCTCGGGCGTGAACTCGGTGCGCGCCACCGCTTCGAGCGGGTAGACCGGGTCGCTGTTCCAGTAGCGGTCGAACAGGTACTGCAGCGGGGCCACGACGAAGCCGGCCGTGAAGGCATCGACATCGACGAAGTTCTCGGTGGCGCTGCGCAGGTAGTACTCGTTGGCCACGTTGCGCCCGCCGATCACCGCCAGCGCGCCGTCGGCGATGAAGAGCTTGTTGTGCATGCGGTGGTTCAGCCGCGACACGTTGCCGATGTCGGCCAGGAAGCGCGTGCCCTGCCCGTGATCGCGGGCGCGCTTGAACGGGTTGAACAGGCGCACCTCGACGTTCTTGTGCGCGGCGAAGGCCAGCCACAGGTCGTCTTGCCCACTCGTGTAAAGGTCGTCGATCAGCAGGCGCACGCGCACGCCGCGCTCGGCCGCATCACGCAGCGCGCGCAGCAGCCAGCGACCGGTCTCGTCGTTCTCGAAGTGGTAGTACTGGACGTCGAGCGAGACCTGCGCGCGTCTGGCCAATTGCACCCGCGTGTCGAGTGAGAACAGGCCGAGCGGCATGAGCCTGAAGCCCGACAGCTCGGGCGCTGGCGTCGACGCCTTGGCAATGCGGCCGAGCGTGGTCTCGGCGCTCATCGGAATGGCCTCGCTGGCCCGTGCCTCACGGTCGATCACCGGCAGGCTCGAGCACGCGCCCAGCAGCGCGGCGGCGGCGACAAGCGCGAGGCATTGGCCGATCCGGTGGGCCACGCTTTGGCCCAGAAAGTGGGTGAGGCGCAGGGCGAACGTGGGGTGCATGGTTGGGCGCATCGGTATCAGTCGCCGGGCCGGCCAAATGCTTGCAAGGCGTGAGCTTTCATCGGGCTCACGGCCGCAGGCAGGCAAAGCTGGCCGCCACTTCCGCGTCGCCCGTGCCGCGAAAGCGCGCAACGCTCGGGTACGGGCACAGCAACCGCGTGCGGGTGGGCGACCACGCCGCTGGGACCTCGGGGTTGGGGACTGCCGAACCCACGCCGCGCGCCGCCGCCACCACGCCCTCAGGCGCCACGCCGCGCTCGACCCACGCGACCAGCGCCTCGACCATGTCGAGCTGGTCGGTGGCCGGGCCGCCGCGCGAATGGTTCATGCCAGGCACGAGGTAAAGGCGCGCCGTGTTCGCGGCCCTCGCGCCCCACTGCGCGGTGAAGGCGTCGAGCCAGCGCATGCTGTCGAGCGCCGAAAACACCGGGTCGGCCGTGCCGTGGAACATCAGCAGCTTGCCGCCGCGTTCGACGAAGCTGCGCATCACGGTGGGCTCGGGCGGCGTCATGAACTGCATCGCCGACTCGGTGTACACCGCGTCCGTCGCCTCCACCTTCGGGCCATCGCGCTCGAGGCTGAAGCCCAAGCCGTAGTCCTTGATCGCCGGGCCGTTGCCGTTCACAACGTCGGGCGACATCGGCGGCGTGACCATCACGAACGCGAGCGCCACTGCGTCGCGCGGGCCGACGCTGTTGACGAACTTCCAGGCGCGCCAGTCGGCACCGCGGACACCGGCGTCCCAGGGCAGGCCGATGTAGACGCCGGGGCCGGCGAACACCGTGGCGAGCACGCTCTTCTGCGCCGGGCTCAGGCAGCTGCCCTCGGCGGCACCGGTCGTGCATGAGGGCACGTCGGTCATCACGTTGAACGTGCGCTGGCAGGCCACCACGTCGTGCACCAGGCCATCGGCCAGGCCGTCGAGCGCGTCGCAGCGCGCGAGGATGCGCTCCGAGAGCAATTGCAGCTCGGCCGGCGTGAAGCCCGATTCGATGTCAGGCCGGCCGTCCTTGTCTTTCGCCCGTGCGACGCTCGCGAACTGCTGCGCACCCCACACCTGCGCCACCGCAGCGCGCGGCAGGTTGTAGCCGGGCGTGCTGACGAGGATGCCGTCGTAGCGCCCGGTGTCGCGCGCCGCCGCCACCATGCCGTGGCGGCCGCCGTTCGAGCTGCCCACCAGGTAGGCCTTGTCCGGCCCCTTGCCGTAGTACGTGGCGATCAGCGCACGGGCCATCGGCGTGAGCTGCGCCACGGCGTTGTAGCCGTAGTCGAGCCGCGCCTGCGGGTCGCGCCCGAACACCGCAGCGCCGATGCCCGGCGTGTTGCGCTCGAAGGCGTGGCCGGCGTCGGAGCTGAGCACCGCGAAGCCCTTCAGCAAGCCGTTGCTGCGCGGCCCGCCGCCCAGGATGTCGCCGTACGCCGGCACCACGAAACCATCGAGCCCGCCGTTCGTCTGGTGGAAGAAGCGGCCGTTCCATGCGGTTGGCAAGCGCATCTCGAAGCCGATGGCGTAGGGCTTGCCATCGACCGGACCGGTGCGCTCGTTCATGCGGCCCTTGACGAGGCAATGCTCCGGCATCGCCTGCGCGATGCCGGGCAGCACGAGCTTGCCGGCCTCGATGCGCTCGGCCGATTGCAGCACGGTGCCGGGGTGGCGGAAGGTGGCCGCGAGCGCGTCGCAGGCCGACACGGGCGTGGCGCCGACAGCGGCCGTGGGCGCAACAGGTGCGGGGCCGGTCGCGCAGCCGGCGATGAGGGCAGCGGCGAGCGCAGCAGCGCGTGCGGGCAAGGTGAATGGCATGGGGTTGTGTGCGTTCATTGTGGGGTGGCGTTGCGGCGCAGCGGCGCCTACGCGAGAAGCTGATGCAAGCACACCGGCCCGAAGACCAGCAGCACAAGCACGACGTAGGCCGCGCGAGGCGCGCGCAGGCTCTGCAACACCACGGCCGCCGCGATGGTGGCCAGCAGCAGGAAGAGGCCCGCCATCAACGCGCCGCCCGCACCGCCGACGAACGTGACGTGTGTGGAGCGCTTCGGCGCCGTCGCGAAGCCGCCCTGGAGTACCACGAACCAGCCCGCCGCGGCCCAGAACAATGCGAGTACGGCGAAGGCGAAGCGCGCCCGCTTGGAGGTGATGGTCTGGACGCCCGCCATGCTCAATCGGGCTTGACCTTGGCGCGCACGATCACCGGCTTCCAGCGCTGCTGCTCCACGGTGATGAACTTCGCGAACTCGGCCGCATTGCTGCCGACCGGGATGGCCGCGTCGGACGACAGCCGCTCGACCGTGCCCGGCTCGTTCACGGCCTTGGCGCACGCGGCCGAGAGCTTGTCGGCGGAAGCGCTTGCCAGGTTCGCGGGCGCGAGCATGCCGTACCACTGCGTCATCTCGAAGCCCGGGAAGCCCTGCTCGGCGACGGTAGGCACATCGGGCAGTTGGGCAATGCGCTGCGCGCTGCCGGTCGCGATGCAGCGCAGCTTGCCGGCCTTGATGAACTGCAGGATGGCCGGCGCGCCGACCGCCGCGGCCTGCAGCCGCCCGGCCAGCAGGTCGGTGAGCTGCGGCCCGGTGCCGCGGTAGGGCACGTGCAGCACGAAGGTGTTGCTCGCCATCTTCAGGTACTCGAAGGCCAGGTGGCCGGCGCTGCCATTGCCGGCCGAGCCGTAGTTCATCTGCCCCGGCTTCGCCTTGGCCAGCGCCACGAACTCGCGCATGTTCTTGACCGGAAGGTCGGGGTGCACCACGTACAGGCTCGGCACTTTGGCGAGCAGCGAGATCGGCTTGAAGTCGCGCACCGGGTCGTAGGGCAGCTTGTCGAAGATGAACGGGTTGACCGCCAGCGTGCCGATGTGGCCGAGGATCAGCGTGTGCTGGTCGTCGGCACGCGCTACTTCGCCCATCGCCACGTTGCCGGCACCGCCGGGCTTGTTGTCCACGTACACGCTCTGGCCGAGCGACTTGGTCAGCTCCGCCGCCACCGAGCGCGCCACGATCTCGGAGCTGCCGCCCGG
>JANXWV010000013.1 GCA_025350965.1 Rhizobacter sp.
ACGCCGGGGCGCATCAACCACGTCGGCCCGTCGCTCGGCAACGCCACGACCGACGTGTTGCAGGGCCTGCTCGGCCTGCACGCCGACGAGTTGGCGTTGCTGCGCCAGCGCAAGACGATCTGAGGCAAAGCGCACCATGGACGCCGCCCATCCAGCCGCCCCCGCCGCGCTGCCGCTCGCCGGCCTGCGGGTCATCGACATGGCAACCGTCATCGCCGCGCCCTTTTGCGCCACGCTGCTGGGCGAGTTCGGTGCCGACGTGGTGAAGGTCGAACACCCCGACGGCGGCGACGCGCTGCGGCGCTTCGGCACGCCATCGGCGCGCGGCGACACGCTCACCTGGCTCAGCGAAGGGCGCAACAAGCGCTCGCTGACGCTGGACCTGCGGCAGAAGGAGGGCGCCGAGATCTTCAAG
Source organism: Rhizobacter sp. (assembly GCA_025350965.1). Classification (GTDB taxonomy): domain Bacteria; phylum Pseudomonadota; class Gammaproteobacteria; order Burkholderiales; family Burkholderiaceae_C; genus LMDS01. The sequence continues at coordinate 416 of JANXWV010000013.1, forward strand.
GGCCTGGTCTCGCAGAGCGACGTGGTCTGCGAGAACTTTCGCACCGGCACGCTGGAGAAGTGGGGCCTGGGCTGGGAGGTGCTGCACAAGATCAACCCGCGGCTGGTGATGCTGCGCGTTACAGGCTACGGGCAGACCGGACCGTACAAAGACCGCCCGGGCTTCGCCCGCGTGGCGCACGCGGTGGGTGGTTTGGCCTACCTGGCCGGCATGCCCAAGGGCACGCCGATGACGCCAGGGTCGACCACGCTGGGCGACTACATGACGGGCCTGTACGGCTGCCTGGGCGTGATGCTGGCGCTGCGCCACCGCGACTTGACGGGCGAGGGCCAGTACATCGACGCGGCACTGTACGAATCGGTCTTCCGCTGCACTGAAGAACTTGCACCGGCCTATGCCATGTTCGGCATCGTGCGCGAACGCGCGGGCTCGTCGCACAACGACTTCGCCGTGCCGCACGGCCACTTCTCCACCCGGGACGGCAAGTGGGTCGCCATCAGTTGCGCCACCGACCTGCTGTTCGAGCGCCTGGCCAGGGCCATGGGCCGGCCCGAGCTGGCCACCGCCGAGACCTACGGCGAGCAGAAGACGCGGCTGGCCCATCGCCACGACGTGAACGAGATCGTGCGCGATTGGTGCGGTGCGCTGACGCGTGAAGAGGTGCTGCAGCGCTGCTACGCCACCGACACCCCGGCCGGGCCGCTGAACAACATCGCCGACATCTTCGGCGACCGCCAGTTCCACGCCCGCCGCAACCTGGTGGCGATGGACGCCCCCGACACCGGCGAGCAGGTCATCGTGCCGGCGCCTGTGCCACGCCTGTCGGAGACGCCCGGCAGCATCCGCTCGCTCGGCCCCAAGCTCGGTGAGCACAGCAGCGAGGTGCTGCGCGAGCTGCTTGGTCTGGACGAGGCGCAGATTGCCGCGCTGCGGGCCAAGAATGTCATCTGAAGGAACCCCGTGAAAGGCATTCTTCAAGGCTTGCGCGTGGTCGAAGGCTCGGCTTTCGTTGCCGCGCCCTTGGGCGGCATGACGCTGGCACAACTGGGCGCCGACGTGATCCGATTCGACCCCATCGGCGGCGGGCTCGACCACCGCCGCTGGCCGGTGACGGCGCAGGGGCGTTCGCTGTTCTGGGCCGGCTTGAACAAGGGCAAGCGCTCGATCGCAGTCGACATCCGCAAGCCGCGTGGCCAGGAACTGCTGACGCAAATCATCTGCGCGCCGGGCGCCGACGCGGGGCTGTTCAGCACCAATTTTCCGGCGCGCGGCTGGCTGGCCTACGAGAGCTTGGCCGCGCAGCGGGCTGACCTCATCATGGTCAACCTGATGGGCCGGCGCGATGGCGGCTCCGAGGTCGACTACACCGTCAACCCGCAGCTCGGCTTCCCGTCGCTCACCGGCCCGGCAGACCGTGGTGCGCCGGCCAACCATGTGTTCCCCGCGTGGGACGCGATTGCCGGGCAAATGATTTGCACCGCGCTGCTGGCAGCCCTGCGCCACCGTGGCCGGCATGGCGTGGGCCAGCTCGTCACGCTGGCGCTGAAGGACGTCGGCCTGGCGATGCTGGGCCACCTGGGAATGCTGGCGGAGGTTCAGGTGAACGGCGTCGATCGACCCCGTTACGGCAACCACCTGTACGGTGCGTTCGGCCGCGACTTCGGCACTCGAGACGGCGAGCGGGTGATGGTCGTCGGGCTCACCGACATGCAATGGACCTGCCTGCTCAAGGCCACCGGCTTGGCCCCGGCGGTGTCGGCACTGGGCGAGCGGCTGGCCGTGAACATGGACGACGAAGGCCATCGCTTCCAGTCGCGGGCCGCACTCGAGGCGCTGTTCGAGCCCTGGTTCGCCGCCCGCACGCTCACCGAGGTGTCAACCGCTTTCGAAACCCACCGCGTCACCTGGGGCCCCTACCGCACCGTGCGCCAGGCCATCGAGCGTGACGTCGATCTGTCCGCCGCGAACCCCATGTTCTCGATGCTGCAACAGCCGGGCATCGGCACCTACCTTGCCGCGGCGTGCCCGCTCGACTTCAGCGCCGTGCCGCGCCTGCCCGCCGCACCGGCACCCGCGCTGGGCCAGCACACGGACGAGATATTGCTCGAGCTGCTGGGTCTGTCGTCGGCCCAGGTCGGCGTGCTGCACGACACCGGTGTGGTGGCGGGCCCGTCAGCTTGAAAACACTGGAAAGAACCGCATGAAGCTTCCCAACAATTTCTACAAGCCACTGGCCATCGGCGCGCCGGCGCCGTTCCGTGAACTGCCGGTACGGCCAGAACGCGTGGTGCATTTCTTCCCGCCGCACATCGAGAAAATCCGCGCCCGCATGAGCGAGACCGCCGGCCAGGTCGACGTGCTGTGCGGAAACCTGGAAGACGCGATCCCGCTCGACCAGAAAGACAACGCGCGCCGCGGCTTCATCCAGGGTGTGCAGCAGGCCGATCTGGGCGACACGGGCCTCTGGGTGCGCGTGAACTGCCTGAACAGCCCGTGGATATTGGACGACCTGTCCGAGATCGTCGCCGGCTGCGGCAACCGGCTGGACGCCGTGATGATCCCCAAGGTGGAAGGCCCCTGGGACATCCACTTCGTCGACCAGTATCTGGCGCAGCTCGAAGCCCGCAACGGCATCAAGAAACCCATCCTCATCCATGCCCTGCTCGAAACCGCCGAGGGCGTGAAGAACGTCGAGGCCATCGCCACCGCCAGCCCGCGCATGCACGGCATGAGCCTGGGGCCGGCCGACCTCGCCGCCTCACGTGGCATGAAGACCACGCGCGTCGGTGGTGGGCACCCGGGCTACGGCGTGCTGGCCGACCCGGTGGAAGGCCAGCCCGAGCGAAGCTACGCGCAGCAGGACCTGTGGCACTACACGCTGGCGAAGATGGTCGACGCGTGTGCCGCCAGCGGCCTGCGCAGCTTCTATGGCCCCTTCGGCGACCTGAAAGACGAAGCCGGCTGCGAGGCGCAGTTTCGCAACGCCTTCATCATGGGCTGCGCGGGGGCGTGGTCGCTGGCGCCGAACCAGATCGCGATCGCCAAGCGCGTGTTCAGCCCCGCCGCGCCCGAGGTGCTGTTCGCCAGGCGCATCCTCGACGCCATGCCCGACGGCACCGGCGTGGCCACCATCGACGGCAAGATGCAGGACGACGCCACCTGGAAGCAGGCCAAGGTGATGGTCGACCTGGCGCGGCTCGTCGCGCGCAAGGACCCCGCCCTGGCGCAGGCGTACGGGTTCGAGCCTGGAGCGTCTTGATGACGCTAGCGACCGCGATCAAGACGAGCACCGGCAACTTCTTCGAAGACTTCCGGCTCGGCCAGCACCTCGTGCACGCGCCGCCGCGCACCGTCACCGCCGGTGACGTGGCGGTCTATCAGGCGCTGTTCGGGTCGCGCTTCGCGGTGAACTCGTCGGACCCCTTCGCGCGCACGCTCGGCCTACCCGGTGCGCCGGTCGATTCGATGCTCGCCTTCCATCTCGTGTTCGGCCGCACGGTGGCCGATGTGTCGTTGAATGCGATTGCGAACCTGGGCTACGCCGGTTGCCGCTTCGGCGCGCCGCTGTTTCCTGGCGACACGCTGGTCAGCGACTCGCGCGTCATCGGCCTGCGCCAAAACAAGGACGGCAAGACGGGTGTCGTCTACGTGCACTCGACCGGGCTGAACCAGCGCGGCGAGATGGTGCTGGACTACCGCCGCTGGGTGATGGTGAGGAAGCGCGACCTGGACACGTCAGGGTCCGCACCCGCGCCCGAGGCCATGGTGCCCGCGCTGCCCGACCACGTGCCGACGAACGAACTGCACTGCCCCTTCGTGCTGGCTCCAGGCGCCTACGACAGCGCGCGTTCGGGCAGCGAATGTCTGTGGGATGACTACGCGGTGGGCGAGCGCATCGATCACGTCGACGGCATGACGATCGAAGAGGCCGAGCACATGCTGGCGACAAGGCTGTACCAGAACACCGCCAAGGTGCACTTCAACCAGCACGTCGAACGCGAAGGCCGCTTCGGCAAGCGCATCGTCTACGGCGGGCACGTCATCAGCCTGGCACGCGCGCTCTCGTTCAACGGGCTGGCGAATGCGCTGGCCGTCGCCGCCATCCACGGCGGGCGGCACGTGGCCCCCAGTTTTGCCGGCGACACGATCTACGCCTGGTCGGAAGTGCTGTCGCGCGACGTGCTGCCCGGCCGCGATGACATCGGCGCGCTGCGCTTGCGCACGGTGGCCACCAAGGACCGCACCTGCGCCGACTTTCCCGGGCACGACCCCGCCGTGCCCGACCCGGCCGTGGTGCTCGATCTCGACTACTCGGTGCTGATGCCGCGCCGCGGCTGATGCCCCCTCACTGCTTGCAGTCCAACTCAAGAAACATGACCCCGGGATGAACGAAATCGCCACCCCTTCGCAGCGCAGCCCGAAATTGCCAATGGCCCACGTGAACCCCGTGCGCACCCGCGCCGATTGGGAACGCCAGCGCGCAGCCGCCCTTGCCGACCCCGGCGCGTTTCATGGTGCCATTGCGCGCAGCCAGATTCACTGGTTCGTCACCGGCGTTGCTGCGTCTACGGGCGTGGGCCCAGCCGGCGCCTGGCTGCAGTTCGACGAGGTCAGCGCCCGCTGGACCGGTTGGGACGCCGCCAGCGGTGCGGCTGTCGTGGCCGATCTCGGGGCCAGCTTCGAGCCCTGGCAGCGCGCTTTCAACGCCGACGACCCGCCGCACTGGAAGTGGTTCGAGGGCGGCGCCACCAACGCCTGCTTCAATGAGGTCGACCGCCATGTGCTGGCCGGCTTCGGTGCCGAGGCCGCGTTTCTGTTCGAAGGCGACCGATGGGACATGTCGCAAGACGGCGGCCGCGGCGCGCCGGTGGATGCCTTCGCCATCTCGCGCAAGACCCTGCTGCTGGAAACCGCCAAGTGCGCCATTGCCTTGCAGAGTCTCGGCCTGAAGGCCGGCGACCGCATCGCGCTGAACCTGCCGAACATCCCGGCGCAGCTGTACTGGACCGAAGGCGCCAAGCGGCTGGGCATCGTCTACACGCCGGTGTTCGGCGGCTTCAGCGACAAGACGCTGTCCGACCGCATCCACGACGCCGGTGCGCGCATCGTCATCACGGCCGACGGCGGTTACCGCAACGCGCAGATCGTGCCGTTCAAGACGGCCTACACCGACCCCGCGCTGGACGACTACGTGCCGGTGGCCACGGTGCGCGCCACCATCGCGCAGCGCCTGGCCACGCTGGGGCTGCCCGACGCCGGGCCGCCCCAAGGCGGGCGCGTCCCCTCGGGGGGCAGCGAGCAGAGTGAGCGTGGGGGCCTGGACCCCGCTGATGTGCAGCAGGTGCTGGCCACGTTGGACGACACGCTGGCTGGTGAAGTAACGGTGCAGCGCAGCGACGCCATGCGCGGCGTAGGCCGCGCGCTGCGCGACCTGGGCCGCACGGGCCGCTTGAATGCGGCCGAGGCCTCGCGCGTGCGCACCGCCGTGGCCGAGGCCTTGGTCGCCACGCCGCCGCGGGTGGACGCCGTGGTGGTGGTGCGCCACACCGCGCAGGCCGACCTGGTGTGGCGGCCCGAGCGTGACCGCTGGAGCCACGAACTCACCAGCGCCGCCGGCACCATGCTGCTGAACACCGCCCGTGCCGCTGGCTTTGCCGTGGCCGACGAAGCCGCGCTGCTGGCTCTGCCAGACGCCGATTTCGTGCGCGCCATCTGGGCCGCCACGCCGCCGGTGCCACTGGACGCAGAGTTCCCGTTGTTCTTCATCTACACCAGCGGCTCCACCGGCAAGCCCAAGGGCGTGGTGCACGTCCATGGCGGCTACACGGCCGGCGTGGCGCATACGATGAAAGTGGCCTTCGACGCGCGGCCGGGCGATGTGGTCTACGTCGTCGCCGACCCCGGTTGGATCACCGGCCAAAGCTACATGCTCAGCGCCACCATGACCACCCGCTGCACCGGCATCCTCGGCGAAGGCGCGCCGACCTTCCCGCATGCCGGGCGCTACGCCTCGATGATCGAGCGCTACGGCGTGCGCATCTTCAAGGCCGGCGTCACCTTCCTCAAGACCATCATGGCCGACGCGCAAAACGTGCGCGACGTGCAGCAATACGACCTGTCCAGCCTGCGCGTGGCCACCTTCTGCGCCGAGCCCACGAGCCCTGCGGTGCAGCAGTTCGGCATGGAGCTGATGACGCCGCAGTACATCAACAGCTACTGGGCCACCGAACACGGCGGCATGGTCTGGACGCACTTCTACGGCAATGCCGATTTCCCGCTGAACGCCGACGCGCGCACCTACCCGCTGCCGTGGATTGCGGGCGATGTGTGGATTGAAGAAGCTGATGCCGACAGCACGGCCGCCGTGCCGCGCCCGCGCGGTCCCGCCGCGCCGGGCGTGCCGGCCGGCGTGGCCTGGCGCCCTGCAGCGGTGGAAGAGAAGGGCGAGATCGTCATCGCCGCGCCGTACCCCTACTTGGCACGCACGGTATGGGGCGACCCCGCCGGCTTTTCCGTCGAGCCCATGGCCCCTGGCTCGCGCGGGCTGCGCGTGCAGCCCGCCTGGAAGGGCGACGGCCAGCGTTGGGTTTCGACCTACTGGACACGTTGGCGCGGTGCCTGGGCCTACACCCAAGGCGACTTCGCGATGCGTTACGCCGATGGCAGCTTCAGCCTGCATGGCCGCAGTGACGACGTCATCAACGTCAGCGGCCACCGCATGGGCACGGAAGAGATCGAAGGCGCGATCCTGCGCCACAAGTCGCTCGACCCCGACAGCCCCGTCGGCAACGTCATCGTGGTGGGCGCCCCGCACCGCGAAAAGGGCCTCACGCCGCTGGCCTTCGTCAAGCCCACCGCCGGCCGCAAACTCACGCAGGACGACAAGCGCCGCCTGACCGACCTGGTGCGCAGCGAGAAGGGCGCGGTTGCCGTGCCCAGCGACTTCATCGAGGTGACGCAGTTTCCAGAAACGCGCAGCGGCAAGTACGTGCGGCGCATGGTGCGCGCGCTGGTCGAAGACGAGAACAACGCCGACTTGGGCGACGCCTCGACGCTGAAGAACCCGGAATCGCTGATCGAGTTGCGCAAGGTGATCGGCGAATGGAAGCGCAAGCAGCAACTGGCCGACGACCAGCAGATGTTCGAGCGCTATCGCTACTTCACGGTGCAGTACAACGTGGCGGCTGGTGGGGCGCCAGGACTCGGCGCAAACCAGCGCGTGGCCACCGTCACCGTTACCAACCCGCCGGTGAACGCGCTGAATGAACGCGCGCTCGACGAGCTGACGGTGGTGGTTGAACACCTGTCGCGGCGCGACGACGTGGTGGCCGTGGTCTTCACCGGCCAGGGCACGGCCAGCTTCGTGGCCGGGGCCGACATCCGCCAGCTGCTGGAAGACATCCGCAGCATCGACGAGGCGCGCGCGCTGCCGAACAACGCACACCTGGCCTTCCGCAAGATCGAGCGCATGAACAAGCCCTGCATCGCCGCCATTCAGGGCGTGGCGCTGGGCGGTGGCATGGAGTTCGCGCTGGCCTGCCACTACCGCATCGCCGAACCCACGGCGCGCTTCGGCCAGCCCGAGATCCGCCTGCGCCTGCTGCCCGGCTACGGTGGCACGCAGCGGCTGCCGCGGCTGCTGGCCAGCCGCCGTGGCGCCGATGGCCTGCGCGACGCGCTCGACCTGATCCTGGGCGGGCGCAACGTGGGCGGCGACGAAGCGCTGGCACTCGGCGTGGTCGATGAGCTGGCCGGCGCGTCTTCAGACGTGGTCTCGGCGGCGCATGCGCGCATCCGCGAGTTTCTCGGCGCGGGCTCCGAAAGCGGCCAGGAGAGTGTGCTCGGCCGCGCACTGCAAGACCGCCACAGCAGCCTGGTGGTGTGGAACGCACCGTCGCCGCTCTCGCTGGACGACGCGCTGGCCGACGAGCACCTGCAGCAGGTGCACGCGCAGCTGCAGTGGGCCGGCCGCGGCGGCGCGCGCGACCGCGCCTTGCAGGCCATCCGCACGGGTTGGAACGAGGGCCTGGACAAGGGCCTGGCGGTTGAGGCCGAGCTGTTTGCGCAGGCCGTGATCGACCCCGACGGCGGCAAGACAGGCATCGAGCAGTTCATGGACAAGAAGAGCCCGGCGCTGCCCATCCGCCGCGACACGGTGAAGGTTGCCGCCGAGCACACGGCGTGGGCTGAACAACAGCGGGCGGCCGGTGAATTGCTGCCACTCGGCGCACCCTTCTACCCCGGCGTGACGCCGCTGCCGCAATGGCAATACGGCTTCGGCGTGCCGCGCAACCCGGCCACCGGCGAGCCGCGTTTCGGCGAGCCGCTGAAGAGCGAAGTCGAACTCATCGTCCCGGTGGAGCCGCCGCTGCCCAACGAGGCACTGGTCTACGTGCTGGCCTCCGAGGTCAACTTCAACGACATCTGGGCGCTCACCGGCATTCCGGTCTCGCCCTTCGACAACCACGAAGAAGACGTGCAGGTCACCGGCTCGGGCGGTGTGGCGCTGGTCGCTGCGCTGGGCAGCGAGGCCAAGCGCGAGGGCCGCCTCAAAGTGGGCGACCTGGTGGCGGTGTACTCGGGTCAGACCGACCTGCTCAGCCCGCTGGCCGGACGCGACCCGATGTTTGTGGGCTTCTCCATCCAGGGCTATGAAACCCGCACCGGCAGCCATGCGCAGTTCCTCATCACGCAGAGCCCACAGCTGCACCCCTTGCCGGCCGACCTGACGCTGGAGCAGGCGGGCTCGTACATCTTGAACCTGGGCACCGTCGTGCGTGCTCTCTTCACCACGCTGAAGATCGCACCTGGCAAGGCCTTGTTCGTCGAAGGCTCGGCCACCGGCACCGGGCTGGAAGCGCTGAAGAGCGCCACCCGCGCGGGGCTGGCCGTCACCGGCGGGGTGTCGAGCGCAGCGCGCGCGGCCTTCATCGGCACGCAGGGCGCGGTGGGTGCGCTGGACCGCACCGAGCCACGCTTCAAGAACCTCTACACCCCCGTGCCCGAGCACGACCCCGCCGGCTGGGAAGCCGCGGGCCTGCCGTTGCTCGAGGAGTACCGGCGCCAGAACGGCGGTCCGAACGGCGGGCGTTTGGCCGATTACGCCGTTTCGCATGCCGGCGAAACCGCCTTCCCGCGCAGCTTCCAGTTGTTGGCCGAGGGCGGCACGCTGGCTTTCTACGGCGCGTCGTCCGGCTACCACCTCACCTTCGTCGGCAAGCCCGGCAGCGCGCCGCCTGAAGCCATGCTGCAACGCGCCGGCGCGCGGGCCGGCGAGGCCGTGCTGCTCTACTACGGCCCGAACAGCAGCGCGCTGCTCGACGCCACGGGGCTGGAGATGATCGAGGCCGTGCGCGCCATCGGCGCGCGCACGGTGGTCGCCACCAGCACCGATGCGCAGCGCGAGTTCGTGCAGTCGCTGGGCTTCGAAGACGCGGTGGCTGGCGTGGTGTCGCTCGAAGACATCCGCCGCCGCCAGGGCGAGAACTTCGACTGGCCGACAACGATGCCGCGGCTGGCCGATGCCAAGAAGGACATCGAGACCTTCCGCAGCGGCGTGCGCGATTTTCAGGACCGCACGCTCAAGCCCTTCGGCGCGGCGGTGGGCGCGTTGCTGCGCAGCCCCGACAACCCGCGTGGCGCACCCGACCTGATCCTGGAACGTGCTGGCCACGATGCCTTGGGCGTCAGCACCTCGCTGGTCAAGCCCTTCACCGGCCGCGTCGTGTACTGCGAAGAGATGGCCGGGCGGCGCTTTGCCTTCTACGCGCCGCAGGTGTGGACGCGGCAACGCCGGATCCTGATGCCGTCGGCGACGATCCTGGGCACGCACCTGTGCAACGCCTTCGAGGTGACGCGCATGAACGACATGGTCGCGGCCGGTTTGCTGGATGTCACCGAGCCCACGGTCGTGCCTTGGGCCGACTTGCCAACAGCGCACCAGGCCATGTGGGACAACAAACACCAGGGCGCTACCTACGTCGTCAACCACGCGCTGCCGGCTCTGGGCCTGCGCAGCCGCGACGCGCTGTTCGAAGCCTGGGCGGCCGGCGAACGCGCCTGACCGAACGATCCAACACAACATCCGAAAACGCTGAGGGACTCGACCATGAACACTGCACTGACACAACCCGGCCGCCTCTCCGGCAAGGTCGCTCTCATCACCGGGGCGGCCGGCAACCTCGGCAGCGAGATCGTGCGCCACTACCTGCGCCAGGGCGCGCTGGTGGTGTTGTCCGGGCGCACCGCCGCCCGGCTGACGGCGGCCCGCGACGCCGCAGTCAAGGACGCCGGCGTGCCGGTTGAGCAGGCCGACACAGTGGTGATGGATGGCGCCGACCCGGCCAGCGTGCGCGCCGGCATGGCCGACCTGGTGGCCCGCCATGGCCGCATCGACATCCTGATCAACAACGCCGGCTCGGCCGGCCCGCGTCAGCCGCTCGAGAAGGTGCCGTTGACGACCGAAGAACTGGAGCAACTGCGCGCGGCGGGTTCGGCCGACACCGAGACACTGGGCCAGGCCACGCGCAACATCCTGGGCGTGTCGTGGAACATGCTGCGCGCCGCGTCGCCTTTCCTGAAGGAAGGCGCGTCGGTCATCAATGTCTCGACGATCTTCTCGCGCACCAAGTACTACGGCCGCACCGCCTATGTGGTGCCGAAGGCAGCACTCAATGCGCTGTCGCGCAAGGTGTCCGAGGAACTGGGCGAGCGCGGCATCCGCGTGAACATGATCTTCCCGGGGCCGATCCGCAGCGAGCGCATCCGCAGCGTGTTCGCCACGATGGACCAGTTGAAGGGCGCCGAAGCCGGCAGCACCGCGCACGAATTCTTCGACATGATGACGCTGAACCGCGCCTTCGACGGCCAGCCGCCGAGCAAAGACTTCCCGGTGCCCGCCGACATCGCCCACACCTGCGTGTTTCTCGGCAGCGACGAATCGGTGGCCTTCAACGGCCACGACTTCGAGGTCACGCATGGCATGCGAGTGCGCAAGGAAAGCCGCAGCACGTGGGTCAGCCGGCCGACGATGCGCACGGTCGACGCCATCGGTCACACGGTGCTGCTGGTGGCGGGCGATCAGGTCGAAGACGCACTGGCCATCGCGCGTTTGCAGGCCGAGGTCGGCGCCCATGTGGTGCTGGGCTTGGCGCGCGAGTCCGACTGCAGCAGTGCCCGCGACCGTTTGAGTGAAATGCGCCACGGCCAGCGCGTTGAAGTGCGCGTGTTCGACCGCACCGATCCCGCCACGATGGACGCAGCGCTGGCCGAAGATCACGGCGGCGCCATCACCGGCGCCATCGTGATGCCGGCGCATGGCGCCGACCGCTTCCGCGGCGCGCTGTGCGAGGCCAGCGACGACGACATGGAACGCTTCGTCGACGAGGAGCTCGGTGGCGCCATCGCGGTGGCGCGAAAGCTCAGCCGGTATTGGAAAGAGCGCACCGACCTGCAACAGGAACCGCGCTTCGTGTTCCTGACCAACGGCAGCGACGGCGGCGCCAACGCGTGGGCCAACCTGCTGCGCTCCGCGATGGAAGAACTTATCCGCGTCTGGCGTGACGAGAGCGAGGTCGACGTCAAGCTCGGCCGCCGCCGCTTTCCCGAGTGGGGCAACCAGATCATCCGATACGACAACACCGAGGCCGAGAACCTGCCCTTCACGGCCGGCCACACGGCGCGGCTGCTGTTCAAGGAACAGCGCATCCATCAGGTGAACCTTTATCTTCCCGCCAGCATTGCCGAGGCCAGCGGTGCGCGCCGCGCCACG
>JANXWV010000016.1 GCA_025350965.1 Rhizobacter sp.
GGCAACGATCTCGATGGCGTGCTCCGCCAGCAGCAGGTAGACGAGCACGCCATTGTTGTGTTCCGTGTCCCACACGCGCAGCTTGCCGAACAGGGCCACGGCCCGCTCGCGCGCCGTGGCGTTGCGGCGCAGGTAGCTCAGTGGCAGGCCGGCCTCCACGCACACGCGGATCTCGCCGCTGTGCAGCGCCTCGCTCGCGGCCACGCGTGCTTCGATGCGTTGCAGTGCGGCGGCGTCGAGCACGCGTTTGGCATCGCGCTCGTCGAGCGTTCGGTGCTTGAGCAAGCGCAGCCAGCGGTTGGTCGTGGGGGTCGCGGTCGTGTTCGTCGTCGTGTTCGTCATCACCAACCTCCCGATGCGCCACCGCCGCCAAAGTCACCACCCCCGCCGGAGCTGAAACCGCCGCCCCCTCCGCCGCCAAAGCCACCGCCACCGCCTCCGCCGCCCCAGATCACCGGCCCGCCGGACCGGCCGAGCCGCGAGCTGCCCATCCCCATCACGCCGACGAGGAACAGCGCCACCAGCCCGGCACCGCCGGCCACGAGCGCACTCGCGGTGAGCCAGAAGCCGATGCCGCCGACCGCGCCGCCGGTGAGCACCGCACCGACTTTCCGGCCGAAGAGGCCGGTGAGCACCGCGCCCACGATCGGCACGCCCACGAACAAGAAGATCGCCAGGTCTTGCAGGTCGAAGCCGCCCATGCCCTTGTTGGCGCCACCCTTGCGCGCGTCGCGCGGCGCGGGCTCGGCCAGGCCCTCACCGGCTATGCGCTGCCCGAGCCGGTCGACCGCCGCGTTCAGGCCGCCGGCATAGTCGCCGGCCTTGAATGCGGGCGTGATCTGCTCGCTGATGATCCGGCCGGCCGCGATGTCCGGCACCGCGCCTTCGAGTGCCTTCGCGACCTCGATGCGCACCTTGCGGTCGTTCTTCGCGACCACGATCAACAGGCCGTCGCCGACCTCGCGCCGGCCGATCTTCCAGGTGTCGGCCACGCGGTGCGCGTACGACGAAATGTCTTCGGGTTGCGTGCTGGCCACGATCAGCACCACCACCTGCGAGCCGCGTTGCGTCTCGATGCCTTCGAGCTTGGTGCTCAAGGCCTGGGTTTGCGCCGGGGTCAGCGTGGCGGTGCTGTCGATGACCCGGCCGCTGAGCGGCGGCACGGGTTGAAGGTCTTGCGCGCGCAGCGCGCCGGTGAACGCAAGTGCTGTGACCAGCAGCGCCGCGATTGCGCGGGCGTATCGCATCACCGGCTCGGGGCGCGCTGCATCCGCTTGAAGTCGATCACTTCGAGGCGGGTTTGTCGAAGCTGATCGTCGGCGGCACCGAGATCTGCGCTTCGTTCTGCACCGTGAAGCTGGGCTTCACCTGGTAGCCGAACACCATGGCCGTGAGGTTGCTCGGGAAGCTGCGCGCCAGCACGTTGTACTCGGCCACCGTCTTGATGTACTTGTTGCGGGCCACGGTGATGCGGTTCTCGGTGCCTTCGAGCGTGACGCGCAGGTCCTGGAAGGCGGCGTTCGCCTTGAGCTGCGGGTACTGCTCGGCCACCACCATCAGGCGGCTCAGCGCGCCGGTGAGTTCGCCTTGCGCCTTCTGGAACTTCTCGAACGCCTCGGGGTTGTTCACGAGCTCGGGCGTGGCGTTGATGCTGGTGGCCCGCGAGCGCGCCTCGATCACCTTGGTGAGCGTGTCCTGCTCGAAGCTGGCCTCGCCCTTGACGGTGGCCACGATGTTCGGGATCAGGTCGGAGCGGCGCTGGTACTGGTTCAGCACCTCGGCCCACGCGCCCTTCACCTGCTCGTCGAGCGACTGGAAGTTGTTGTAGCCGCAGCCTGACAACACCAGCGCGGCGAGCAGCGCCACGCCAGCGGCCAGAAGGCGGTTGCGGGGGCGGGCAGCTTGGGTGAGCGTGTTCTGCATGGTGTTCTTCCTTGGAGGTGCGGCGCGATGCTACCCCGCGCCCCGGAGGTGGTGCCACACGGTCCGGTTTCAATGCCACGCGGGCAAAGCCAGCGCAGTCGCGCGATAGGCTCGAAATGATGCAGCGACAAAGCCCGAATTAACTTCTGGCCGGGACGAGTCGCTCACCGAGTACCCGTTTCACAGCCGCACCGCGAGGCACTTCTTGTGCAAGGTGTCTTCTGCAAGGTGTGCGGCACCTGCCCGTTCCATCGCAAGCGTGTCACGCCCGATCACTTCGGAATCAACGTTCACTGCCTGCATGACTTTGAGCCCACGGGCATTCCTGTGCGCCAAGCCGTCGGTGCAGCGATGAGATGAACCTCAGCCCTGCGTTTGGCGCATGCCCTTCAAGACGGTGACGGCACCACCTCGGCATGCCAGCCGCGGCGCAGCCCGATGGCCGCGAGGCCGATCAGCCCCAAGCCCGCGAGCACCGCATGCACCGCCGCCAGGGCCGGCGGGCCGACCTGGTCGACCGCGACACCGAGCACCAGCACGAACCCCGCCGTCGACAGCCACGGTGCCCACGGCCTGGAAGGCAGCGCCTGCCGTGGCGCGCTGCCGGCACGCCGCGCTTTCAGCATGTCACCCCACGCCACGCTCCACGCCGCGCCGTGTACGAGCGCCGCCGCCATCAGGCCCGCCGCGCCGGGCAAGCGCAGCACCAGGCCACCCAGCACAAGCAGCAGGGCGACGGCCATGGCCGGCCGGCGCAGCGGCGCTGCGAGGTGCAGCGCCAGCGCGGGCAAGAGCATGGCGCCCAGGTGCGCCGCGCTCGCCGTGGAAGGCGACCCTGCCTGTGCGCCGCACCAGTCGGCCATCACGGGCAGGCTGGCCATCATCGGCACCATGCCCAACGCGGCTGCCGCCTGCGGCCAATCGGCCACGCGGCGCCAGTGGGCGGGGCTCGCCCCCGCCGACGCGCAATCGAACAGGCTGCTGCGGCAAGCGCCGTGGGTGGCGGTGACGCGGGGCAGCAAGGCGGCAAGCCCACACGCGGCGGCCGCGAGCGCCACGCCCCACTGTGCCGCCGCCGCTGGCATGGCGTTCAGGCCACCGGCGAGCGCCCAGGCCAGCACCGCGCCTGCCGCAGCGGGCGCCACCGGCGACGCTGCACTGCCCCCGTGCGACAGGCGCAGTGCGCGCACCGCGAACGAAGCGGCGACCACCAGCGCGCCCCAGGCGACGGTGGCCAAGGGCAGTGCAACGCGTGAGCGGTCCAGGGCGATCAGCGCTCCGCCGGCGACGGCCCCGAGCAGCACCAATGCCGCTTGCAGGGCCCTTGCACGCCAATGCCAGCGCCTCGCCATCGCCAGTGCCAAGCCGATGGCCAGCAACCACAGCGCGACCAGGCCCTGCCCGCCGGCCAGGCCGGGCAGGTGTTGGCGGCCGAGCGTGCCGAGCAGCAGCCAACCCCCGAGCCACAGCGACCACGCCAGGGCCCGCGCTACCCACAGCCGCAGTGCGGCGTGCGAGCGGCCAACAACCCGGCCGGGGTCGATGTGTGCAGGCGTGTCGCGCATGGCCTGCCGTCACGCGGCGCTGTAGCCGTGCAGCCGGTCGCTGCCGCTGGCTGCATGCACGCTGGCGTTGAACGACACGATCACGCGGTCGAGCGCGCCGTCGTACGGCAGCGCCTGGTGCGCGAGCCACGAGGGGAACAGCACCAGTTGGCCCGGCACCGGCGGCACCTCGACCTGCGGCGGTTGCAGGTACGCATTGCCCAGGTCCACATGCGCGCCGGCCAGGTGGTTGAACGCTGGGCCGTAGAAGCGGGTCACGCCATTGCGCGCACCGTGCGTGGCATGCATGGTGCGCACATCGGGTGCGTCGGCCTGCACGCAGTAAACGCCCGACCACGAACAGTTGCCGTGCGTGTGCACCTCGTGAAAGGCACCGCGGTTGCTGGCCTGGAACCACAAGCCGTTGATCGCCACGCGCAGGTCGGCGCCTTCGGCGGGCCACGCTTCGCGGTTGGCCTGCGTGGTGGTGTCGCGCAGGCACTCGACCAGGAAGCGCACGAAGGCCTGCCACTCGGGCAGCTGAATGCGCTGCAGCAGGTCGTCGCTGCTGGCGAAGAACGCGGCACCCGGCGCATCGCCGCGTGCATGGCTCTGTGTGGCCCGCAGCGCACCGAACACGCGCACCAGCAGCGGGTTCAAGTCATCGGCGAGCGGGTAGCGGTGCACGCCGATGGGCGTGGGCCAGAGCGAATGAAAGCCCGGCGCCAGCGACACGGTTCAGCCCGGGCCGGCCGTTGCCGGCACGTCGGCCGGAACGTCGCGCTCCAGAGCCGTCGGCCAGCGCAGGCGGTGGCCGGTGTCGCGTTCGAAACGGGCGATGTCTTCTTCGGTGTCCACGTCGACGCGGAAGCGCCGGTTGTCGGTGGCGAAGGCGTGCACGGCCTGCGGGTTCGCGGCGCGCCATTGGCGGCAGCCCACGTTGGCGCCGCCGGCGAGGATCTGCTCGCGCACCTCGGCGCTGAACATCACCGGGTTGCCGGGCTCGCCGCCCACCATCGGCACCACCACCGAGGTGCCTTCGGCGCGCTGCTTGTAGGCGGCGATCAGGCTCGTGATGTCTTGCGCGTTGATGAGCGGCTGATCGGCCAGCGCCACCAGCACGGCGTCGAGCTTGCCTGTGAGGGCCGCCAGGCCGATGCGCAGCGACGAGACCTGACCGTCCTGCGGCGCAAGGTTGCGCGCCAGCGTGACCGGGAAGGCTTGCACCACCGGCTCGATGTGCTCGGCGTGGTGGCCCAGCACCACCACCACTTCGTCCACGCCCGCACCCGACAACGCAATGAGTTGCCGGCGGATCAGCGGCACGCCCCCCAGTTCGAGCAGGCTCTTCGGGCGCCCGCCCATGCGCGCGCCCTCGCCCGCGGCCAGCAACACGGCCCCGACCACGAGCCGGCTGTACAGGCCGCCGCCCCCCTTGAGCAGGCAGCCCATGTCAGCCGCCGCAGCACGACGGGCGTGCGCCGGGTTCGGGTGCGGTGCTCACCGCCGTGGCATGCGACGAGGCCGGTGCGGGCGAGGTCTGGGCCCGAGCCAGTGATGGGTCGGCCATGCTGGCGGCGGTCGACGGTTCAGGGGTTGCACCGACCACCGGCGCCGCGCCTTGCCGGCGCGCCGCCACCACGGCGGCCAGCACCGACAGCGCCACCTCCTCCGGCGTGTGCGCGCCGATGGGCTGGCCGGCGGGCGCCACGATGGCCGCCACCTGTGCGGCATCGGCGCCAGCGGCCACGAGCGCGCCTTTCAGCACCTGTGCCTTGCGCGCACTGGCGACCAACCACACCTGTCGCGCTTGCAGCTGGAGCGCCGCGCGCAAGCCCTGCACGTCGCGCCGGCCCTGGGTGGCCACGACCACGAAGCTGCCTGGTGCCACCTGCGCCGCCACGCCGGCTGCATCGTCGCTGGCCAGCACCCGCGCGGCCGATGCGAAGCGCTCCGCCTGGGCGCCCTGCGCGACCACGTTCACCTGCAAGCCCACGCGCGGCGCCAGGTCGGCCAGCGCCACGGCCACCGGCGAATCGCCGATCACGGTGAGGCTGGCGCGGGGCAGCACCGGGTCGATGAAGAGTTCCAGCGTGCCGCCGGAATGGCAGGCCATGCCGAATTCGAGCACATCGTCAAGCACGTCGTTGAGCACTTCATCGGGCAAGTTGCCGAGCGCGCGAACAGGCGCAGTGCCGGCGTCAACGGCAGGTGTTTCCGGCGCGATGCGGATCACGCGCGCACGGCCGTCAACGAGCGCCTGCCGCACCGTGCGCAGCACCGCCGGCTGGGCGCAGCCGCCGCCGATCCAGCCCTGCACGATGCCGTCGGCGGTGACGATCGCCTTGTCGCCGGGCCGCGCCGAGGCGGGCGCCTGCACGCGCAGCACGCTGACGAGCGCGAAGGCCTGGTCGTTCTGTTGCAGGCGCTGCGCGGTGGCCAGCACGTCGAGGGCGGGGTGAGTCATGGAAGTCTCCATCGAGTCAATGCAAACGTCAGTGCAGGAGCGGCGCGCACTGCGCCAGGTCACGCAGCGATTGCAGCCGCACGAACCCGTCGATCAGCCCGCTGCAGGCCTGCATGGCCTGCGAGGCCGGCGGCTGCGCGGTGGGGTGGAACCAGGTGATGCGCGCGCCGCGGCCGCGCACGCGGGCCAGCTGCTCGGCCAGCGCCGGCGGCGCATCGGCATCGAAGCCGTCGGACAAGATCCACACGCGGCTGCTGCGGCCGAGCTGGGTGCGGGCATGCACCGTGACGAAGTCGGCCATGCTGGTGGCAATGCGCGTGCCGCCGCCGAAGCCTGCGGTGACCGCGTTGACCTTCTCCTGCACCGCCGCCGAGTCGCGCTGCAGCAGCGGCGTGATCTCGGCCAGGCGCGTGTGGAACACGAACACGCGTGCGCCGGCCGCACCCACGAAGGCACGCGCGATGCGCAGGAACAGCTGCGCATGGGTTTCCATCGAGCGGCTCACGTCGACCAGCACGAACAGCTTCGGCCGCTCACGGCGTGGCGTGCGCCAGGCCGGCGCCAGCGGTACACCGCCGGTGGCCAGGCTGTTGCGGAGCGTTCGGCGCAGGTCGAGCCGGCGGCCACGGGAATCGTCGCGCCAGCGGCGTGTGACGCGGCGGCGCAGGCGCTCGGCAATGCGCTCGGCCAGGCCCTCGAGCGTGCTCAGGTCTTGCGGTAGCCACTGCGCAAGCGAGCGGTCGTGCAGTGCCTCGGTGCGGCTCGCGCCGCCTTGCGCTTGCGACGTGGCCGGCGCGTCTTCAGGCACGGTCACGTCGTCGAGCGCGGTGTCGGTGGGCGCGGCGCCGGGGGTCGGTGGGGTGGTGTTGCCGGCCATCGAGTCGTGCAGCATCTGCACGGTCTGGCGCAGGTCGCGCGAGGGGCGCGTCTGGCCGCTCACTTTCACCTGGCCGGTCAGGCGCTGCGGGTGCCAGTAGCGCTCGAACAGCTCGGGCCAGCGGCGCCAGGCCCGCACGTCGTGGCAGGCAATGGCGCGCCATGCGGCCTCGATGCTGCGCAGGCGCGGCAGCGGCACGGCCAGCGCGGCGCGCACCATGGCCTGCTGCTCTGCCACGCCGACCGCGAGGCCGTGGTCACGCAGCAGCGCGGCGAACCCGGCGATGGCGGCGAGCGGCTGCGCTGACGGTGCGTGTGCTTCGGTCATGCCTTTTCCGCGACGCCCACCGTGCGCCGGCCTTCGCACAGCTGGCGCACGCGCTCGGCTCCGATCTGGAAGCGGTCGTCGCGGGTCTTGAGCAGGCACCCGAGCGTGGCCATCAGGCCGTCGGGGTCGTCGGGCAGGCGGGCCATGCGCAGGGCGTGGAGCGCGCGCACCCAGTCGAGTGTTTCCGCCACGCCGGGCGTCTTGCCCAGGTCTTCGCGGCGCAGGCGCTGCACGAAAGCCACCGCCTGCTCGATCAGCGTGCCTTCGGCCTGCGGCAGCGTGGCGCGCACGATGGCCACTTCGCGCGCGAGCGTCGGGTAGTCGAGCCAGTGGTAGAGGCAGCGGCGACGCAGCGCGTCGCTCAGCTCGCGGGTGCCGTTGCTCGTGAGCAGCACCTGCGGGATGTGGCGCGCGGTCAGCGTACCGAGCTCGGGCACGGTGATCTGGTAGTCGGACAGCACTTCGAGCAGGAAGGCCTCGAAGGCCTCGTCGGCGCGGTCGACTTCGTCGATCAGCAGCACGCAGGGCTCGTCGCTGACGATGGCGCGCAACAGCGGCCGCTCGAGCAGGTACTCGCGCGTGAACAGGTCGGCCTCGCGCAGGCGCTGCGCGATGTTGTCGGTGCCGGTGGCCGCGACGGCATCGGTTTCATGCAGGCGGATGGCGAGCAGCTGGCGGCCGTAGTTCCACTCGTACGCGGCCTGCGCGAGGTCAATGCCTTCGTGGCATTGCAGCCGCACCAGGCGCCGCCCGCCGGCGCGCGCCATGGCCAGC
Source organism: Rhizobacter sp. (assembly GCA_025350965.1). Lineage (GTDB taxonomy): Bacteria > Pseudomonadota > Gammaproteobacteria > Burkholderiales > Burkholderiaceae_C > LMDS01. The sequence goes on from JANXWV010000016.1 coordinate 7,913, forward strand.
GCCAGGGCCGTCTTGCCGACGCCGGCATCGCCCTCGATCAGCAGGGGGCGTTGCAACTCGCCGGCCAGCCACAGCGTGGTGGCAAGGCCCTCGTCGGCGATGTAGCCGGCCAGCTGGAGTTGTTCGCGCAGGGCCTGATCGTCCATGGGAATGCGGCCGAGGCAGCTCAGGCGCGCTTGCCGAACAGGCCGGCGAACCAGCTCTTGACGAGCGCCCAGCCGATGGCCAGCGCGTTCAGCTCGGTCGTCGCCTTCGGTGCGGTGGTGACCGGTGCGGTGCGTGTTCCTGCGCTCGGTGCGGTCGGCTCGCTGGATGCAGCCGCCGCCGGCATGCCACCGCTGGCGGCCGTTGCGCTGACGGCGGGCGCAGCAGCGGGCACCGCCGCCGCCGCAATGCGGAAGTTGTCAGCGAACTGGCTGAGGATCATGTCCGACACCTGCACCATCATGCGGCCGCCGAACTGCGCGAACTTGCCGTTCACGATCACCGCCGCCACCCCCACCAGCACGCACTGGCCCGGCGTGTCGCCCGGCTCCACGGTCGCCGTCAGGTCCATCGACGCGGTCGAGCCACCCTTGTCGGACCCCTTGCCGAGCAGCTGCACGCGCTGCGCGGCTTCGTCAAGTGCCAGCACCTCGATGTCGCCGGCAAACGCCGCGTTGGCCGGGCCGACCTTGAGCTTCACCGCGCCCTTGTAGTGCGTGGCATCGACCTGCTCGGTGATGCTGGCGCCGGGCATGCAGCCGGCCACCGCGCGCACGTCGCGCAGAACGGCCCAGCACTGCGCCGGGGTGGCGTCGATGGGATAGCGCTTTTCGAGTTTGACTTCCATGGCGTCCGTTCAAAGTGCCGTTCAGGCGCCGGCTCAGGCGTCGAGCGCCACGCCGCTTTTCTTGAGTTGCTGCCACACACGGTAGGCGCTGTGCGGCATGGTCATGTCGGTCACGCCGAGGTGAGCGAACGCATCGACCACGGCCGAGGTGAAGGTCGGGATGGAGCCCACGTGCGGCGACTCGGCCACGCCCTTGGCACCGATGGGGTGGTGCGGGCTCGGCGTGACGGTGAAGTCGGTCTCCCACTTCGGCGTTTCGACCGACGTGGGCAGGAAGTAGTCCATCAGCGTGTTGCCCATCAGGTTGCCCTGCGCGTCGAACGGCATCTGCTGGCCCATCGCCACCGCATAGCCCTCGGTCAGGCCGCCGTGGATCTGCCCTTCGATCACCATCGGGTTGATGCGCGTGCCGCAGTCGTCGAGCGCGTAGAAACGGCGGATCTTCGTTTCACCCGTGCCCCGGTCGATGTCGACCACGCACAGGTAGATGCCGAACGGGAAGGTGAAATTCGGCGGGTCGTAGTAGTGCACCGCTTCCAGGCCCATCTCCAAGCCGGCGGGCACGTTGTTGTACGCAGCCCAGCAGATGTCTTTCATGGTCTTGTGACGCGTCGGATCACCCTTCACGTTGAAGCGGTCGATCTCCCAGTCGAGGTCGGCTTCGCCGACTTCGAGCAGGTGCGCGGCGATCTTCTTCGCCTTCGCGTGGATCTTGCGCGCGGCCATCGCAATGGCCGCACCGGCCACTGGCGTGGAGCGCGAGCCGTAGGTGCCCAGGCCGTAGGGCGCGGTGGAGGTGTCGCCCTCTTCGACCTGGATCACCTCGCTCGGAATGCCGAGTTCGGTGGCGATGATCTGCGCGTACGTGGTGGCGTGCGCCTGGCCGGTCGAGATGGTGCCCATGCGGGCGATGGCGCTGCCCGTCGGGTGCACGCGGATCTCGCAGCTGTCGAACATGCCCACGCCGAGGATGTCGCACATCTTGCTCGGGCCGGCGCCGACCACTTCGGTGAAGGCGACGAGGCCGATGCCCATCAGCGTGGGGCAGTTGGGGTCGGCCCGCTTCAGGGCTTGCTCGGCGCGCAAGGCCTTGTAGTCGACCTTGTCGAGCACCTTGTCGAGCGCGGTCTGGTAGTCGCCGGAGTCGTACTCGAAACCGAAGGCGCTGGTGTACGGGAACTGCTCCTTGCGGATGAAGTTCTTGGCGCGGATCTCGGCCTTGTCCATGCCGAGCTTCTGCGCCAGCACGTCGACCATGCGCTCGATCAGGTACACCGCTTCGGTGACGCGGAACGAGCAGCGGTACGCCACGCCGCCCGGCGCCTTGTTGGTGTACACGCCCTTCACGCTGCAGTGAGCGGCGGCGATGTCGTAACTGCCCGAGCAGATGTGGAACATGCCGGCCGGGAACTTGGTCGGGTCGGCGCAGGCGTCGAATGCGCCGTGGTCGGCCAGCACGTTGACGCGCATCGCGAGGATCTTGCCGTCAGCGGTGGCCGCGATCTCGCCGTCCATGTGGTAGTCGCGGGCAAACGCAGTCGACGAGATGTTCTCGATGCGGTCTTCGATCCACTTCACCGGCTTGCCCAGCACGATGGAAGCCACGATGGCGCACACATAGCCCGGATAGATGCCGACCTTGTTGCCGAAACCGCCGCCGATGTCGGGGCTGACGATGCGCACCTTGCTCTCCGGAATGCCCGACAGCAGCGACACCACGGTGCGCACCACGTGCGGCGCCTGCGAGGTGATGTAGGTCGTCAGCTCGCCCCGGATCGGGTCGAACGAGGCCACGCAGCCGCAGGTCTCGAGCGGGCACGGGTGCACGCGCGGGTAGTGCATGTGCTGGCTGACCGTGACCGGCGCAGCGGCGAAGGCGGCGTCGGCCTTGGCCTTGTCGCCGGCCTCCCAGGTGAAGATGTGGTTGTGGTGGTCGCGCGCGCCATGGGCGCCACTGGTCTTTCCGGCCAGGTCGTCGCGCAGCACCGGGGCGCCGGGCTTGAGCGCCTCGTACGGGTCGAGCACCACCGGCAGTTCTTCGTACTCGACCACCACCGCCTCGACCGCGTCGGCGGCGATGTAGCGGTCGTCGGCGATCACGATGGCCACTTCCTGCATCTGGAAGTGCACTTTCTCGTCGGCCAGCACGGCGGCCACGTCGCCGGCGAGCGTGGGCATCCAGTGCAGCTTCAGCGGCTTCAGGTCGTCAGCGGTCAGCACAGCGTGCACGCCGGGAATGGCGAGCGCGGCGGTCTTGTCGATGCGCTTGATGCGGGCATGTGCGAGCGGGCTGCGCACGATGTCCATGTGCAGCATGCCGGGCATCTTCATGTCGTCGACATAGTTGCCCTTGCCCTGGATGAAGCGGGCGTCTTCCTTGCGCAGGCGGCTGTCGCCCATGCCTTGAAGCGCGTCGGTGCGGGCCTGGAGTTCGAGAACCTTGGGGTCGATGGGGGCATTCATGGGGTTCAGCTCCTTGGGGTCAGGCGGCAACGGCTTGCGCGGCCGGTGCAGGTGCAGGTGCGCGCAGCTTGGCGGCCGCGTACTGCACTGCCTTCACGATGTTCTGGTAGCCGGTGCAGCGGCACAGGTTGCCGCTCATGCCGGCGCGAATCTCGTCTTCGGTCGGGTTCGGGTTGTCTTGCAGGAAGCGCTGCGCGCGCATCAGCATGCCGGGCGTGCAGAAGCCGCATTGCAGGCCGTGTTCCTTGTAGAAGCCCTCCTGCACCGCGTGCAGCACGCCGCCCTGCGCCAGGCCCTCGACCGTGTCGACCGACGCGCCTTCGCACTGGATCGCCAGGTGCGTGCAGCTCTTGACCGACGCACCGTCCACATCGACCGTGCAGGCGCCGCAGTGGCTGGTTTCGCAGCCGATGTGGGCGCCGGTCAGGTGGCATTCCTCGCGCAGGAAGTGGATCAGCAGCGTGCGCGGCTCGACGGCTTTCTCGACCGTTTTGCCGTTGATCTTCAGGGTGAGCAGTTTCTTCGCCATGGGGTTGTCTCCGAGGTCGTTGTTCGTGTGGGGCGGCGTGCGCAGGGCGCGTCAGGCGCAGCGCGCCGCCGCCTTGCCGATCGCGCGGCGCAGCATCTGGCCGGCCATCGCGGTCTTGTATTCGCGGTCACCGCGCAGGTCGTCGGCCGGGTCGCAGATGGCCATCGCACGGGCGGTGGCAGCGGCGATGGTCGCCTCGCTCAGCGGCTTGCCGAGCAGGGCGGCTTCGGCGTCGGTGGCGCGCAGCGCGGTGGGTGCCACGTTCGTCAGCGCGATGCGCACGTGGCTGACCACGCCGCCATCCAGCCGCAGCACCACGGCGGCGGCGGCGGTGGCCCAGTCACCGGTCTTGCGCTTGAGCTTCTCGTAGGCGCTGCCGGTCTTCGGGGCGAACGCGGGCACGCGGATCTCGACCAGGATCTCGTCTTCGGCCAGGTCCGTCATGTAGGTGCCGTGGAAGAAGCCGTCGGCCTTGACGCTGCGCTGGCCCTTCGGCCCTTGCAGCACCAGCGTGGCGTCGAGTGCGATGGCAATGGCGGGGTGGTCATTGCCCGGGTCGCCATGGGCGATGTCGCCACCGATCGTGCCGCGGTTGCGCACCTGCGGGTCGGCGATCTGGCGCGCTGCCTCGGCCAGCAACGGCAGCTTGGCGGCGAGCAACTCGGAGGTGATGAGCTCGGCCTCGACCGTCATGGCGCCGATCACGATGGTGGCGCCTTCTTCGCGAATGCCGCGCAGCGCCTCGATGCGGTTCAGGTCGATCAGGTGCGCCGGCTCGGCGAAACGCAGCTTCATCATCGGCAGCAGGCTGTGGCCGCCGGCCAGCAACTTGGCATCGCTGCCCAGTGAGCCGAGCAGGCCGATCGCTTCGCCGACCGAGCGGGGCGCGTGGTATTCGAATGCGGGTGGAATCATCGAGGGCTCCTGGCGTTGGTGCTGCGCGGCGCGCCTGCTGGCGCTCGGGTGCGGGTGGGTGCGTTTGTTGCGCCGCTCGATTCTGCGCAGCTCGGGTGGCAGGGCGCCAGCGAGGCGGCCGAGCGCCTTTCGCACCAGCGGTGCGTTTTTCTGCACGAACGACATCCGGCGCGCACGAACGAAAAACGCACCGACACAGCGGCGCGCCACCGCAGGGAAACCGATAAAGGGACTAACCCTGACGCGCGAACGTCGGCACCGAAGCGCCGGGCAAACCGAGCCGTTCCAGCAGTGCCGCCGAGCCGCTGCGCGACACCGGCACCGGCTCGGCCACGCCTTGCAACTGCACGGCCATGCGGCCGTCTTCGCGGTGCAGTTGGGCCACGGCACGCAGGTTGATCACGCTTCCGCGGTGCACCCGCAGGAAGTGTTCGGGGTCGAGCCGGGTCTCGATGTCGCCGATGCTCAGGTTGCAGAACTGCCTGCCCTTGGCGGTGAGCACGCGGGTGTAGTGGCCGTCGGCCTGAATCGCCAGGATGTCGTCGGCGTCGACGAACACGATGCGCTGGTTCGACACCGTCGGGATCTTCAGCAGGCGGCGGCGCGCATCGGTGCGGGTGGGCTGGGTTTCATCGGCCGACGCAACGATGTCGGTGATGTCGTAGAACACCAGCGTGTAGCCGGTCGCCTTGAGGTGGGCGTCGGTCATGCGCGACACCTTGATCAGCAACACGCACTCGGGGATGTTGATGATCATCGTCATCGGCGGTGGCGCAGTCACCGGGCACTGCCGGGCCTGGTCGAGCAGGAACTCGACCTTCGAGCGCGAGCGCTCGGGGTGGAAGTCGAGCACCATGCGGTCGAAGGGCTGCTTCTCGTCGACCGGCAGCACGCGGCGCGCGAAGTCGTTCATGCCGACCACGCGGCGCGCATCGTCGAGCTGAACGATGCCAGGCTCGAACCGCTCCAGCAGGTAGAGCGGTGACACCGGGGTGGGGCGGTTTTCCATGCGAGACCTCAGGGACCGGCGGGCAGCGCAGGGTGGCGTGCGTTCGCGGTGACGGCCCTGAATTGCACCACGACTTGCCGACGGTGTCGCGCGCGGCGCAGCGATCACGCGTGCCGCCAAAACCCTGATTCGGGGATGCGCGCGCGCCGCGCTCGTATGCTCGACCCGCGTCCACAGCACCCCCACCCGAGCCGACCCATCGAATGCGCAACGACACGAGCTCCACGCCTGCCACCTTGCGGGAGCTGACCGCGCACTTCGCGCGCGCCGGCCGCATCGAGCAGGTGCTGCTGCGCCCGCAGCGGCGCGGCGCGATGCTGCGGGTCGACGCCGCGCCCGCGATCGCGGGCCACGGCCTGCAAGGCGACCGCGCCGCAGCGCGGGCCGTCGGTGGGGCGGGCGGCGTGCCGGGCGGTGGGCGCCGCCAGGTGAGCCTGATCCAGGCCGAGCACCTGCCCGTGATTGCCGCACTCGCGGGCCACGGCAGCGTGGACGCTGCTTTGTTGCGCCGCAACCTGGTGGTGGCCGGGCTGAACCTCGTCGCCGCGCGCTCGCTCTTCAAGGACCGGCCGCTCTGGCTGCGCATCGGCACCACGGTCGTGCTCGAAGTGACCGGCCCGTGCGAGCCCTGCTCGCGCATGGAAGCAGTGTTGGGCGCGGGCGGCTACAACGCGATGCGCGGGCACGGCGGCATGACGGCGCGCGTGCTCGTGGGCGGCGAGGTCCGCGCTGGCGATGCGGTGCGCTGCGAGGCCGCACCGGTGGCCTGATGCCGGCGCCGCTTTCGCTGCATCGCGGAGCTATCTACTCGGTCGGCAGGAAGCCCTCGATCGACAGGTAGCGCTCGCCGGTGTCGTAGTTAAAGCCCAGCACGGTGGCGCCAGCGGGCAGGTCGGGCAGCTTCTGCGCGATGGCGGCGAGCGTGGCACCCGACGAGATGCCGACCAGCATGCCTTCTTCGCGCGCGGCGCGGCGCGCCATCTCGCGCGCGGCTTCGGCCTCGACCTGGATCACGCCGTCGAGCAGCGCGGTGTGCAGGTTGGCCGGAATGAAGCCCGCGCCGATGCCCTGGATCGGGTGCGGGCTGGGCTTGCCGCCACTGATGACTGGCGATGCAGTCGGCTCCACGGCGTACACCTTCAGCTTCGGCCACATCGCTTTCAGCACCTGCGCGCAGCCGGTGATGTGCCCGCCCGTGCCCACGCCGGTGATCAGCGCGTCGATGCCGCTGGGGAAGTCGGCTGCGATCTCCTGCGCCGTGGTGCGCACATGGATGTCGATGTTGGCCGGGTTCTCGAACTGCTGCGGCATCCATGAGTTCGGCGTTTGCGAGACCAGTTCCTGAGCCTTCGCGATCGAGCCCTTCATGCCTTCGGCGCGCGGCGTCAGCACGAAGCTCGCGCCGTAGGCGAGCATCAGGCGGCGGCGCTCCACGCTCATGCTGTCGGGCATCACGAGCACCAGCTTGTAGCCCTTCACGGCGGCCACCATCGCCAGCCCCACGCCGGTGTTGCCCGAGGTCGGCTCGATGATGGTCCCGCCGGATTTCAGTGCGCCCGACGCCTCGGCCGCTTCGACCATCGCGACTGCGATGCGGTCCTTGATCGACCCGCCCGGGTTGCTGCGTTCGCTCTTGATGTAGACGCTGTGGCCAGCGCCGAACAGGCGGTTGACGCGGATGTGCGGCGTGTTGCCGATGGTCTGAAGGATGGAGTTCGCAAGCATGTTGGGCCCTCGTTGAACAGCGGGATATTGATTATGGTCGCGACCTGCGGCCGTGCTGGCGGTGCGCCTTCGCTTTGCGACAATGGCTGCATGCACGCCCCACTTCAAAACGACAGCTTCCTGCGCGCCTGCCTGCGCCGTCCCACCGAGCACACCCCCGTCTGGCTGATGCGCCAGGCCGGCCGCTACCTGCCCGAGTACCGCGCCACGCGCGCGAAGGCGGGCAGCTTCATGGGCCTGGCCACCAACACCGACTACGCGACCGAGGTAACGCTGCAGCCACTCGAACGCTATGCGCTCGACGCCGCCATTCTGTTCAGCGACATCCTCACCGTGCCCGACGCCATGGGCCTGGGCCTGAGCTTCGCGCTCGGCGAAGGCCCGAAATTCGCGCACCCGGTGCGCGACGAAGCGGCGGTCGCCAGGCTCGAAGTGCCCGACATGAACAAGCTTCGCTATGTGTTCGACGCGGTGGCGTCGATCCGCAAGGCGTTGGGCGGCCGCGTGCCGCTGATCGGCTTCTCCGGAAGCCCGTGGACGCTGGCCTGCTACATGGTCGAAGGAGCGGGCTCCGACGACTACCGCCTCGTCAAGAGCATGCTCTACAGCCGGCCCGACCTGATGCACCGCATGCTCGCCGTCAACGCCGACGCGGTGGCGCAATACCTGAACGCGCAAATCGACGCCGGCGCGCAGGCCGTGATGGTGTTCGACAGCTGGGGTGGCGCGCTCGCCGACGGTGCGTTCCAGGCCTTCAGCCTGGCCTACACGCAGCGCGTTCTGAAGCAGCTCAAGCGCGAGCACGATGGCCAGCGCATTCCGCACATCGTGTTCACCAAGGGCGGCGGCCTGTGGCTCGACGAAATCGCCGCGCTGGAACCCGACGTGGTCGGCCTCGACTGGACCATGAACCTTGGAAAGGCGCGCGCCCGCGTGGGCGACCGCGTGGCGCTGCAGGGCAACATCGACCCGAACGTGCTGTTCGCCGGCCCCGATCAGATCCGCGCCGAGGTGACGCGCACGCTGGAAAGTTTCGGTGCCCCGGTCGGCCCGGACGGCCAGGTCGGCGGCCATGTGTTCAACCTCGGCCACGGCATCAGCCAGTTCACGCCGCCCGAGAGCGTGGCGGTGCTGGTGGACTGCGTGCACGAGGTTTCCCGCCGCCTGCGGCGGCCCGGGTGACCGCCGAGCGTCACCGGCCGGCGCGCCACCACCCGACGACTCCGGGCCGACAAGCTTTTGCCGGTGAGTGACTGCTCAGGGCTTGACTTATCCCCAAAATGAGGCCTCGGCTTTACATGCCACATCAGCTGTTGCAATGCAGCATGGTATTTCCACCAATCTGTGCTAAGTGCTTGATTTTATTGGCTTCGCGGGGTTGCCCGGAAACTGGGCAATCTTGCGCAGAGCAAGGCGCAGCAAGCGTTTCGGCCTGAATTGGGCAGGTTGCCCACAAAGTTATCCACAGAACGGGTGGAAAGCTTTGAAAGCCATTGAAAATCATCGACTTAGGGCGGTATCGTGAGTCTGTTCTTAAGTTCGGCCGCTATCTTTGGTGACCGCTTCCGTGTCAGCCGTTTCAATGTCTGACGCGCTCATGGCTGACGCCACCCCGTTGCGGGTCGCGGTCGATGCGCCGCAGCACACCGGGCTCGTCGCGCCGCTCGACTACCTCAGCGCCCGCCCGCTCGCGCCCGGCACCCTGGTACGGGTACCGCTCGGCAAACAGTCGGTGCCCGGCGTCGTGTGGGACGGTGATCCGAGCGCTGCGGCCCCGACCGAGCTGCGCGCGGTCGAGCAGGTGCATGACGCTTTGCCCCCGCTCAGCGCCGACTGGCGCGCCCTGGTCGACTTCGCGGCCGCCTATTACCAGCGCAGCACCGGCGAGATCGCGCTCGCGGTCATGCCGCCCGAGCTGCGCAAGCTCGGCAACGCGCAGATCGAGAACCGCATCGCCAAGCTTCGGCGTGCGCTTGCAGCAGGGCGCGCGGGAGATGCTGATTCCGCCTCCGGATCGCCCAACCCCACTCACGCGCCGGTACTCAGCGCGGAGCAGGCCGCCGCGCTGGCGAAGATCGCAACGCTGGCCCATGCCGCCGCGCCGGGCACGGTGCTGCTCCACGGTGTCACCGGGAGCGGCAAGACCGAGGTCTACCTGGGCGCTGCCGCAGCCGCGCTGGCAGCGGGCCGCCAAGCGCTGGTGCTGGTGCCCGAGATCAACCTCACGCCGCAACTCGAAGCGCGCTTTGCGGAGCGTTTCAAAGGGCGCCACATCGTGTCTCTGCACAGCGGCCTGACGCCCGCGCAGCGCCTGCGCAGCTGGCTTTGCGCGCACCTGGGGCTGGCCGACTTGGTGCTGGGCACGCGGCTGGCGGTGTTCGCGTCGATGCCGCGGCTCGGGCTGATCGTGGTCGACGAGGAGCACGACCCGTCGTACAAGCAGCAGGAAGGCGCCCGCTATTCGGCCCGCGACTTGGCGGTGTGGCGCGGCAAGCGTGAGGGCGCGCTGGTGGTGCTGGGCTCGGCCACGCCTTCGCTCGAGACCTGGCAGCGTGCCAACACCGGGCACTACGAGCGCCTGAGCCTGCCGGTGCGCATCGGCGGTGGTGCGTTGCCCACGGTGCGGCTCGTCGACATGAACCAGCAGCCCAAGGGCCGCGGCGTGAACACGGCGCTGTCACCGCCGCTCGTCGCGGCATTGCAGGCACGCGTGGCGCGCGGCGAGCAGAGCCTGGTGTTCCTGAACCGGCGTGGCTACTCACCGGTGCTGCACTGCGGTGACTGCGGCTGGAAGAGCGGTTGCCCGCACTGCAGCGCGTGGCGCGTGTTTCACAAGCTCGACCGCACGCTGCGCTGCCACCACTGCGGCTTCACCGAACGCGTGATGCGCGCCTGCCCCGACTGCGGCAACCTCGACATCGCCCCGCTCGGCCGAGGCACCGAGCGGCTCGAAGAACAGCTCGCGCAACTGCTGGTCGGCAGTGACGGCCAGCCCGCACGCATCGCCCGGATCGACGCCGACAGCACGCGCCTGAAGGGCGCCCTCGAAGCGCAGCTCGGCGCCGTGCACGCGGGCGATGTGGACGTGCTGGTCGGAACGCAGATGGTCGCCAAGGGGCACGACTTCCGGCGCGTCACCTTGGTCGCGGCGGTGATGCCGGATGCATCGCTCTTCAGCAGCGACTTCCGGGCGCCCGAACGCCTGTTCGCACTGCTGATGCAGGCCGGCGGCCGGGCCGGGCGTGACGCGCAGCACGCGGAGCGCAGCGAGATGTGGGTGCAGACCTGGCACCCCGCGCATGCGCTCTACCAGGCGCTGCGCGGGCACGACTTCGAGGCCTTCGCTGCCAGCCAGTTGAAGGAACGCGAGATGGCGGGGCTGCCGCCGTTTTCACACCTGGCCATCCTGCGGGCCGACGCTGCCACGCCCGAGGCCGCGCGTGCCTTCCTGCAGGCCGCCGCCGAGTTGGCCACAACCTTGCCCGGCGCTGACGCGGTGATGTTCTACCCGCCGGTGCCGTTGGGCGTGGCGCGGGTGGCCGATGTGGAGCGCATGCAGATGCTGGTCGAGTCGGCATCGCGGGTGGCGCTGCAGCGGCTGCTCGCGCTGTGGCTGCCTGCGCTGCACGCGCTCCGGCGTGAGCGCAAGGGCGCCGAGGCACGCATCTTGCGCTGGGCCGTCGACGTGGACCCGCTAGCGATTTGAGCCGCGTGAACCGTGCCCCGATCCGCGCGCGGGGCCGCGCGAAGGCCCGGGGCCGCCACCCGGCCGGCGCGCTGCGGGCCGGCCAGGCGCCGTGCCTTTCGCCAGGCCGTGCTGCGGCCGGCTCACGTCGGCCAAGAGCAGCACCGCGCGCACCAATTCCTCGACCGCTTCACTCAGGTCGGCGGGCGGCATCAATGTCTCGATCTCGGCGAGCAGGTCGTCGGCGTCTTCCAGGTCGTCGGGTGCGAGGTGGCGGTAGAGCAGCGCCAGCGGTTCGGTGAGCGACCGGGCGTCGAGCGCCATCAGGCCACCGAAGTACTCCTGCGCCGCCGCGAAGCCGGCCACCCAGGGATAGACCGCGTCGATGGCGGGCGGCTCGGGGGTGTCGCCGTCGTCACCCTCCTCGCCGCGATCGTCGTCGGCCTCATCCGGCTCGGCTGCGTCGTCGGCCGAGCCGTCGTCGAGCTCGAACACCCACGGGTCGAACCACTGGCGCTGGGCGATCGCGGCGTTCAATTCAGCGTGGCGGCGCAGCGCCATTGCATGCAGCGCCGTCGGGTTGAAGCGTGGCGGCAGCGCGCGGCCGTCGGCGTCGGTGACGTAGGTCAGCCACTGCGCGGCAGGCACCGCCTTGGGTTGCAGCAGCACGCCGCAAAGGTAGCCGTCGAGCATGCTCACGTCGAGCGGCTCGAGCGGCTGGGGCACCGCGTCGAGCAGGGCCTGCAACTGGTCGATCTCGGCACTGCTGAACGGCTTTGCTTCGGCCCGCAGCGGGGCGCCAGCGGGCGGCCGGCGCGGCGGCGAGGGGTTGGGTGCAGACATGCCGACATTGTCGCGCGGCGCGTCTGGCCAGCTTGTCGTGACGCTTTGGGCGGTGTTGTGGTGCAAAGAGCAACGCATGGCAACGCATTCGCGTGCTTCCTTCAAGTTGGGGATGGTGCGGCCCTGGGGCGCCCCATAAACTGATTCAACTTGCTGTCACACGAGGCCTGTTCCACAGGTCGCGATGCAAGGATCGAAACGCCCGTCGAAGAACACAACAGTCGAGAACAGGGCTTCGATCCGCAACCGGTCCCAACGACGTCCTTTTTACGAAGGACTTCCAAGCCCACCCGCTCACGCAGGTGGGCTTTTTTTTGGTCGGTGCGAGGGGCGGTCGAATAGACTGAAAGGCTGCACGAATACGGAGACAAGCACCATGGGCGCAACCGAAGCCTTCACCGCCACCACCGAGGTGGGCCACTTCATCAACGGGCATGCCGTGGCCAGCGCCAGCGGGCGCCGTCAGGCGGTGTTCAACCCGGCGACCGGCGCCGTGGCGCGCCAGGTGGCGCTGGCGAGCATCGATGAAGTGAACGCGGCCGTCGCAGCCGCGCAGGCTGCATTTCCGACCTGGGCGGACACTCCGCCGATCCGCCGCGCGCGGATCATGAACAACTTCCTCGTCCTGCTCAACCAGCACCGCGGCACGCTGGCCGCCATGATCACCGCCGAGCACGGCAAGGTGTTCACCGATGCGCAAGGCGAGGTCACGCGCGCGATCGACATCGTCGAGTTCGCCTGCGGCGTGCCCCAATTGTTGAAGGGCGACTTCACCGACCAGGTCAGCACCGGCATCGACAACTGGACCCTGCGCCAGCCGCTCGGCGTGGTGGCGGGCATCACGCCGTTCAACTTCCCGGTGATGGTGCCGATGTGGATGTTCCCGGTGGCGATCGCCTGCGGCAACTGCTTCATCCTGAAGCCGAGCGAGCGCGACCCGTCGGCCAGCCTCTTCATGGCCGAACTTCTGACGCAGGCCGGGCTTCCCCACGGGGTGTTCAACGTCGTGCAAGGCGACAAGGTGGCCGTCGATGCGCTGCTGACGCACCCCGATGTCAAGGCGCTCAGCTTCGTCGGTTCCACGCCGATAGCGCAGTACATCTACGAGACAGGCGCGCACCATGGCAAGCGCGTGCAGGCGCTCGGTGGCGCCAAGAACCACATGGTCGTGATGCCCGACGCCGACATCGATCAGGCAGTCGACGCCCTCATCGGCGCGGCCTACGGCTCGGCCGGCGAGCGCTGCATGGCCATCAGCGTGGCGGTGCTGGTGGGCGACGTGGCCGACAAGATCGTGCCCAAGCTCGCTGAGCGCGCCAAGGCGCTGAAGATCAAGAACGGCATGGAACTCGACGCCGAGATGGGCCCCATCGTGACTAGGCAGGCGCTCGAGCGCATCGAGGGCTACATCGATGTGGGCGTGACCGAAGGCGCAACGCTCGTCGTCGACGGCCGCGGCACGAAGGTGCCCGGCCATGAGCACGGTTTCTTCACCGGCGGCACGCTGTTCGACCATGTCACGCCCGCGATGCGCATCTACAAGGAAGAGATCTTCGGCCCGGTGCTGTCATGCGTCCGCGTGCACGACCTGAAAGAGTCGGTCGACCTGATCAACGCGCACGAGTTCGGCAACGGCGTGGCCTGCTTCACCAGCGACGGCAACGTGGCGCGTGAGTTCTCACGCCGCGTTCAGGTCGGCATGGTCGGCATCAACGTGCCCATTCCGGTGCCGATGGCGTGGCACGGTTTCGGCGGCTGGAAGAAGAGCCTCTTCGGCGACATGCATGCCTACGGCGAAGAGGGCGTGCGCTTCTACACGAAGCAGAAGTCGATCATGCAGCGCTGGCCGGCGAGCATCGGCAAAGGCGCCGAGTTCGTGATGCCGACGGCCAAGTGAGGCAGCGCGGTCGGTTGAAAAAGGCCTCAAGCTCAGCCCTGTTCAACCGATAACGAAAAGCCGGGTCACGGTGTGAAAAACAGCACGCACTCAGACCACAAACGATATGTGGAGAAGCACCGGAAGTAAGTCCTGAACACCCCTTTGATCCCGTGCCGCAGCCTGGTTGCCGCGAATAACATTTCGTGACAGCAACGGATTTGCAAGCTTTGATCGACGCAAAAGCGCGGTGATCGACCCGCATTCCGAACCTGCTGGCGACTGACAACAGGGGCACGAATGTTCTTCCGTACACCTTCTTCCACCGCACGTTTCACGGTTCTGGTCGAAGACCAGCTGCCCAAGCGCTTCGCCATCGGGCTGGCCAGCGGCCTGCTGATCGCGGCGCTGTTCTGGGCCCGCCCTGCGGCTGCCGACACCAACCCGCAGGACAAGGTTGCCGCCGATCTGAAAGCCGCCATCGCGGCCCGCACCACGCCCAACCTCAGCTGGGCCAAGGACGTGGCGGGCCTGCGCCTCGTGAAGGTGCTGGTGGTCAGCAATTCGTCGGACCCGGATCTGACCGACCTGCGCACCAAGATCGTTGCCGGCGGCGGCTCGGTCTACATGCGCTACGTGTCGGTTCGCGCCCTGTCGGTTCTGATGCCGGCGTACCGCGTGGCCGAGATCGCGCAGCGCAGCGATGTGCAGGGCATCTCGCCGAACCGGTTGACCGCGCGCACGGTGAGCCACCTCGAGCTGGCCACCGGCATCTCGAACGTGCGCGACTACAACGGCAGCAGCAAGAACTACAAGGGGCTCGACGGCACCGGCGTCGGCATCGCCGTGCTCGACTCGGGCGTGGCCTGGAACCATCAAGGCATGGGCGCACCCGCGCTGCTGTCGACGACGCGGGTCAAGCGCGCAGTCGATTTCCAGAAGGTCGGTGACGCCGTCTCGGTCGGCGTGAAGGATTGGACTGCCGGCATCGATGTGTCCGCATCGCTCTACCCGGGCAGCCCGACGCTGGCGCGCTTCGAGAGCACGATCAAGTCCGACGGCGTCTTCCTGTCAGACCCCTACGGCCACGGCAGCCACGTGGCCGCCGTGGCGGCGGGCCGGGGCACCTACCGCAGCCCCGACACCACCGGCGCTGCGCCGAACGCCAACGTCTACGACGTGCGCGTGCTCGACGAGCGCGGCTTCGGGCAGTTGAGCGACGTGCTCGCCGGTATCGACTGGGTCATCTACCACGCGAAGGAATACAACATCCGCGTGATGAACCTGAGCCTGGCGGCGGACTCGACCGAAACCTACCTGACCGACCCGCTGTGCCAGGCCGCGCGCAGTGCGGTGGCTGCCGGTATCACGGTGGTGGCGGCGGCCGGCAACTTCGGCCTCAACGCGGCCGGAGCCGAGAGCTACGGCACGATCAGCGCGCCGGGCAACGACCCATCGGTGATCACCGTCGGCTCGGCCAACAGCCGCGGCACGGCCGGCCGCACCGACGACACCGTCAACCACTTCAGCTCGCGCGGGCCGACGCGTGGCAGCTACATCGACCTTGCCGGCGCGAAGCACTTCGACGGCCTGCTCAAGCCCGACCTCGTGGCGCCGGGCAACCGCATCGCCGGGGCCCTGGCGACCGACGTGACCGGCAGCCTGCCGTCGTGGAACTTCCTGGCCTCGACCTACCCGTCGCTGGCCAGCTCGCTCGGCGACAAGCTGCAGATGCCGAACCAGACGCTGATGCGCCTGTCCGGCACCTCCATCGCCGCGCCCGTGGTCGCCGGTTCGGTGGCGCTGATGCTGCAGGCCAACCCGGGCCTCACGCCACCGCTCGTCAAGGCCATCCTGCAGTACACCGCCCAGCCGCTGGCCGGGGCCAACCTGCTGCAGCAAGGCGCGGGCTTGCTGAATGTGGACGGCGCGGTGCAACTGGCCAAGGCCTTGCGCACCGATGTGGCCGCAGCCGTCAACGCCGGCAGCATCAGCGCAGGCGCCACGCTGCTGGCCAGCGGCAAGACCATGCCGGCGCCGAGCTCGGTGATCAATGGCGAAACAGTGAACTGGAGCCGCTTCATCATGGCCGGTGGCAACCAGCTGCTCGGCGGCACGGTGCTCTTCACGCAGTTCCAGCCGATCTACGACCCGCGCCTGGTATGGGTGGGCCGCAGCGCGCGCCGCAGCACGGTCACCTACTGGCCCGGTTCGGGCTCGGTGTCGGCCAACACTTACCCGAAATCCATCGTCGAGGCGAACGCACCGAACCAGCGCTTCCTGACAGCGGGGGTGATGTCGGCAACGGCGCTGTCGGGTGCCACCTCGCTCGCCGGCCGCACCGGTGCCTTCCTGCCGAGCGCCACGCTCGCCAGCTGGGTGGCTGCGGGCAGTGGCATCACGCTGTCGCAAGGCATCGTTCTCAGCGAGGGTTTGGTCCTCAGCGAAGGCTTGGTGCTCAGCGAAGGTCTCGTGTTGAGCGAAGGCCTGGTGCTGAGTGAAGGCCTGGTTCTCAGCGAAGGCCTGGTGCTCAGCGAGGGCCTCGTCCTCAGCGAAACAAGCCTGCTCGGCGAGCCCTGACACCCCACCGGGACACGCCATGAACTCTGCTGCCCAACCTGTTGTGCCCGCGCTCGCTGCTGCCCCGTGGCAGCGCCTGCATGCCGCGCTGATGCCTGACTACAACCGCCAGGCCACGGCCTACTGGTGGGCTGTGGTGCTGCTCGGCACGGCCGTGGTCGGGTACTCGGCGGTGGCGGTGTCGGGCCTGCCGCGGGCCGCGCAATGGCAAGTCGGCGTGGGCATGCTCGTTGCCATGCTTGCCGGTTTCGTGCCGGTGCGAATTCCGCGCTCGACCAGCTCGTTTGCTGCCGGCGAGATCTTCATCTTCCTGCTGTTGCTGCTGCACGGCCCTGCCGCAGCAGCGCTGGCCGCAGCCGGCGAAGGGCTGGTGGGCTCATGGCGCACCTCCAGGCGCTGGACCAGCCGCATCGTCAGCCCGGCGATGGCCGCGGTGGCGATGTTCACGACCGGCTCGTTGTTCCAGTGGACGATGGGCGAGCTCGGCGCCATCGGCTGGACCAACGCCGGCCTGACCATCGTCAGCGCGATGCTCTGCGCGCTCTTCTACTTCGTCTGCAACACCTTGCTCGTGACGACCGTGATGCGCCTCAAGCGCAACGAGCGCTTTCGCCTTGCCGACACCTTCGGCGTGGTCGGCTGGGTGGGCATTGCCTATGCCGGCAGTGCCGCCGTGGCCGGCCTGCTGTTCCTCACGTTCCAGCAGTCTGGCATCGGCGTGCTGATGGCCGTGGTGCCGATCATCGTGATGATGCTGGCCACGCTGCACTACTTCTTCCGCCAGCAAGAGGCCGACGAAGCGGTGCGCCAGACAGCCGCCGCCGCAGTCGAACGCGAGGCCGAGGCCACGCGCCGCGAAGCCGCCTCGGCCGAGCGCCATGTGCAGGAGTTGCAGGCCAGCGAACTGCGCTTTCACAGTGCCTTCACCCATGCGTCCATCGGCATGGCGCTGCTCTCGTTCGAGGGCCAGATCCTGCAGGCCAACGATGCGATGGGCCAACTGCTGGGTGTCGATGAAGCCGAACTCGGCCAGCACAGCTTCGAGCGTTTCGTGTGCGCTCCCGACCTGGCGCGCCTGCAAGAGCAATTCGCGCTCGTCGGTGCGCGTGCGCTCGAAGACTTCACGCTCGAGCTGCGCTGCCTGCACCGCAGCGGCCGCCAGTTGTGGGTGGCTGCGCACGGCAGCTTCTTCTCGGAGCCGGGCGCCACGGAGCCGTGCCTGATCCTCCAGGCGCACGACATCACGGCCCGGCGCGAGGCCGAGGCCGGGTTGCACCACCTGGCGTTTCACGACAGCCTGACCGACCTGCCGAACCGGCGCCGCTTCAACGAGCACCTGGCCGAAGCCTTGCAACGCAGCCGGGCGCAGCCGCAGTTCCAGTTCGCGGTGATGTTCCTCGACTTCGACCGCTTCAAGCTCATCAACGACAGCCTTGGCCACAGCGCCGGCGACGAGTTCCTGGTTCAGGTCTCGCTGCGCCTGCGCGAGCACATGCGGCCCGGCGATATCGTGGCGCGCCTGGGTGGTGACGAGTTCGCCATCCTCGCGCAAGACATCGTTCAGCCGGAGCTCGTGCACACGCTCGCCGACCGCCTGCTCGGCACGCTGCGCCACCCGATCATCGTGGCCGGCAACGAGCTCACCACCAGCGCCAGCATCGGCATCACGTTGAGCAGCGTGGGCTACACCCACCCCGACGAACTGCTGCGCGACGCAGACACCGCCATGTACAAGGCGAAGGCCGCCGGCAAGGCCCGCTACACGCTGTTCGACGTGGGCCTGCACGCCGAAGTGGCCCGCCGCATGCGGCTCGAAGGTGACCTGCGCCGCGCCATCGACGCGGGCCAGTTGACGGTGGCCTACCAGCCTCTGTTCAAGCTCAGCAGTGGCAGCGTCGCCGGCTTCGAGGCGCTGTGCCGATGGATGCATCCGGAGTTCGGGGCCGTCGGCCCGGACGTGTTCATCCCGATTGCCGAAGAGACCGGCCTCATCCTGCAGATCACCGACTTCGTGTTGCACAGCGCCTGCCACGAGCTGGCACGCTGGCAGCACAGCGACGCAGCCCTCGGCGAGCTGAGCATGCACGTCAACGTGTCGGGCAAGGACATCGCCAACCCGGGTTTCGTGGCCCGTGTGACGCATGCGCTGGTCGAGGCAAGGCTGGCGCCGCAGCAACTCGTGCTCGAGCTGACCGAGAACATCCTGATGGAGCGCATTGAAGCGGCGTTGCCGCTGTTGACCGAGCTGCGCAAGCTCGGCGTGGGCCTGAGCGTGGACGACTTCGGCACGGGCTATTCATCCCTCAGCCACCTGTCGAGCCTGCCGATCGACAGCCTCAAGGTCGACCGCTCTTTCGTGCGCGACCTGCAGGCTGGCACGAACGAATCGACCGTGGTGCGTGCCATCGTGCACCTGGGCAACTCGCTCGGCAAGTCGGTGATCGCCGAAGGCATCGAGACGCGCGGGCAGTTCGCGCAGCTGCACGAGATGGGCTGCGAATTCGGCCAAGGTTTCCACCTGTCCCGGCCGCTCGCGCCACCGGCAGTCGACGCCCTGCTCGAGCGCATCAAGGTCCGCTCGGCGGCGCTGCCGATGGCGGATGTGCGGCTCGAAGGCGCGGCCTGGTTCCACTGACACCGGCCTGATCCCGCGCAACGAAGCGGTGAGCATCCTCGGTACGGTTGAACCTGTCGAGGCGGTCCGCCTCAACTGCCGATCACGCCCCCGTCAACGCGGCGGATCGCGACCGTGGCCGAGCGTGGCCGCGTGCCGGTGGGCCACTTCGAGAACTTGGCCGGGTCGGCCGGGTCGCTGCGGTCGCTCGCGTTCTCGCCCGGGTGCTGGATGTTGATGAACATCGTCGTGCCGTCGGGTGTTTGCGTGGCGCCGGTGATCTCGCAGTTGGTCGGGCCGGTGAGAAAGCGGCGGACCTCGCCGGTGGCGCGGTCGCAGGCCAGCATCTGGTTGTTGCCGATGCGCGCCAGCTCACCCTTGTACATCTGCGAGGCGTGCATGTCGGTCTCGATCCACAGCACGCCGCGCGCATCGACATACAAGCCGTCGGGGCAGGCGAAGATGTCTCCCTTGATGTTGCCCTTCGCCTCCGGCCGGGTGTTGGCCGGGTCACCGGCCAGCACGAGGTGGTCCCAGTGCATCGTGGTGCCGCTGAAGTCGGCGTCTTCCTTCCAGCGGATGATCTGGCCCATGACGTTGTTTGCGCGCGGGTTGGCGGCGTCGACACCCGGCTTGCCGGGCGCACCGCGCTCGCTGTTGTTGGTCAGCGTGCAGTAGATCTCGCGGGCGTTCTGGTCGATGGCGATCCACTCCGGCCGGTCCATCTTGGTGGCGCCGAGCAGGTCGCTCGCCTGGCGCGTCTTGACGAGCACCTCGCCCTGGTCGGCAAAGCCGTTGGCTGCGGTCAGCGGCCCTTGCCCGTGCACCAGCGGCAGCCATCGGCCGCTGCCGTCGGTGTCGAAGCGGGCCACGTACAGCGTGCCATGGTCGAGCAGCTCGCGGTTCGCCTGCGCCTGCGTCAGGCCGCCCCCGGCGGGGGCGATGGCGTCGCGGCTGACGAACTTGTAGATGTACTCGAAGCGCGAGTCCTCGCCCGAGTAGACGACCGCGCGCTGGTCCTTCGTCACGCCGACCCAGGCGCCCTCGTGGGCGGCGCGGCCGAGCGCGGTGCGCTTGACGGGCATGCTCGTCGGATCCATCGGGTCGATCTCGACGACCCAGCCGAAGCGGTTGTATTCGTTCGGGTGGCGCGACGCGTCGAAGCGCTCGTCGAACGCGGGCCAGTTGAAGAACGCGGTCTTGCGCAGGCCCCAGCGGGCCTGGTGCGCGTCCGGCTGCTCGACGCCGCCGAAGTAGAAGGCGAAGTTCTCTTCGCCCGACAGGTAGGTGCCCCACGGCGTCTTGCCGCTGGCGCAGTTGTTGAGCGTGCCGAGCACGGTGCGGCCCGCAGGGTCGGCCGCGGTGCGCATCAGCGCGTGCCCTGCGGCCGGGCCTTGCAGGGCGAATGGCGTGCGCGCGGTGATGCGCCGGGCAAACGGCGATGGCCGCACCATCTGCCACGCGCCGCGTTGCAGCTCGACCTCGATCACCGCCACGCCGTGCGCCGCCTGCGACTTGGCCACCTTCTCGGCGCTCCAGTCGGCCAGCCCGCCGGGGTGCAGCAGGCCATCGTCAACGTACTCGTGGTTCATGGCGAGCAGGCCGCGCGTGCTGCTGCCGTTGATCGGGTAGAAATGGATGCCGTCGTGGTGCATGCCCATCTGCACCGCCTGCTCGGCCGCGCTGTTGGTGGCGTCGGCGCGCCACGCCGGCATGTTGCCGGGCACGCCCACCGGCTCGCCCCAGGGCGCGAGCGGCTGCGCCACGTAGCCTTCGGGCACGACCACCGCGTCCGAGGTGGCGGTCGGGATCGCCTTGAAGCCGAGCAGCGGCCTCGCGGCGCCGGGGCCTGCGGCGGGCCCGGCCGCGCACCCACCCAGCAAAGGCCCGAGCAGCGGCGCAAGCACGCCACCGGCCAGCCCGGCCAGGCCGCCGTGCACCCAGATGCGCCGGGCCGGGTCGCTGACGCTGTGGATGCTCGGGTTGGCCGAGCGGTTGCTGTCTTCCATCGCGCTGAAGTCTTTGGCCATGGGTTGCTACTTTGTCTCAGAGTTTGTCGGTCTCGCTCATCTGCGGTTGCCACTTCATCAGCCGCTTCTCGACGCGGCCGACGGCGCCGTCGAGCAGCAGCGCGAAGACGGTCAGCACCCCGATGCCGGCCATCACCGTGTTGATGTCGAACGCGCCTTCGGCCTGCAGGATCAGGTAGCCCACGCCGCGCGACGAGCCCAGGTACTCGCCCACCACCGCGCCGACGAAGGCCAGGCCGACGCTGGTGTGCAAGGAGCTGAACACCCAGCTTGTGGCACTGGGCAGGTACACGTGGCGCAGCAGCTGCTTCTGCGAGGCGCCGAGCATGCGCGCGTTGGCCAGCACCACCGGGCTCACCTCTTTCACGCCTTGGTAGACGTTGAAGAACACGATGAAGAACACCAGCGTCACGCCGAGCGCCACCTTCGATGCAATTCCCAAGCCGAACCACACCGCGAAGATGGGCGCGAGGATCACCCTCGGCATGCTGTTCAGCGCCTTGATGTACGGGTCGGCGATGGCCGCCGCCATCGGGCTGAGCGCCAGCCAAAGGCCGCAGGCCAGGCCCAGCCCCGTGCCGATGCCGAACGCGAGCACGGTCTCCAGCAGCGTCACCCACAGGTGCTGGTAGATGTCGCCATTGACCACGAACCATGCCCAGACCCGGCCGAAGACCTTCAGCGGCTCACCGAAGAAGAACGCGGCCTGCTGGTCGTTCTCGAACACGATGGGCGGTATCAGCCCGGGCTTGGTCGTGACGTGCCACAACACGAAGATCAGCGCGAGCAGGCCGACCTGCCAGTGGCGCAGGTTCCGGTGGCTGGGCTTGAGGTAACGCCACACCGCAGGCACCCAGCTCAAGCTGCCAGCTGCTGCTGGTAGCCCTTGAGAACCTCGTCGCGCAGCACGCTCCAGATGGCCTGGTGCAGCTCGATGAAGCGCGGCGTGGTGCGCACCTCGGCCACGTCGCGCGGGCGCGGCAGGTCCACCCTGAACTCGCCGATGGGGCGCGCGGCCGGCCCCGCTGACAGGCACACCACGCGGTCGCTCATGGCAATCGCCTCGTCGAGGTCGTGGGTGATGAACAGCACCGCCTTGCGAGATTGAGGGCCCCCAGTCGCTGCGCACCAGCCCCCCGAGGAGGCCGCCAATGTGCTTGGGGCGGCCCGGCGCGTGTCGGCGTGGCCGGCCCACAGGGCCAGCACCTCGTTCTCCATCAGCTGCCGGGTCTGGATGTCGAGCGCCGAGAACGGCTCGTCCATGAGGATGATGTCGGGGTCGAGCACCAGCGTCTGCGCCAGGCTCACGCGCTTCCTCATGCCGCCCGACAGCTGGTGCGGGTAGCGGTCACCGAACCCGCCGAGGCCGACCCGCTTGAGCCAGTCATCGGCCTGCACCTGCGCCTGCGCATGGGTGACGCCGCGAAACTCGAGCCCGGCCATCACGTTCTGCGCCGCCGTGCGCCACGGCATCAGGCTCTCGGCCTGGAACATGTAGCCGGCGCGGCGGTTGATCCCGGTCAGTGGCTCGCCGAACACGCTGACCGTGCCGGCGCTGGGCGCCAGCAGGCCGGCCGCCACGTTGAGCAGCGTGCTCTTGCCGCAGCCGGTCGGGCCGACCACGGCCACGAACTCGCCCGCGCCGATGTGCAGGTTCACGTCGCGCACGGCGGTGTAGCGCTGGGAGGCGTCGGCCTTGGCGGCGAAGGTGCAGGCAACGCCACGCAGCACGAGGGCGGCGACAGCGGCCTCGGCGGCCTCAGCGGCGCCTGCGGCGTCAATGGCCATGCGCCAGGGCCTCCGCGCCGCGCTCGGCCACCGCAGCGGCCCACGCCTGCCAATCGTTCCTGACCTGCGCCGTGCACGCTTCGGCCACGCCCAGCAGCGCGGCGGTCCAGGCCTTGCGCTGCTGGCCGAACGCGATCAGCGCATCGGCATTCGCCGCGCCTTGGCGCCCACTGGCGCGCAGGTGTGCCCACGCGGCGAGGCGGCCCATGTCACGCAGGGCTTGCGCCAGTTCATCGGTGTCGGTGTGCTTCGGGTCGAGGCTCACGCGGTCCTGGCTGGGCAGCAGGCTGCGCAGCACGTAGCTGTGGTCGCGCGCAATGATGGGGTGCAGCATGGCTGCGGGAACGGCCTGCAGCCGCCGCTCCAGCGCCACGCAGCGCTCGGCGGCGTGGGGCCAGGGCGGCTGCGCCCGCTTCAACCGTTCGCGCAGCGGCGTGTCCAGCGACGAGGGCAGCGCGAGCTTGAGGTCGAGCAGGTGGTTCGAATCGCTGCGCTTGGCCGCCTCGCGCTTGCTCCCCTCGCGTTTGCCGGCCGCGCCCTTGCCGGCCACCAGCACCACGTAGCGTTCGAGCCCCAGGCTGCCGGTGCCCGCGATGCGCCGCGCGACGTCGATCACGTCGAAGAACGCAGGGTCGGCCTGGCCCTTCGCGAAGCGCTCGATGAGCCGGGCAACGCGCGCGCGGTCCGCTTCGCTTGCCGCCAGTGCGCGCTTGCCGTCGATGCGCAGGCGCCGTTGCTTCTGCCCGTTGCCATCGGTGTGCCGTTCGGTGCGGCTGTCGAGGAAGTCGATGCGCCGCCGCTCAAGCAGGCCGTCGAGCAGGGTCTTGACCGGGCCGGTGGCCACGTCGCGTTCGATCCAGCGCGCCGAGCCCTCGGCCAGCGCCTGGGCGTAGCTGTCGATCACCGCGCGGCACATGGCCCGCGCCGGCGTGCGCGCCAGGCCCAGTTCGCCAGCGGCGCACAGCACGCTTGTGAGCAGGCGCGCCAAGTCCCAGCTCAGCGGTGCGAGAGCGGCTTCGTCGAAGTCGGTGATGTCGAAGTAGACCAGCCGGTTGTCACCCCGGTAGCTGCCGAAGTTCTCGAGGTGCAGGTCGCCGCAGGCCCACACCAGCGGTGCGTCACGCAGTACCGGTGCGTCGGGCAGGCGCGTGTAGAACAGGTGGCAGGTGCCGCGCAGGAACACGAACGGGCTGGCGCGCATGGCGCGGTACTTCAGCGCAAGCCGCTCGGGCTCGCGCCCCGCGTTGTAGGCAAGGATCGACGGGACCGGGCCGAGCACGCCGCGAACTCCTGCGGCGCTCACCCTTTGGGGTATTTCGCATTGGCCCGCTTCACGAACTCGTTCGTGTAGAGGGCGCTGAGGTCGATCTTCGCTGCGGCAATCTCGGGGTCGATGCTGGCCAGCGCGCGGCGCGCCGTTTCGGCCCCCGCTTCGGGGAACACGCCGTCCACCGACAACGCGCCCTTGGCGGCAAGGAATGCATCGACATACACGGCGCGGTCCCCCAGCAGGTACGACTCCGGCACCGCCTTGATGATGTCGCCCGCGCCTGCGGCCTGGATCCACTTGTCGGCGCGAACGATGGCGTTCGTCAGGGCCTGCACCGTGGCCGGGTTTTTGTCGATGAAGCTCTGCGCTGCGTACAGGCAGCCGGCCGGCATCGGGCCGCCGAAGATCCGGTCGGCTTCAGTCACCACGCGTGTGTCGGACACGACCTTCAGGTCGCCCGAGCGCAGCAGCAGCGTGATGACCGGGTCGAGGTTGCTGATCGCATCGATCTGCCCCGAGCGCATGGCCGCCACCGCGCCGCTGCCCGCGCCCACGCCGACGATGGCCACGTCACCCGGCTTCAAACCCGCCTTGGCGAGCACAAAGTTCGCCAGCACGTTGGTGCTGGAGCCGGGGGCGGTGACGCCGAGCTTCTTGCCCTTCAACTCGGCCAGGTTCTTGAAGTTGGGCATCGTCTTGGTGTTCACACCGAGCACGATCTGCGGCGCGCGGCCCTGCAGTGCGAAGGCGCGCAGGCGTTGGCCCTTCACCTGCATGTTGATGGTGTGCTCGAACGCGCCCGACACCACGTCGGCACTGCCGCCGATCAGGGCCTGCAGGGCGCGCGAGCCGCCAGCGAAATCGGCAATCGTCACGTCGAGGCCTTCGGACTTGAAGTAGCCCATGCTCTCGGCAATGGTCAGCGGCAGGTAGTACAGCAGGTTCTTGCCGCCCACCGCGAGCGTGAGCCTGGGCTTCTCGATGGCTTGCGCGCGCAGCATCGCGGGCAGGGCGATGAGGGTGGCTGCGCTGGCAGCAACAGCGGCAAAACTTCGGCGGTGCATGGTCAAAGGCTCCGGGACACAAGGGCGCAAGACGCAACCCGTAGAATGAATTTCAATGAATTCGCATCTCCGCCGGGCCACGTTGTTGGTTGCATTGTCACTGGGGCCAACGCTCGGCGCATCGGGGCAGACCACCCCCACGGCGGCCTCGGGTCCGGCCGCAGCGCAGGGCGCCGCAAGAACTGTCACAGAAGCACCGGTGGCACCGGAGGCGGGCGCCTCGGCACCCGTCGCCGCACCCATTTCATTGTCGGCACGCAAGGTCTACGAGCAGGCGCGTTCACAGCTGGTGCAGATCCGCACCGTGCTCAAGGGCCGTGCCAGCCAGACGTCCGTCGGCTCGGGCTTCTTTGTTTCGGCGCAGGGGCACATCATCACCAACTTCCATGTGGTGAGCGAGGCCGCGCTCAAGCCCGAACGGCATGATCTGGTCTATGTCACGGCCGATGGCCGCGAAGCGCCGGTGCAGATCTTGCAGCTCGATGTGCTGCACGACCTGGCGCTGCTGAAGGCCGGCGACGTGGCCCCGAAGCCGTTCGACGCACTGCCGTTCCGCGCGGAGGCGCGGGTGCTGGCGCAGGGCGAGCGCATCTACTCGCTCGGCAACCCGCTCGACGTGGGCTTTGCGGTCACCGAAGGCACTTACAACGGCCTGGTGCGGCGCAGCTTCTACCCGCAGATCTTCTTCGGCGGTGCGCTCAGCGGCGGCATGAGCGGCGGGCCGGCACTCGACGAGGCGGGCCAGGTGATCGGCGTGAACGTGGCGCGCCGGGTCGACGGTGAACAGGTCAGCTTCCTGGTGCCGGCGAGCTTCGCGATGGCGCTGCTCGCGACCGGCCGCAACGCCGCGCCCATCAGCGCACCGGCCTACGGCATCGTCACCGACCAGTTGATGCAGCACCAGGCCGCGCTCACCACGCGCTTCGTCGCTCAGGGGTGGAAGCCGGCCACGCACCCGCGCTACAAGGTGCCGGTGCCGATCGACACCTTCATGCGTTGCTGGGGCAGCAGCGAGCCCTCGCGTACCGGCGGGCTCGACCTGGAACGCTCTGATTGCGTGATGGACACGCGCATCTTCGTGGGCGACTACACCACCGGCGCGATCAGCCTGCGCCATGAAAGCTACGAAGGCGGCAAGCTTGGCGCCATGCGCTTCGCGGCGCGCTACGCCGCGAGCTTTCGCAACGAAGCTTTCACGCGGCTGCGCGCCGAGTACCAGACCAAGCCGCAATGCCATGAAGACTATGTGGAGCAAGGGGGTCTGCCGCTGCGCGCCGTGGTGTGCCTGCGCGCCTACAAGAAACTGTCGCAGCTCTACGACCTGTCGGTGCTCGTGGCCACGCTCGACCAGAGCACGGCTGGCGTGCAGGGCCGGTTCGACGCGCAAGGCCTGAGTTTTCCTAACGCGCAGAAGTTGGCGGCTCACTACCTGGGGGCGTACGGGTGGGCACGCTAGCGCTGCTGGAAGTGCTGGACCGCGACGGCGGCGTGCGCCACGCTGTGCCGGTGCACGCCTGGCCGCTGCACGTGGGCCGCGCGCTCGACAACGACGTGGTGCTGGCCGATGCGCACGTGGCCCCGCACCACTTCAGCATCGAGGCCGCCGACGCCGGGCTGGCGCTGGTGGTCGGCGCTTCGAGCAACGGCGTTCTCAGCGGCGCGAAGCACCTGCGCCGCGCCGAGCGCGGTGTGCTTCCGGTGCAGGCCGATGCCATCGAGCTGACCGCCGGGCTCACGCGGCTGCGGCTGCGCCTGCCTGAGCACACGCTTGCCGCTGAACTGCCGCTGGAGCCGACGGCGCCGCTGATGCGCCGTGCCGGCCCCGGGCTGGTGGCGGCGTGCGCGCTGTTGATCGGTTTGCTGTTCAACACCTACCTCACGACCGACCCGGGCGGCCTGGGCCGCGCCCTGGGCACCATGCTGCTGGCCACGGTGGCCGGTGGGGCCGTGTGGTGCGGCGCGTGGGCGCTGCTGTCCAAGACCTTCACGCACCACGCCCGCTTCGGCTGGCACCTGCGCGTGTTCCTGTTCTCGAGCATTGCCACGTTGGTGGCCGGCACGCTGCCGTCGCTGTTGGCATTCACGTTCTCGTGGCCCGTGTTGAGCGACTTCGCGTTCGTCGGCATGTACTGCGTCGCCGCCATCGCGTTGTACTTCCACCTGCTGGCCGTCGAGCCGGCGCGCCGGCGGGTGCTGAGGTGGGTGGCCGCCGTTTGCGCGGTGGTCGGCATCGGCCTGACGATGTGGTTCAACCTGCAACGCGCCGACCAGTTCGGCGACGAGTTGTACATGAGCCACCTGTTCCCACCCGCGCTGCGCCTGGCTCGGCCGGTGGCCACCGACAAGTTCACCGCCGACCTCACCACGCTGCAGGCGGTGCTCGACAAGAAGGCCAAGGAACCTGCGCGCGGCGAAGAGGCCGAGGGCGGGGAAGAGTGAGCCGATGAGCGCGCACGGCATTTCAACCACCGGAACCACAACCACCGGCGTCACAGCTCTCGGCGCCGCCCCCACACGCACCGTGCTCGTCACCGGCGGTGGCCGGGGCATCGGTGCGGCCACGTCATGGTGGTGTGCCCAACAAGGATGGGCCGTGGTGGTGAACTACGCGAACGGCGCGGCTGCGGCCGAGAGCATGGTGTCGCGCATCCGTGCTGCCGGGGGTCGCGCCCTGGCAGTGCAGGCCAACGTGGCCGACGAAGCCCAGGTGCTTGCGATGTTCGCGCTGCTCGACGCGGAGGTGCGCGCCGGCCGGCTGCCGCCACTGCAAGCGCTCGTCAACAACGCCGGTGTGGTCGACCTGCCCGCCCGTGTCGACGACATGAGCGTGGTGCGCCTTCAGCGCATGTTCGCGGTCAATGTGATCGGCAGCATCGTGTGTGCACGCGAGGCGGTGAAGCGCTTGTCCACGAAGCATGGCGGAGCGGGCGGCGTGATCGTGAACCTCTCGTCCGCGGCCGCGCGGCTGGGCTCGCCGGGGCAGTACGTGGACTACGCGGCAGCCAAGGGCGCGATCGACGTGTTCACGCTCGGCCTGGCGAAGGAAGTGGCGCTCGAAGGCATCCGGGTCAACGCGGTGCGGCCCGGCATCATCGCGACCGACATCCATGCCTCCGGCGGCCAGCCCGACCGCGCGGCGCAGCTGGCGCCGCTGGTGCCGATGCAGCGCGCTGGCAGCGCCGATGAAGTGGCGCAGGCGATAGGGTGGTTGCTGTCGGACGCGTCGAGCTACACGACCGGTGCGGTCATCGATGTGACGGGTGGGCGATGAGCATGGCACGGGCCGAGCGCGGGGCCGCCAAGGGCCACGCAGAGGCCCCCTTCGTGGCCCGGGGCCAGCCCGCGTCCCCTCGGGGGACCGGCAGTGGTACGCCGCTGCCGAGGGGCTCCATCGACCGCGATCAAACGCGCGGCGAAGAGATCGCCAACGCCATCAGCCACGGCCTGGGCTTCGTGCTGGCCATCGCGTCGCTGCCGCTGCTGCTGGCCTTCGCATCGCCGGCGCTCACCGCGATCAACATCGTCGCGATTTGCGTGTTTTCAGTCACGATGATGCTGCTGTACGGCGTGTCCACGCTTTACCACGCGCTGCCGGCCGGGCCGGCCAAGACCTGGCTGAACCGCTGCGACCATGCGGCCATTTACCTCTTCATCGCAGGCAGCTACACGCCCTTCGTGCTGGGCGTGCTGCGAGGCGGCTGGGGCTGGTCGCTGTTCGGCGTGGTCTGGGCGATGGCCGTGCTTGGCTTCATGGCGAAGATGCTGAACCGCCTGAAGCACCCGCTGTGGTCGACCGGGCTGTACGTGGTGATGGGCTGGGTGGCCGTGGTGGCCGCCGCACCGCTGGTCGCGCGCATGCCCGGCGCGGGGCTCACGCTGCTGGTGTCCGGTGGGTTGCTCTATACGGCCGGCGCCGTGGTCTTCATCTTCGACTCGCGGGTGCGCTATGCGCACTTCGTCTGGCACCTGTTCGTGCTGGGCGGCAGTGCCTGCCACTTCTTTGCGGTGCTTTGGTACGCGCAGTAGCGCGGTGCCGGTGCTCGGCGCGCGCCGACAGTCAATGGTGGGTGCGTGAGCACCGCGCAGGCAGTTGACTCGATCACTTCGCCGCCAGCCGCCCCAGCGTGTCGAGGATTGCCTTCGCAGCGGTGGCCTCGGTAGGCGCTGATTTCGCAGCAGCCGTGACATACGGGTCCATCGTGAAGCGCGCCTCCTTGTAGACCGTGTCCCACATCCACGCCGCCGGCACGCGGCCCTTCAGTTCGACGAACGCGGCGATCAACGCGGCGCTCGCGCCTGCCACCTTGCCTTGCACCAGCGCTTCGAGCAGGCGCAGTTCGATCTGCCCGACCACCGACCAGAAGCCCGGCTTGTTCTGCGCCTCTTGCGTCATCGACTCGCGCGCCTCGGCCAGGCGGGCTGGGTCGATCACGGCGGGGCGCTTGGTCATGAACGCGAGCCGCAGCTCGGCTGCCATGCGGTTCATCAGCGGGTAGTAGAGGTTGCTGGCCTGCGCGGCGCGCGCCAGCGTTTCGGCGGTCCCGTAGTGCACCATCATTTCGCGCAATGCGGCCAGCGACGCGGCCGTGCGCGCCTTGCCGGTCGCACGTGCCTCGACCATCGCCAGCAGCTTGTAGGCCGAGCCCAGCAGGGTTTCGCGCTCGGCGGTGGGCTGCAGCGCCGCAAGGCGGCCGAGGTGCGCCAGGCCTTCCTCGATGGCCTCGCGCGCCGCCGCGTCGTCAACGTTCTTCTCGCCGAAGCGCACCAGCAGGTTTCCCAGTTGCTCGGCCGCCTTGAACGACGCGCTGCCGTCGGCCGCGCCCACCGCCACGCGGTACCAGCGGATCGCGTTCGGCGTGTCCTTCGCATCGGCGAACGCCACGGCGAAGCCCTCGGCCACCGCGCCCATGCCGCCCCAGTGCGCGGCGTGCGTGGCCTCCAGCCGGTGCAGCGCGTCGAGTTGATCTTCGGGCTTGGCGTTGCTGAAGCGGCTGTTGATCGACATCGATTCCAGCGCCAGCACCAGCGACACCGGCGACGACACGCCCGCGAACTCGTCGCCTGCGGGCTTCGTCGGGCGCTGCCCGTCGCCGCCCTCGCGGCGCCACTTCCAGGCGGGGTCGCCGTAGCACTGGTACGCGGCCCAGGTGTTGCTGTTCGGAGCGGCGCGCCAGGCGGCTTCGCGTGCGGCCGCCACCGCGCCGATGAACCGTTCGCCGCGCAGCAAGGCCGCGTAGAAATTGGTCGCGAAGACCTTGGCCGGCTCGTCTTCCACGGCCCAGCCGGCGGCGATGACGCAGCGCACGCCGACCTCGATCAAGGCCTGCGCAATGCCGGCTGCGAAGGCCGCGCGGTCGTAGGGCTTGAGCAGGCTGTTCGGGTCGCGCGCCGCGAGGTGGCAGCAGTTCAGGAACACCAGTTCGGGCACGGTGCGCATGGCCTGCACCTCGTTCGCGCCGAGGAAGGTGTCGCCCGACAGCACCACCCCGCCGCGCGGGCCGAACTCACCGTGGCCGGCGATGTGCACCACGCGGTAGGGGCGCTCATAGAGCGCGTTGATGACGGTGCGCGCGTCGTCTTCGCCGCTGAGCAGCGAGCGCACGCGGTTGGCCGGCACGCCGTCGGCGCCGGCCATCAGGCACGCCACCACCGCCTCGGCCTCGGCGCGCGCACCGGGCAGCTCGGGGTACTTGTCGGGGTCGCACTTCGGCGCGCCGATCACCAGCACGCTGTGGTCGGCGCTGGCGTCCGACACCTGCACCCGGAACTCGGCGGTGCGGAGCTTGCGGATCAGCTTGCTGCGTATCGCCCATGGCCGCGCATCGCCGCCGCCTTGCTCGGGCAGGTCGGTGTCGAGCAGTTCCCACGGGATGCCCGCGGTGCCGCCTTCGAGTTCGAGCAGCATCTCGCTGGTGCCGCCGAAGAAGGGCTCGATCTCGACCGGCACGAGCAGGTTGAAGAGGGTGCGGCCGATCTGCGGGTCGCGGTTGGCGTCGTTCGACGCGTTCGCCACCAGCTCGCTCAGCAGCTTGCCCTGCGCGTGCTGGGCCCGCACTTCGGTGCGGGCACGGCGCGTGTCGATCGTGAACAGGATCGTCGGCTCGTCGTTCTCTTTCGGGCCCGGCAGGGCGCTGATGAAGTCGTAGTTCGCGCCCCGGTAGTTGACGTCCGGCGAGCGCCGGATCGCGCCTTCGCCCGAATCGACACGGCCGACCACCTCGAACTGCTTCGGCGCCGCTTCTGCCTGCACTTGCAGCGCGCGCCAGGCGTCGCTCGCGCGCTCGAGGTACAGCTCCACGAGCGTGAGCTGCGCCAGCTGCGGCCAGCCGGCCTGCTGCAGCTTCTGGTTCGCCTCGAACGCGCCCTGCGCGATGAGTTGCGCGGCACTGCCGGGAGTGATGCCCATGCCGCCGCTGCCGAGCAGCGTGGCCGCCAGCTCGAACTGCGCCGCCGCGCCGCCCGGCCGCTCCGCAAAACGCTGGGCGTGGGCCAGGACGGCCTGGCGCACGGTGTAGACCAGCTCGGCCGGCCGCAGCTTGCCTTCCTCGCCGAGCCCGGCCACCACCACGGCCTGCGGGCGGGCCATCGCGAACGGGTTGTCCGGGTCGGGGCGCTCGTTGTTGAAGATCTGGTGAGAGCCGGTCGCGTCGGGGTACAGGCCGGCTGCGAGCGACTGGCTCATCGCCTTGCCGACGAGGGCATCGACCACGCGCTCGGTGCCCGTGAGCGCCAGCGCGCGGTAGTGGCCGAGCAGCAGCGGCTCCTTGATGAAGCGCAGGTCGGCGTTGAACACGCGCACCCGCAGCGCGCTCGACTTGGCTCGCGCGCGCGCGCGCTCAGCGTCGCCCGAGCGGCCCAGGCCCAGCGTGTCGGACGCGCTCGATGGCGGCTGCGACGAGTGCAGCCCGCGCGACGGGCGGCTGCGCACCTGCGAGGCGGCCGCCGCGCGGGCCGCCGCTTCGCGGCCCGGCGCATCGACGCTGGCGTTCGCATTGGCGGAGCGCGTGGCATCGAGGCGCAGCACCTCCAGCTGGCTGGTCTGCCCTGTGGCCAGCAGCTCGATGTAGGCCGCGAAGGCGCCTGACACGTCGGGCAGCTTGCCGTGCTCGGCATCCACCTTCCAGGTGCGCACACCGGGCAGCAGCGCGCTTTGCAGCGGCACGCGGCCGTCGCCGTCGTCGGGGGTGTCGAGGTATTCCAGGCCGTCGTTGCCCTGCACGATGCCGGCGGGCGTGAAGTCGGCATGGCCAACGACGAGCAGCATCTTCTGCGCATCGGCACCGAGCATCGGCACCTGCGCATCCAGCCGCTTGCGCAAGGCCACGGCCTGGTCGAGCACGTCTTGCGGCGGCGCGCCCCACTCGTAGATCGTGCGCTGCGCGCCTTCGTCGTGCCAGATGCTGTGCGAGCGCAGCACGGCCATGTCGTCATCGGCCAGGCGCTGCCAGGTGCTTGCCTTGTCGAGCTGCTGCACCGGGTCGAGCAGGGCGGCCTGAAGCTGGATGAAGCCCGGCATGCAGGCCATCATCTTGCGCGTGCCGCCGTTGTCGAACAGCGAGCCGAACGCGACCAGCGCGTTGCCGAAGGTGTCGTCGCCCGACAGCGTTTGCATCGGTGCCCACGAACCCCCGTTCGGCGTACCGAGCATGAGCAGGCGTGCACCGTCGCGCGCCATCATCTTCTGCCACGTCGCCGGGCGCTCCAGCTGCAGGGTGCGCGCGACCAGCCCGCCCATCGAGTGCGCGAGCAGGCGCACCGGCTTGCCGCTGTTGGCGCGCACGGTGAGGGCCGCTTCTACCGCGTCGGCGAGGCGGCGCGCCTCGTCTTCGATCGGGCGGCGCCAGTCGTAGGCGAACGGAATCACCTCGTGCGTGTCGGCGAGCCGGTCGATCAGGTCGTCATAGCTCAGGCCGATGGGGCCGTCGGGCGTGACGCGTGCGGCGGTGGCTGGGTCCCACGCGAGCTTCTTCAGGCCATTGATGAAGCGGAAGCCGAGCCAGATGCGCTTGCCGTCGAGCGCGAGGTTCGAGCCCAGGATGCCGGGCAGCACGAACACCGCCGGCCGGTCGGCTGCCTTCTCGCCGGGGCCGCCGCGCGAGCGCGCCACGGCGCGCGCCGAACGCGTGCCGCTCGCGTCTTCGCCGGCCCAGCTCAGCGGGCCGATGGTCGCGAAGCCTTCGGGTTGGTCGGCCTTCAGCGCAGCCGCCATCGCGGCCACCGTCAACGGGTTGGCGAAGTAGTTGAAGTGCGTGACCTTCGCGCCCCGGTCGAGCACGAAAGCGGCGGCGCCTATCGCCGCACCGGCGCCTGCGGCGGCCGCGCGCGGCGCGCCGCCGTACATCGAGCGCGTCTGCACCACGATGTCGTTGTCGGTCCAGTAGAAGGCGTCGGTCAGCAGCGTCTTGACCCATGAGCCGATGGAGTCGCCTTCCATGTCGCCGGCGATCACGCGCAACAGGCCGGGCACCGGCTCGCCGCCGCTGTTGAGCCACTGGATCACGGGGCTGTCGGGCATCATGGCTTCGATGCCCGGCAGCTCGTCGGGCTCGGCGCGGCGGCGCGCCACTTCGTGCAGGAAGTCCACCAACTGCGGCGCCACCGGCACGCTGGCCAGTTGCAGGCCCCACTGCAGCACCGACAGGTAGGCGTCGAAGCGTTTCGATGCGAGCAGCGTGCCCCGCGCCGGGCAGGCGGCCCGCACCACGCGCTCAACCTTGATGCGCTTGGCCGAGGCCATCGTGAACAGGGATTGCAGGTCAGCGCGGTGCGCGCTGTAGCCGGCACCCACGAACAGCTTCAGCTCGTCCGCGCTGAGCGGCCGGCCGGCGCAGGCGCGCGCCAGCACTTCGGCCACCAGACCGCCGCGCGAGTGCGTCACGAGGTGCAGCCGCGCGTCGTCCGGCAGCGCCTGCACGAGGGTCAGCGCGTTGGCAATCGGGCTCTTGCCCATCGTCGGGTGGTCGAGCGCGAAGACGCGTTCGCCGTACTGCTGGAACAGTTCGCGCACCGTGTCGGGGTGGCCCGACCACAGCTTGCCGAAGGTGCTGACCGTGTCCACGAAGGTGCCGTGCACGAACATCAACAGGGGGCCGGCGGCGGCATCGGCGGCGCTCACGTTGATGGGCTTGCGGCCGTCGGCGTTCAGCGCCTTCGGCATCGGGCCGGCGCTCAGCTTGTAGACGCCTGCATCGACCGCGCCATCGACCTTCATCGTGATGGCTGCCGCCGCGAGCTTGGGCGCCGCGTCCTTGACGAGGCCGGTGATGACGTGGAACGCGCTCAGCACCGCCTGCCCCATCCAGCCGCGCGTGACGCCGCGCGTGGCGCTCGCCTCCAGCCCGGGCCAGCCGAGCTGCGCGCCGACGATGACCTCGTTGCTGTTCGCCGCCGCAATCGCGCCGCGCGTGGCGCCTGGCGCCTGCGCGCGCATCAGGTCGCGGGCCGACTCGGGGCTGAGCACGAGCGTGGGGCCGTTCGCGATGGTGAGCACCACCACGTCTTCGCCCGGCCGTGCGACCACGCGCTGGGCCGCGCCACCGGCGCGCTGCGCCCCCACGCTCACGGCGGCCTTGACGCGGCCGCGCACGGGGCTCGTGGCGGCTGCGCCGGTGTCTGCCTGGCCGGGCACGATGAAGGTGATGTCGGGTCCGCGGGTGGCCATGGTCGTCTCCTGGGGTCTGTTCTTGTGGGGGTTGGTACCGGGTACTGGCGTAGCGGGTCAGCCTAGCAGCGCCCGCCGCACCAGCGCCATCAGGTCCGACGGCAACACCGCCTCGCCGAGCGCGCCCGCCGCGCGGGCCTGCTCGGCACGCTGTTCGCGCCGGGCGGTGCCGAAGGTCGCGTGGTAGTACACCAGCGGCACGGCCGAGCCGGTGGCGCGCAGCCTTTGCAGCAGGCGCAAGCCGGCCTGCGGGCTTTCGGCCGGGCGCTCCCAGTCGGAGATGACGAGGTCGAAGCCTTCGGTGTCGGCGGCGATGCACGCCATCGCAGCATCGGTGTCGCGTACCGCCACCACCTCGATCTGCAAGTGCGCCAGTGCAGCCGCTTCGAAGCGGTTGCCTTCAGGCCGGTCATCGACCCAGAGCACGCGCTTCTGGTCGGGCAGGTCGATCAGGGCGCGCGTGCCTCTGCGCAGGCGCTCTTGTTCGAGGACGTCGAGCGCCGGCTCGCCCCGGCTGCGCAGCGCGTTTTCAACAAGGCCGACCGCGCCTTGCACCACGCGGTCGAGCACCGCGTCGGGCGCGGCCGGTGGCGGCACGCTGTCGGGCACTCCCCGGTCGGCCATGAAGTCGACGTCGATGTGGTCGAACCCGTCGCGCCCGGCTGCGGCCGTCGGCAGGTCCGGCCACGCTGGCGACGCCGCCGGCGCAGCAGGATGCGGGCGCGGTGACCTGGACAAGGGGGCGGCCACCGGCGCAGGCGGCGCCATCACGGGTGGCGCCGCCACAGCCACCGGCCGCCGTTCGCGGATTGCCTTGACGGTGACGCGCAAGCCCTTGGCCACGTTGGTCCAGGCCTCGTCGCGGTTCGTCCACGATGTGACGGGCTTCAGGTCGGTCGGCAGGCCTTGCAGTTTCAGGAACGGCAGCGCGTCGGCATCGTCGGGGTCGAGGTCGACGGCGCGCACGACGATGGGCACCACCACGGTCTCGTGTTGCGCGTGGCGTGCCATGGCGGCGCCGAGTTCGGTGCCCATGATGTAGTCGGACTCGATGAAGTCCTTGCTGACGAGCAGCAGCACGAGTTCGGCGTTGCGCAGGTTGTCATCGATGCGCTGCGCCCAGTCTTCGCCGGCGTTGATGCGCCGGTCGTGCCAGGGCGCCAGCAGGCCGCGCCGCTCCAGGATCTTCAGGTGGCCTTGCAGTTCGTCGCGCAGGGCTTCGTCTTCATGGGCATAGCTGTAGAACAGCGTGACCGGCGCCGCGCTCGCTGGCGGCGCGGCGAACGGGTCAGTTGCCTGAGCATCGTTCATGGCGGCGAGTGCCCTACACCGTGAACGGCGTCTGCGCGAGGAAGGCGCCGGTCTTGCCGAGCGTGAACAGGTTCGGCGTTTGGGTGGGCGGCATCGCGCCCTTCACGCGCGCATGGAACACGCCGTAGCTGCCGGTGAACGCGCCGTGGTTCCAGGTGGCGAGCACCTGCTCGGTGAAGGCGCCGTTGTGGTCGCCGTCCATCGAGGTCTGGTTGTCCTGGCAGCCCGAGATCAGCACGACCGAGGGCTTGAAGTTCTTCACGATGGCAGTCAGGCGCGGGCTGGCGGCCACCTGGGCGAGGGCGGTGTCGGGGTCGACGGTCTTGTCGCTGCCGGCGGCTTGGGCCACGTCGAGCTGCAGCTTGTCGTAGAAGGCCTTGTGCTCGGCATACACGCGCATCGCCACGGCGGCGGGCATCAGCTTCGGGCGCTGGCCGGGCACCGGCGGCGGCGGGCGCTCGCGGGTGACACTGCCGCTGTGGCAGCTGTCGGAGAGCACCAGCACGCGCACGCCGGCGGCGAACCGGGCGAGTTCGAAGTACAGCTCGTCGTCGATCAGCTGGCCGTCGTAGAGGCACCAGGTTTCGTCCTGCTTGTCGGGCTCGTCGCCGTTCACGTCGGGCACCTGCCCGCCGTGGCCGGAGTAGGTCATGAAGAACAGGTCGCCCGCGACCAGCGCCTTGGCCGCGCTGCGCATGGCGCCCAGCACGTTGGCGCGCGTGCCCTTCTTGGTGAGCATGACGGTGCTCTTCATGCCCTTGCTCGCGGCGATGGCGGCCATGTCGTTCGCGTCGAACTCACAGGCTGCCAGCGGCCCGGTCCAGCCGCCGTAGGCTGAGCCGCTGACGGCGTTCAGGCCGATGTGCAGCGACAGGGCCCTCGGGCCGGGGCCGGCCTTGGGGGTTGCGGGTTTCTTGGTGGCCATGGTGAGTCTCCTGAGGTGGTTTGAGCCGCTTCGCGGCGGCGCTGAGCGGCGCTGAGGGGCGCTGAGTGGCGCTGAGTGGCGCGGATGATGGTCGCGCAAAGCGGCGATCGGAAGCCCTAGATCATGGGCCAGCGTTCAGAGGCAATCAATCGGGAAACAAGCAGCGCAAGGCCTCGCGCTTCGTGGCCGCGCCGACCTTCCCGGCATCGACCCACACGAAGCGGCCGGCCGGCGCGCAGGCGGCATCGGCCTCGGCGCAGGTGCGGTCGGTCTGCGCATCGACGAGCACCACCACGCGCGGCAGCTGCTGTGCCTGCGCGAGCGTGGCCAGCTCGAAGCGGCAACCGGCGTTGTGGGCCCGGAAGCCGCGCAGGTCCATCAGCACCACGTCACTGCGCGCAACCAGCGCGTGAAGAGCGTCTTGCCACGTGGTGTCGCGGCAATAGCACTCGTTGACGCGATGGCGGCCTTCGGCATCGGGCGCCAGATCGATGCCGGCCAAGCGCGGTGCAACGTCGGCCGGCGTGTGGATGAAGCGCTGCGCCAGGCCGCCGTCGAGGAAGGTGAAGATGTCGGCCGCATCGAGCGTGCGGTCGACGAGGTCGGTGCCGGCGATCAGCACGGTGTTGCCGGTCAGGCGCCAGCGCTCGACGACGTGGTCGAACAGTGCCTGGACTGCAGCGTCGTGCTGGAACACGCGCAGCACCAGCAGCGTCGGTGGCCGGCCTTCGGCACGCGGCAAGCGTTGCCAGAGCGCCAAGGTCAGCGGTATCCACGCCAGAGGCAACAGCAAGGCCGCGCCGGCAAGGCCCGCGCTGCTGGCCGCCGTCAGCGCCTGCACCAGCAACGCGACCGCCCACACGGCCGTGAACAGCACCAGCCCTTCCGACAAGCGCTGCTGCGCATACGCCTGCCCGAGCGCGCGGCCGAGCCAACGCAGC
Source organism: Rhizobacter sp. (assembly GCA_025350965.1). Lineage (GTDB taxonomy): Bacteria > Pseudomonadota > Gammaproteobacteria > Burkholderiales > Burkholderiaceae_C > LMDS01. The sequence continues at coordinate 45,974 of JANXWV010000016.1, forward strand.
GGCCACCATGCCGCGAGCCAGGGCAGCAGCGCGAACCCGAGCATCACGCCGTGCGGAATGGCCCAGGACGGCAACCGCGTCAACCACGGTGAGCGCTGCGCAACGAGCACGGCGAGCAGGTCGATCCCGGCCATCGACGCCCACACCAGCCCCACCAGCGGGGGCAGCAGCCACGGCGCCACAGCACGCGAGGTGGCGCCCAGGCACAGCAACGCGATCAGCAGCACCGGCGGGCCGACCTCGATGGCCAGGAACAGCAGCAGCGCCATCGGGCGCGGCTCGATCGAGCGCCACAGCATCACCGCGAAGCACAGCACGCACCAGGCTGCGAGCGCTGCCAGCAGGCGCGCCAGCGGCCAGCGCCACAACAAGCCGAGGGCGGGAATGGTGGGCCAGGTGTTGGCCAGCGCCAGCACGGCCCAGCGCTTGAGGGGCACCGGTTGGCCTGCGGCGTCGAGCCACAACGTCAGCCATGCACTGCTCATGGCCATCAGCGCCGAGAGGCCGAGCAGCAGCATCGTCAGGCGCCAGCCAGCGCTGCGGTTCTGCGCCAGAGTGATGCGGCGTGCCAAGCGGTCGGGTTGCACCGCGCGGGCGGCGAGTGGTGGCGCGACGGAAGCGGAAGAGGAAGCGGAAGAGGAAGAGGAAGAGGAAGAGGAAGAGGAAGAGGAAGAGGAAGAGGCTGCGCCCGGCGCACGCATCAATCCGGCCATCGCACTGCGATAGCGCCTGGCCAGCACCCACGCGCCGGCCCAGGCCAGCAACAGTGCGACGGCCAGAATGAAAGCGAGCTTGCCGGTCGAGTAGCCCATGCTGGGCCTGGATGGTGCAGGCGCCACGCGGGGCGCGTCAAGCTGCGCTTCAGGCCGTGCGTCGGTCCACTGGAACATGCGCTGCGGTTCACGCCGCCCGGTGCCGGCTCGCGCCACCGAGCGGCATTCCGTCGCACGCCGAGGCAAGCCGGTACGACCCGCTACTACGATGCGCCCCAATGACACGAACCGGGAGCAGGGGATGGATGCAATGTTGCAGGCGCGCGGTTTGCGCAAGCGCTACGGCGAGCGCACCGCACTCACCGACATCTCGTTCGAGGTGCGCGCCGGCGAAGTGCTGGGCCTGCTCGGGCCGAACGGCGCGGGCAAGTCCACGACGGTCGGCATCGTCAGCGGCTTGACCTCGGCCGATGCCGGCAGCGTGACGATCAACGGCACCACGCTGGCCGGCAACGAGCGCGTCTTCAAGCGCCGCATCGGCCTGGTGCCGCAAGACCTGGCGCTGTTCGAAGACCTGCCGGCGCTCGCCAACATCGAACTGTTCGGGGCCCTGTACGACATGCCGCAGGCCACGCTCAAGGCGCGTGCGGCCGATGTGCTGGCCATGGTCGGCCTGGCCGACCGCGCCCGCGACAAGCCGGCCACCTTCAGTGGCGGCATGAAGCGCCGCCTGAACATCGCCTGCGCGCTGGTGCACGACCCCGACGTGCTGCTGCTCGACGAGCCCACCGCCGGCGTCGACCCGCAAAGCCGCAACGCCATCTTCGACAACCTCGAAGCCTTGAAGCGCGCGGGCAAGGCGCTGATCTACACCACGCACTACATGGAAGAGGCCGAGCGCCTGGCGGACCACATCGTCGTCATCGACCACGGCCGCGTGGTGGCCAGCGGCACGCAGGCCGAGCTGATGCGCAGCCTGCCCGCCGCGCAGACGCTGGTGCTCGACATCGACGGCGTGCCCGATCCCAGCGACCTGGCTGCTGTGCAGGCGCTGCCCGGCGTGCGCAGCGCAGTGCTCGGCGCGGGCCGCCTCATGCTCGCCGTTGACGACCTCGGCGCCACGGCCGCCGCTGTGCTGCAAACGCTCGCCGCGCACGGCTGCACGGTGCGCCACCTCAGCTCGGGCCGCGCCAACCTCGAAGACGTGTTCCTCGCGCTCACCGGGCGGCAACTGCGTGATTGATGCACCCCCGAAACAACTGTCGAAAGCATCCCCATGAGCGCATTCACCGCCCTGGTTCGCAAGGACCTGACCTTGCACTTCTCGAACCGCCGCGCGGTCATCATGAGCATCGTGGCGCCCATCCTGATCGCCGCGTTCTTCGGCAGCCTGTTCGGCGACAAGACCGCCAAGCCGTCGAACATTCCGATCGCAATCACCGACCTGGATCACAGCGCCGTGTCGATCAAGGTCGTGGCCGCGTTGCATGCGGAAAGCGCGCTCGTCGTCAGCGACCAGTCTGCAGACGAGGCCTTGGCGCAGGTGCGCGCCGGCAAGCTGCGCGCCGCCGTGGTGCTGCCAGCGGGCTTCGGCGCGGCGGCGGGCACGGCGCTGTTCGGCGGCAACCGCAAGCCCGAGATCGTGCTGCACTTCGACCCGTCGCAATCGACGGTCCTGCCGCTGGTGCGCGGGCTGCTCGCGCAGCATG
>JANXWV010000022.1 GCA_025350965.1 Rhizobacter sp.
TCAGCCCGCTCTGCAGGCTTCAACGCTGCCGAGAAGAACCCTCTGAGCCCGAAGAAACTCTTGCTCACCAAATGGACGGCTGTCGCACCCACCAACAAGGAAAAACACTTCGTGGTGACGCGTGTCGTCGAACCCGAGCCACCTGCAGTTCGGGTCGAATGGGTAGAGATCGAGGCGGTCCATTCCGGGCGCTCGTCGATGTTGCAATGGCGCGATTTGACCGACGGCCGGCGGTGGCGGCAGGGCTGGGTATGAAGCGGCGGACCACCGCCCGCCGCGCATGACGCTCGAGGTGCCAGCGGCCGTCAGCGGCGAGCGCTTCGAGTTCGCGAGCCAGGCCGGCCGACTCAGCGTTTATATCGCTGGCCAAGGCCCGCCGCTGCTGCTCATTCACAGCATCAACGCGTCGGCATCGGCGGCCGAGATGCGGCCGCTCCACGAGCACTACCGCGCAACCCGCACCGTCTTTTCGGTCGATCTGCCGGGCTACGGCTTCTCTGAACGCAGCGACCGAAACTACACACCGCGCCTGATGACCGACGCCGTACACGCCGTGACGGAGCAGGTACGCGCGCGCTGCGGCCCGGCGCCCATCGACGCGCTGGCCCTGTCACTGTCGAGCGAGTACCTGGCGCGGGCAGCTGCGGAAGCGCCGGGCGGCTATCGCAGCGTCGCGCTCGTCAGCCCCACCGGCTTTATGGGCCTGCGGCAATGGCGCGGCGCCCCCGGTACCACGCGAGGCCTGCCCTGGCTGTACAAGGCCCTGCGTGGGCCGGGTGCGGGCTGGGGGGGCGCGCTCTTCCGCACGCTGACCAAGCCCGGCGTGATCCGCTACTTTCTGCAACGCACCTGGGGATCGAAGGGCATCGACGAAGCGCTCTGGGCCTACGACGTGTTGACCACGCAAGCGGCCGGTGCGGAGCACGTCCCGCTGCATTTTCTGGCGGCGAACCTGTTCAGCGCCGACATTCACTCGGTCTACGAGCGCCTTCAAATGCCGGTCTGGATGTCGCACGGCGTGCGCGGCGACTTCACCGACTACCGGGGCAAGGTGATCGTCGAGGCTTGTCCAAATTGGCAGTTCACGGTCTTCCCGACGGGCGCATTGCCGTACTTCGAGATCCCGCAAGACTTCTGCAACGCGTACGACCGGTTTCTCGCTACTCCGCCCGGAGGAGGTCATTTCGACGAGGGGCCGAATCGGAGTCTTCGCGTTTGAGGCACAGCCCGCCGGCCCACAATATCGCCCGCGTCCATTCGTCTACATGGCATGGACGCCCTTGCCGGATCACCCCCAACAGCACACCTCACCGTGCCCGTCAACGCACCGCGCTTCACTGAGATCGTCTCGCGTGAGCGTTCGCGGCTGGGCAACTTCATCCGCGGCCAAGTTCGCGATGCGGCTGAGGCCGAAGACATCTTGCAAGACGTGTTGCTCGAGTTCTACGCCGCCACCGATGCCATTGAGCAAGCCGGCGCGTGGCTGTTTCGTGTGGCCAAGAACCGCATCATCGACCGAGCGCGCAAGAAGAGGGAAGAGCCGCTGCCAGACGCCGACGGTGGAGACGGCCGCAGCTGGCTCGAAGAGAACCTGCCCGACCCCGCCGCGGGCCCCGATGCCGCCTATGCCCGCTCGGTGCTGCTCGGCTCCATACAGGCCGCGCTGCAAACACTGCCTCCGGAGCAGCGTGACGTGTTCATGGCGCACGAGATCGAAGGCATTTCGTTCGCAGACCTGGCCGCGCAATGGCGCGTACCGCAGAACACCTTGCTCGCGCGCAAGCGCTACGCCGTCCTCGCCCTGCGCTTGCGGCTGCAGGCCGAATACGGCGACCTCATCATCTAGCGCACCCGCGCACCCTTTCATTCTTGGAGAAAACCATGCGCATCTTTCCGCTCGCCCTCATCGCCATTGGCGTGTTCGGGCTGCTCAAGCACTATGGCCTCATCGACTCCGCGTTTGTGCAACTCTTTTGGCCCTTGCTTCTCGTCGCCATCGGCGTGGCCATGCTGGCGCGCGGCCCGCGTTGGCGCGCGAACATGCACGAACGGGTACGGGACCGCTGGGAGCGCCGCATGCACCGCCGCTTCGGCCCCGGCTGGGCCAGCCTGAGCGACGAAGAGCGCGAGCGTTTTCGCGCCGGCATGCAGCAGGGGCATGTTCATGGTGGCGGCAATTCGCCCCTGCCAAGGCCTGCAAGTGAGGGCTCATCCCCGCCAGTGCCCGGTGAGCAACGCTGACGCTTGCTCATTGCACCTCTCTCGTACGAACCCTTTCATCTCAACCTGGAGCACAACATGCGAATCTTCCCCATTGCACTCATCGTGATCGGCTCGCTCGGCGTTGCCAAGCACCTCGGCCTCATCCCAATCGGCATGTTCCACCTCATCGGGCCGCTGTTGCTGATCGCACTCGGCGCGGCACTTCTCTTCCGCCGGCCGCGCCGTTGCCGCAATGATTGGCGTACCCGCCATGACGGTGGCAGCACCGACACGCCGCAGCCACCGTCGGCCGGGTTGGTCTGATGCGTCACGGCCAGCCGTTTACAGCTCGCGGTGGGGTGTCGAATTGGCCAGCCCGGAGGGACTCGAACCCCCGACATCCGACTTAGAAGGTCGGTGCTCTATCCAGTTGAGCTACGGGCTGTGGGGCCACATGCGAACGCTGCAGCGTGGGGGAATGAGGTGGTCGGGGCGGTGGGATTCGAACTCACGACCTACTGGTCCCAAACCAGTTGCGCTACCAGGCTGCGCTACGCCCCGACTAACCCGCATTGTACCCAGCCGCTCACACCGCCGCGCTGGGCGCCGGCAGCATGAGCTGCCGCGCCACTGCGGCGCACTGCTGAATGTGCTGTTCGCACACGAACTTCAGCGACGAAAACGTGAGCACCGCCGACACCGCCTGCCCCGCAATGGGCACGTACTTCGCGGCCTGTTGCGTGGTCAGGCGCACCCCCACGAGCTTGAGCATGCGCATGACCAGCTCCCGCGTGACGAGCCGCCCGACCAACATGCCGCCCCCGGCCGAGATGGCCTTGTAGACCACCAGCTGCCGGTCCGGCGACAAGCGCTCGACCTGCTCGGGCGTCAGGCCGAAGGCGCGGTTGATCTCGGGGATGAGCTTGAGCAGCACGGCCACGTCGGTGATCCAGTCGATGCCCGGAATGGGCACGATGGCCACGCCCGCCGCCACGAGTGCGCGGCGGTTCACGGTGCGGCGGCTCTGGCGCACGGCGGCGTCGATCTCGGCCGGCGAGTTCGCGATCACGACCCAATCGTCGGGTTGAACGTGGCGGGTGCGTGTCATCACGTGCGCCGCGTCAGGCCGCC
>JANXWV010000050.1 GCA_025350965.1 Rhizobacter sp.
GTCGAGCACGAACCGGTTCAACAGCGCACGCCCCTGAACGGTGTGGGTGACCTCGGGGTGGAACTGCACGCCGTAGTAGCCGCGCGCCTCGTCGGCCATGCCGGCAATCGGGCAGCTCGGCGTGCTTGCCATCAGCGTGAACCCGGGCGGCAGCGCGGTGACCTTGTCGCCGTGACTCATCCACACCTTGAGCATCCCAAAGCCTTCACTCGTCGCGAAGTCTTCGAGGCCGTCGAGCAGCTTCGTGTGGCCGTGCGCGCGCACCTCGGCGTAGCCGAACTCGCGGTGGTCGCTGGCCTCGACCTGACCGCCCTGCTGCACCACCATCGTGAACATGCCGTAGCAGATGCCCAGGACCGGCACACCCAGGTCCCACACGGCCTGCGGGGCGCGCAGGTTGTGGTCTTCGTAGGTGCTGGCGTGGCTGCCCGACAGGATGATGCCCTTGGGCGCGAACGAACGAATGAACTCGTCGCTCACGTCGTTCGGGTGGATCTCGCAGAACACGTGCGCTTCGCGCACGCGGCGCGCGATGAGCTGGGTGACTTGCGAGCCGAAGTCGAGGATCAGGATCTTGTCGTGCATGGCGGTGGCGCGGTGAGCGTCGAGGCAATCAAGTCGAGGGCGCAGCAGTGGGCGCGGCGGCCGGGCGTGCATGGCGCGCCCGGCGGAAGTGGCGCACCGCAACGAGCAGGGCTATGAACTGAAGAACGGCGCAAAAGTACATGGGGGCGCCGATGCGCCAGTCGCCTCGCGGCAGGTGCGAGACCACGCCGAGCAGCGGCGCGCCGATCACCGGGGCGATCACGGCCATCAGGCTGCTCAGGCCGCTCACGGCGCCCGCCGTCTGGCCCTGGCTCGACTCGTCGGCAGCGCCCGAGATGATGCTCTGCATCGATGCCTGCACCGTGTAGCCGAGGATGTTGCAGAAGATCACCGCATACATCATCCAGCCCTGCGTGGCCGCGCCCCACAGCAGGTAGGCCACGCTCGAAGAGAGCAGGCCCGCGACCACCAGCCGTTGCGGCGCATGGCGCTTGAGCAGCCTGCCGAGCAACACGCCCTGAACCAGCACCGACATCACGCCCACTGCGGCGAGCGACCAGCCGTTCTCTGCCGGGCCCCAGCCGAACTTGAAGGTGCTGTAGAGCACCCAGCAGGTGTAGAGCACGAACTGCGCGAGGAAGCTGCAGGCGATCGACACGGCGAGTGAGCCGACGCCCTTCAACCCCGCCAACGCACGCAGCGACACGACCGGGTTCGCGGCGCGCCAGGTGAACGGCTTGCGGCGCTCGGGAGGCAGCGATTCGGGCAACACGAACCAGCCGTAGACGAGGTTCGCCAGCGCGCACGCGCCGGCCGCATAAAACGGCAGTTGCAGGTCGATCGCGCCGAGCAGCCCGCCCATGACCGGGCCCAGGATGAAGCCCACACCGAACATCGCGCCCAGCATGCCGAAGCGCTTGGCGCGCTCGGCCGGCGCGCTGATGTCGGCCACGTAGGCGTTGGCGACAGCCGCGTTCGTTTGCACCGCGCCGCTGACGAGCCGCACCGCGATCAGCACCCACAACGCGGTGGCCGACGCGGTGGCGAAGAAACTCAACGCCATGCCGCAGAAGCCGAGCAGCAGCACGGGCCGCCGGCCGTGCGCGTCCGACAGCGCACCGAGGATCGGCGAGGCAATGAAGTTCGCGATGCTGAACGAAAACGTGACTGCGCCATACCAGAACGCCTGGTCGACCTGCGAGCCGGTGAAGCGGCCCACGAGCCCCGGCAGCACAGGAACGATCAAGCCGATCGACAGCATGTCGATCAACACCGTGATCATGATGAAAGGCATGGCGGCAGCGCGTGGCTGGGCCGGGGTGTCAATGGACAAAGAGAGGTCCTTCAGTGCTGTCTTCTGTGCTGCCTTCTCGGCTGGCGTGAGTGGGGGCGCCGGCGAATCGCAGCGCCGCGCTGTCTGGCCGCGTCACTCCGAGCGGTAGTTCGGTGCTTCCTTGGTGATCTGCACGTCGTGGACGTGGCTCTCGCGAATGCCGGCGGAGGTGATCTCGACGAACTCGGCCCGGGCGCGCATGTCTTCGATGCTCGCGCAGCCGCAGTAACCCATCGAGGCGCGCAGGCCACCGGCCATCTGGAACACGATGCTGACCATCGATCCTTTGTAAGGCACGCGGCCTTCGATGCCTTCGGGCACGAGCTTGTCGGCGTTCGGGTTGGCGCCGGTGTTGTCTTGGAAGTAGCGGTCCGCACTGCCTTGCTGCATGGCGCCGATCGAACCCATGCCGCGGTAGCTCTTGTAGCTGCGCCCCTGGAACAACACGATCTCGCCCGGCGCCTCCTCGGTGCCGGCGAACATGCCGCCCATCATCACCGTATGCGCGCCGGCCGCGATGGCCTTGGCGATGTCGCCCGAATAGCGAATGCCGCCATCGGCGATCAGCGGCACGCCGGTGCCTTTCAGCGCCGTGGCCACGCTGTCGATCGCCATGATTTGCGGCACGCCCACGCCGGCCACGATGCGCGTGGTGCAGATCGAACCCGGCCCGATGCCCACCTTCACGCCGTCGGCACCGGCCTCGACCAACGCCAGCGCGGCCGCGCCGGTCGCAATGTTGCCGCCGATCACGTCGATGTGCGGGTAGTGCTGCTTGACCCAGCGTACGCGCTCGATCACGCCGGCACTGTGGCCGTGCGCGGTGTCGACGACGAGCGCATCGACCCCGGCGCGCACCAGCAGTTCGACTCGTTCCTCGGTGCCCTCGCCCACGCCCACCGCAGCGCCCACGCGCAACTGGCCGCGCCCGTCGCGGGCGGCGTTCGGAAAGCTCGTTTGCTTGGTGATGTCTTTCACCGTCATCAGTCCGCGCAATTCGAAGGCCTCGTTCACCACCAACACGCGCTCGAGCTTGTGGCGGTGCATGAGGGTCTTGCCGTCGTCGATCGTCGCCCCCTCGCGCACGGTGATGAGGCGCTCGCGGGGCGTCATGATCTCGCTCACCAAAGCGTCCAGACGGGTCTCGAAACGCAGGTCGCGGTTCGTCACGATGCCGACCACGCGCTGGCCTTCGAGCACCGGAAAGCCCGACACACCGTGCAGCCGCGACAGTTCCATCACCTCATGCACGCGGGTCGTCGGCGCCACCGTGATCGGGTCACGCAGCACGCCCGATTCATAGCGCTTGACCCGCGCCACTTCCGCCGCCTGCTGCTTGGGCGTGAGGTTCTTGTGAACGATGCCGATGCCGCCCTCCTGGGCGATGGCAATCGCCAGCCGCGCCTCGGTCACTGTGTCCATCGCCGCTGAAACCAGCGGCAGGCGCAGTCGGATGTTGCGGGAGAGGTGGGTCGAGAGGTCGGTGTCGCGTGGCAACACCTGGGAGAACGCTGGCACCAACAACACATCGTCGAAGGTGAGCGCTTTGCCAAGAAGGCGCATGGAAGAAGCTCCGTTCGCAAAATGAAATTATACGGATGAGGTCACAAAGGCACGAATCGGCGGCCGGCGACAGGCTTTGATCGTGGCTCGGCCCCGTACACTTGAGGGGCTTCGAACTTGCCTCCAGCCCCATCATGGTCAGACGCCCTGTTGCCTTGCTTGCCGCCGTGCTCGCCCTGACGCTGGCGTTGCCTGTGAGCGCCCAGTGGAAGTGGCGCGACAAGGCCGGCCAGACGCAGTACAGCGACCTGCCACCCCCCTCCGGCGTGGCCGATCAGGACATTCTTCAACGGCCGGCCGTGGGCCAGCGCAAGGCGCAGGCTGCAGCCGCGCCCTCGGCCCCTGCATCGGGTGCATCTGGCGTTGCGGGCGCGTCGGGCACGGCAAACGCAGCACCGCCGCTGGCGGCGAAGGCTTCCGAGCCCGAACTGGAGGCCAAGCGCAAGAAGGCCGAGCAGGAAGAAGCCGCCAAGAAGAAAGCTGAAGAAACCCGCCAGGCTGCCGTGCGTGCCGAAGCATGCACCCGGGCACAGGGCAACCTGCGCACCTTCGATGCAGGCGTGCGCGTCTCGCGCACCAACGACAAGGGCGAACGCGAATATCTGGACGATGCAGCCCGCGCCGCCGAGGCACGCCGGTCGCGAGACATCATCGCCAATCAGTGCAAATGATCTGCCTTTAGCCGGCTAGCCGGGCCGCGCACCGGGTTTGCCTCGCTGCAGGCTGTGGCGCTTGCGTCGGGCCTGCATCGGGTCGACCTGAAGCGGCCGGTACAGCTCAACGCGGTCGTCGTGGCGCAGCACCACATCGCGGCTGCAGAGCACCCCCCACACGGCGCAAGGCAAGTCATCGAGCGCGCCACCCGGGTGGCGCTCGGCCAGGCCGCTGCGGCGCAGCGCGTCGGCCACTGTCGAACCCGCAGCGAGCTGCAACACCACTTCGTCGACCCGATTCACGCCCGGGCTGAACGCCACGGTCACCGTGAGGTTCGCCTCGCCATCGGCCGCCTTGCCGGCCGGCGAATCAGCGTGCGCCATGCACCTGCTCGGCACGCTTCACGAACGAGTCGACGAAGGTGTTTGCGATGCGGTCGAAGACCGGGCTGATCAGCACTTCGAGCGGGCGGCTCGCGAAGGCATAACGCAGCTCGAACTCGACCTTGCAGGCCTTCGCCTCTGCGCCCGCCGTGGCCGGCACCGGCACGAAACGCCAGGTGCCGTCGAGCAGCGAGAACGGGCCGTCGACGAGGTGCAGCACCACGCTTTCATCGGTCACGTGCTCGTTGCGCGTGGTGAAGGCATGGCGCACGCCGAGGTAATTGAGGTGCAGGCGGGCCGTGACGCCCGTGGCACGCTGCTCCAGCACTTCGGCGCGGTCGCACCACGGCAGGAAGGTCGGGTAGTCGGCAACCTGGGTGACCAGGCTGTACATCTCGTGCGGCGAGTACCACAGCAGAACCGACTTCTTGACGTGCTTCATACAATGTGGAAATTGTAGGGCGCGCTTTGGCCTTCACTCTGGCCCCGCTCCGGCCTGCCTTGCCCCCGACCCGCCGCCTCATGTCCATTGCCGAAAACCGCCGCGCACATTTCGAATACCACATCGAGGAACGGTACGAGGCCGGCATGGTGCTGCAAGGCTGGGAGATCAAGGCCATTCGCGCGGGCCAGGTTCAGCTGACCGACGGCTACGTGGTGGTACGGGGTGGCGAGCTGTTCATGATCGGCTGCCGGATCAACGCCCTGCGCAGCGCCTCCACGCACATCAGCCCGGAAGCAGACCGCACCAAGAAGCTCCTGATGCGCAAGGAAGAAATCAAGCGCCTGGTCGGCAAGGTCGAGCAAAAGGGCTTCACGCTCGTGCCGCTCGACCTGCACTTCAAGGGCGGGCTGGTGAAGTGCGAGATCGGCTTGGCCAAGGGCAAGGCCGAGCACGACAAACGCAACACCGAGAAGAAGCGCGATTGGGAACGCGAGAAGGGGCGGCTAATGCGCCACAAGGTCTCGTCCAAGCGCGGATAGTCACGAACAGCCAGGAGCGACTGATGGAAGCCACCACCCTGCCCCTCAAGCCCGCGCCAGCCGCCACACCGCGCCTGAGAGACGTGAAAGACCTGCCCGGGCCACGCGGCGTGCCGGTGCTGGGCAACCTGCTGCAGATCGACAAGCAGCGGGTGCACCAGACGGTCGAGCAATGGAGCCGCGAGTACGGGCCGATGTTCCGCTTCAAGCTCGGGAGCCGCGCGTTCGTGGCGGTGTCCGATCACGAGGTGCTGCAGCAGGTGCTGCGCGACCGGCCGGAGGGCTTTCGCCGCACCGCCAAGCTGCAGGCCACGTGGGAAGAACTGGGGCTGCCGTCGGGTGTGTTCGGCGCCGAGGGCGACGCCTGGGCACGCCAGCGCCGCATGGTGATGGCGGGGTTCGACCCGACCCACGTTCGCGCGTACTTCCCCTCGCTGCTGACGGTTTCGCAGCGGCTGCACAAGCGCTGGCAGCAGGCCGCGCGAGGCCACATCAGCATCGACCTGCAGGCCGACCTGATGCGCTACACGGTCGACGCGATCACTGGCCTGGCCTTCGGTGCCGACCTGAACACGCTGGAGTCGGACGACGTGGTGATCCAGCGGCACCTCGACAAGATCTTCCCCGCGATCTTCCGGCGCGTGCTGTCGCAGGTGCGTTACTGGCGCTACTTCAAGCTGCCCGCCGACCGCGAAGTCGAGCGCAGCGTGGTCGAGGTGAAGGCCGCCATCGAAGGCTTCGTAGCTCAGGCGCGCGAACGCCTGCGCGCCAGGCCCGAGCTGCGTGCCCACCCGAGCAACCTGCTGGAGGCGATGATCGCGGCGGCCGATACCGAAGGCAGCGGCCTGAATGACACCGACGTGGCGGGCAACGTGCTGACCATGCTGCTCGCCGGCGAAGACACAACCGCCCACACGCTTGCGTGGATGATCCACCTGCTCCAAGAGAACCCCGGGGCCTTGAAACGCGCCACCGAGGAAGTGCGCCGCATCGCGCCCGACCCGGCGGCATTCACGCCCGAGCAGATGCGCGATCTCGACTTCGTCGAGGCCTGCGCCCACGAGACCATGCGCCTGAAACCCGTCGCACCGTTCTTCGCGGTCGAGGCGCTGCGCGACGGCGTGGTGGGCGATGTGCGGGTGCCCAAGGGCACGCTGGTGTGGGCCGTGTTCCGCGCCGACAGCGTGTCGGACAAGCACTTCCCGAACGCCGCCGCGTTCGACCCGGCGCGCTGGCTGGCTGACGGCAGCGCAGGCGCCAGCAGCTCGGCCAAGCGCGTGTCGATGCCCTTCGGTGCCGGCCCGCGCGTGTGCCCCGGCCGCTACCTTGCGCTGCTGGAAATGAAGATGGTGATGGCCACGCTGCTCGGCCAGTTCGACATCGAGCACGTGGGCACGACCGATGGCGGCGCAGTGCGCGAGCAGCTGTCGTTCACGATGGCGCCGATGGGCTTGCGGATGCGCCTGCGCGAGCGCGCGTGAGCGTCTGCTGGCCGGCCTGCCGGCCAGCGCGTCACGGTGCTGGTGCGCTCAACGCCACCAGTGCCTGCTTCGAATCGGCGATCAGGTCGTCCACCGCCTCAAGCCCGAGCGAGAAACGCACCAGCGTGCCATGCCACGCAGGTTGCTCGCGCAACATGGAGAGCTTGTACGGCACGACCAGGCTCACCGGCCCGGCCCACGAGAAACCGATCTTGAAGAGGCGAAGCGCATCGACGAACGCATCGACCTGCGCAGCCGAGTAGCGCTCGTCGAACACCACCGAAAACAACCCCGCCGCCTGCGTGCACAGCCGCTGCCAATGCGCATGGCCCGGCGAGGCCGGCAGCGCCGGGTGCAGCACCTGCGTCACTTGCGGCTGAACCGCCCACCACTGCGCCAACGTTCGCGCGGCGGCGTCATGCGCCGCGTAGCGCAGTGCGAGTGACGGCAGCGAGCGCAGCACCGCTTCGGCATCGTTCGCACCAATGCCCCAGCCCATGCGCATGTGGGTCGCGCGCAGGCGCTGGTGCACAGCCATGTCACGCGTGGTGACCGAGCCCATCAGCACGTCGCCCCCGCCCGACGGGTACTTGGTCAGCGCATGCACCGAGATGTCCACGCCTTGCCCATCGGGCAATGCGAATGCATCGAACGCGATGCCGGCGCCCCAGGTGTTGTCGAGCGCGACAAGCGCCCCGGTCGACCGCGCTGCGCGCACCAGCGCCGGCAGGTCGGGGAACTCCATCGTCACCGAGCCCGGCGCCTCGACCCACACGAGCTTCGTTGCGGGCGTGAGCATCGCCGCCAGGGCCTGCGGATCGGCAGGGTCGTACAGCCGGTGGGTGATGCCCCAGCGGGCCAGCTCCTGGCGCGCCAGCTCGCGGCCGGGGCCGTACGCGTTGTCGGGGATCAGCACCTCGTCGCCGGCCACCAGCAGCGCCATGTCGGTGAGTGTGATGGCAGCCAGGCCACTCGGCACCAGCAGCGTCTGCAAGCCACCTTCGAGCGTGGCGATGCGCTCCTCCAACAGGAAGGTGGTGGGCGTGCCGTGCAGGCCGTAGGTGTAGCCGTGCTTGTTCTTCCAGTCGCGCGCGCGCATGGCGGCGGCGTTGTCGAAGATGACGGTAGAGGCCTTGTAGATGGCCGGCTGGGGCGCGTTGAAACCCGTGGGTGGCGTGTACGGGTGGTGGATGAGGCCGGTGGTGGTTCGATCAAGCTTTGGGTCGGTCATGCGGCACGCTGCAGTGGGCTGAACTGGACGGTTCGAAAAGTGGTCTAGACAGGTTGACCGACAAGGTCGTGGCCTTGCGTGCCGACGATCTTCACGCGCGTGAACTCGCCCACCTTCAAGGTCTTCGACGCCTTCTCGGGTGCCAGCAACTTCACGTGGCCGTCGATCTCAGGCGCATCGGCATATGTGCGGCCCACACCGCCCTTGCGGCCCATGGCCGGCGCCGAATCGACCAGCACCTGCATGGTGGCACCGATGCGCTGGCGCAGCTTTGCGGCCGACACCTCTTCCGCCACCGACATGAAGCGAGCGCGGCGCTCTTCGCGCAGCTCGGGCGGCAGCATGCCTGGCAGGTCGTTCGCGGTCGCGCCTTCGACCGGCGAGTACGCGAAGCTGCCCGCGCGGTCGATCTGCGCGTCGCGCATGAAGCCGAGCAGGTGCTCGAACTCGGCCTCGGTCTCGCCGGGGAAGCCGGCGATGAACGTGCTGCGCACCACGATCTCGGGGCACAACTCGCGCCAGCGTTGAAGGCGCTCCAGGTTCTTCTCGCCGCTGGCGGGGCGCTTCATGCGGCGCAGCACATCGGGGTGCGAATGCTGCAGCGGCACGTCGAGGTACGGCAGGATGCCGCCGCCCGCCATCAGCGGCAGGATCTGGTCGACGTGCGGGTACGGGTACACGTAGTGCAGGCGCACCCAGGCGCCATGCGTGGCTGCGAGCTCTGCAAGTCTCTCGCACAGGTCGGTCATGTGGGTCTTGACCGGCCGACCGTCCCAGAAGCCGGTGCGGAACTTCACGTCGACGCCGTAGGCGCTGGTGTCCTGGCTGATCACGAGCAGCTCTTTCACGCCGGCCTCGAACAGGCGCTGCGCTTCGCCGAGCACATCGCCAATGGGCCGTGAGACGAGATCGCCACGCATGCTCGGAATGATGCAGAACGAGCAGCGGTGGTTGCAGCCTTCGCTGATCTTCAGGTAGGCGTAGTGGCGCGGCGTGAGCTTGATGCCGTGCGCGGGCACGAGGTCGATGAACGGGTCGTGCGGCTTCGGGCTGTGGCGGTGCACGGCGTCCATCACTTCGTTCGTGGCGTGCGGGCCGGTGACGGCGAGCACGCTGGGGTGCATTCGCCGCACCAGGTTGCCGTCTGTTCCGGCAGCGGCGCCGGTATCGGCCCCACCCTTCGCGCCCAGGCAGCCGGTGACGATCACCTTGCCATTCGCCGCCAGCGCCTCGCCGATGGTGTCCAGGCTTTCCTTCACCGCATCGTCAATGAAGCCGCAGGTGTTGACGATCACGAGATCGGCACCCTCGAAGGTCTTGGAGGTCTCGTAGCCCTCGGCCCGCAGTTGCGTCAGGATCAGCTCGGAATCGGTCAGCGCCTTTGGGCAGCCGAGGGAGACGAAGCCGATCTTCGGCGCAGCGGGGGCGGCGGGGCGCGCCAGTGTTTGTTCGGTCATCACACGATTTTCGCTGATCGCGGCAGAGCCCCTCCGGCGCCGACGAACTCAGCGCTTCGCAGGCACCAGGCTCGGCAAGCCCGGGAACAGCGCCCCCGCCTGCTTGGTCATCTGCTCCTGCATCTGCACGAACATGCTGCGCGACTGTTCGAGGTAGTTGCCCATCAGGCCCTGCACCACCGGCGCCTGCCCGCTCAAGAACTGCGCCCACAACTCGGGGCTCTGCGCTGCGGGGTCGTACAGGCCCTTCGATTGCTCGGCCAGCCGCGCCTGGATGTCGGTGAAGGTCTGCAGGTTCTTCTCCAGGAACGAGCCCATCATGCCCTGCGTGGCGTGGCCATAGAAGCGGATCAGTTGCGACAGCATCGCCGCCGAGAAGATGGGCACACCACCGGTCTCTTCTTCGAGAATGATCTGCAGCAGGATGCTGCGCGTCAGGTCTTCGGCGGTCTTGGCGTCGCGCACTTCGAAGTGCTCGCCGGCGAGCACCATCGCCTTGACGTCGGCCAGCGTGATGTAGCTGCTGTTCTGGGTGTCGTACAGGCGCCGGTTCGGGTACTTCTTCAATACGCGCGGCCCTCCGGCAGCGGCAGGCTTGGCGTCACGCGGCCCTCCGGTTGCGGGCTTGGCGTCAGGCAATGTCGCCTTGCTCCGGGCGGTGGCCATTCAACAACTCCTTGTGCAGTGCACAAAGATTCTAGAAGTGCCGTCGCGGGCGGCCCGGAGGGGTTTACCCGTTTGGCGCGAGGCGCGCCGCTCGGGCACGGCCCATCAAGGCTGGTACTTCCAGGCACCCTTCTCGACCTTGACCATCACGCGCGCACGCTGGTCGAGGCCGAGGTGGTCGGTCGGCGACATGTTGAAGATGCCGTGCGCGCCGTTCACTTCGCGCGTGGCTTCCAAGGCGTCGCGCAACGCGGAGCGGAACTCCGGCGTGCCGGGCTGTGCCTTCTTCAGCGCCTGGGTGGCCGCCGCCTGCATCAGCAGGCCGGTGTCCCACGCGTGCGCGCCGAAGGTCGACACCGAGCCCTTGCCGTACATGGCTTCGTAGCGGGTCACGTAGTCCATCGCCGCCTTCTTCACCGGGTGGTTGGCCGGCAGTTGCGCGGCCACGAGCACCGGGCCGGCGGGCAGCAAGGTGCCTTCGACTTCGGCCCCGCCGACGCGCAGGAAGTCATTGTTCGCCACGCCGTGCGTCTGGTAATACTTGCCGGCGTAGCCGCGCTCCTTGAGCGCACGCTGCGGCAGCACGGCCGGTGTGCCCGAGCCGGCCACCAGCACGGCGTCGGGCTTGGCGGCGATGATCTTGAGCACCTGCCCGGTGACCGAGGTGTCGTTGCGCGCATAGCGCTCGTTGGCCACGAGGGTCAGGCCCTTCACGGCCGCGACCTTCGAGAACTCCTGGTACCAGCCTTCGCCATAGGCGTCCGAGAAGCCGATGAAGCCGACCGTCTTGACGCCCGCGTCGGCCATGCTGACCGCAATGGCGAGCGACATCATGATGTCGTTCTGCGGCGTCTTGAAGACCCAGCGGCGCTTCGCGTCGACCGGCTCGACGATGCGCGCCGACGCCGCCATCGAGATCATGGGCGTCTGGTTCTCGGCCACCACGTCGATCATGGCGAGCGAGTTCGGCGTGGTGGTCGAGCCGAGGATCACGTCGACCTTGCTCTCGGTGATGAGCTTGCGCGTGTTGCTGACGGCGGTGGTGGTGTCGGACGCATCGTCGAGCACGATGTAGTTCACCTTCTGGCCGCCGATGGTCTGCGGCATCAGAGCGATGGTGTTCTTCTCGGGGATGCCGAGCGACGCCGCCGGGCCGGTGGCCGACACGGTGACGCCGACGTTGATGTCGGCCCACGCGAGCGTGGCCGCCCCAGGTGCGATACCGAGTGCGATGGCAGGCGCGGCGGCCAGTGCGATGAGGGTCTTTTGGAAGGTCATGCTCGTCTCCGTTGAGGGGTTTTGATGGCGGGCGCAGGCTGAGGCACAGGCAACTGCACCGCCGCCAGGCCGCCGAAGAACAGGTCGGCCACCACCGGCGCCATCTGCGCATGGGTCAGCTTGCCGCCCGGCTGGTGCCAGGTGAACATCCAGTTCATCATGCCGAAGAGCAGCATGGTCACAGGCTTCTGAAGCGGCGTGGCGTGCAGGTCGGGGCGGGCCTCGGCAATGGCCTGCGCGAAGGCCGCAACGACCTGGCGCTGCGCATCGAGCACGCGCTTCTGGTCGGCCGGCTCCAGGAACTTCACGTCTTCGGTCAGCACGCGGTGAGCCGCCTGCGCGTCAGCGTAGACCTCCATGAAGCGGGCGATCAGGAGGCGCACCCGATCTGCCGGCGGCAGCGGCATGACCTGCACCTCGGCCACCAGCGTGTTCAGGCGGGCCACGTGGTCTTGTGCGATCTCGACCAGCAACTGGTACTTGTCGCGCACGTAGTGGTAGAGCGAGGGCTTGGACACGCCACACGCCAGCGCGACCTGGTTCATCGACGTCGCGGTGTAGCCCTGGCGCGCGAACAGGTCGGCGGCACGGGCCAGGATCTGTTCGCGTTGGGTGTTGTAGCCAGGGGCGCGACCGCGGGGCATCTGTTCTTCGATCCGTCTTCAGCGGTCGGAGAACACGGCCGGCCGCTTGGCCAGGAATGCCGCCACGCCTTCGCGGTAGTCGTGTGCTGCACTCAGGCAGCTTTGCCACTGGCCTTCGCTCGTCAGCGCGTCGGTCAGGTTCATCTGCGACGAGGCGTCGATGACACTGCGCGTTGCGACCAGCGCCTTCGTCGGCATCGCGGCCAACCGGGCGGCGAGCGTGCGAACTTCGTCCGCGAACAGCGCGTCATCCACGCACTTCCAGATCAGGCCCATCTGCTGCGCCTGCTCGGCCGGCAGCTTGTCGCCGGTCATCGCGAGCGCCAGCGCGTTGGCGCGGCCGACGAGGCGCGGCAGCAGCCATGTGCCACCGGCATCGGGCACGAGGCCGATCTTCGAGAAGGCCTGGATGAAGCTCGCCGAGCGCGCTGCCACGACCATGTCGCAGCCCAGCGCGATGCTCGCCCCCGCACCCGCCGCCACGCCGTTGACGGCCGCGATCACCGGCACCGGCATGGCGCGCAGGCGCAGCACCAGGGGCTTGTAGAAGCGCTCGACCACGTCGCCCACGTCGGTGGGTGGTGCGCCGGCTTCGCGCGGTGCGACGGCCGGGTCGGCCAGGTCTTGCCCAGCGCAGAAGCCACGGCCGGCGCCCGTGAGTACAAGGCAGCGCACGCCGGGCGCTGCCTCGGCAGCGGCCAGGGCTTGCGCGAGTTCTTCGTGCATGGCACCGGTGAAGGCGTTCAGTGCGCTCGGCCGGTTCAGCGTGAGGGTGCGCACTGCGCCGGCATCGGCCACCATCACAAGGGCTTCGGACATGGGGTGTTGCTCCTGAGTCACCGGTACCGAAGCCAAAGGCTTCAACAAACTTGACCGACCGGTAGGTAGAGTCTACGGGTGGCATCAAAGCTTCGCAAGGTCGGCGCCCCAGGGCTAACCCGAGCGCAGGCGACACTGTCAAAAGACAGCGCAAGGGACAATCGAGCCCGATGACCACCACCGCCCTGCCCGTCCCGTCGATCTGGAGCGCCTTGCGCCACGCGCCGTTTCGCGGCCTGTGGCAAAGCGGCGGCGTGTACTTCATCGGCAATGCGATGCAGACGATGGCGGCGGCCTGGATGATGGTCGAGCTGACCGGCTCCTCCTTCCTGGCGGCGCTGGTGCAAACGGCTGTGTTCCTGCCGATGTTCCTGCTTGCCCTGCCGGCCGGCGTGCTGGCCGACACGACGGACCGGCGCCGGCTCATCCTGGCCTCACTGATCGTGCAGGCCGTGATGGCGGCGCTGCTCGCGGGCCTGGTGATGGCCGGTGTGGCCGGGCCCGCGACCCTGCTGGCGCTGACCTTCGTGTCGGGCTGCTGCACCGCCCTGTTGTCGCCGGCATGGAATTCGGCGGTGGGCGACTCGGTGCCGCGCGGCGAATTGCCGCAAGCCATCACGGCGGTGGGCATTGCCTACAACGCCGCGCGCGCCCTCGGCCCGGCAATTGCCGGCCTGGTGTTCGCGCAACTCGGGGCGGGGTGGATCTTCGTGATCGCCGTGGCCACCACGCTGGTCATGGTGCAAGGCATTCGCCGCTGGCCACCGCGCCCGCACCCGCCTTCCCGCTTGCCGGCAGAGCGGCTGTGGGGCGGCATCCTGAGCGCGCTGCGCTTCGCGCGGCATTCCGAGATCATCCTCGCGCAACTGCTGCGCACCATGGCCTACAGCAGCACCGGTTCGGCATTGTGGGCACTGCTGCCCATCATCGGCCAGCGCCAGCTCGGCCTGGGCGCCGCCGGCTTCGGCCTGTTGATGGGTTGCCTGGGCACGGGCGCCGTGGCCGCCGGGCTCGTGATCGGGCGGCTGCGTGCATGGGCCGGGCTGGAGCGGCTGGTGGGCGGGGGCTGCATCGTGTTCGCGCTGGCGATGCTGGTGGCTGCGTTCTCGCGTGAACCAGCGTTCGTCTACGGCGCATTGGTGATCGGCGGCAGTGCATGGATGGCCGTGATGTCGACGTTCAACACCGCCACCCAGACCAGCGTACCGCCGTGGGTGCGGGCGCGTGCGATGGCCTTGCACACGCTCAGCGCGCTCGGCTCGTTTGCCATCGGCTCGGCGTTCTGGGGGGCTGTGGCGGGCATTGCCGGCCTGGCCCCCGCGCTGTGCGTGGCGGCAGCGTTGATGGCCGCGGGCGCGTTGCTGGCGCGGCCCTTCCCGCTGCGCATGGGCGAGGCCGAAGCGGTGACTCAAGCCGTGCCCTGGGAAGACCTGTTCGTGGCCGACGAGCCCCACCCCGACGCCGGCCCGGTGGCGGTCGAGATCGGCTACCGCATTCGCATCGACGAGACCGCCGCATTTCTGGAAGCCGTGAGCCTGCTGAAGGCGCCGCGCCGGCGCGATGGCGCAACCTTCTGGCGCATCTACCGCGACCTGGGCGACCCTTCCCGCTATGTCGAGCGCTTCATCGTGACCTCATGGGCCGACTACCTGCACCAACGCGCCCGCGCCACCGTGGCCGACCATGACCAGGAGTTGCTGGTACGCGGCTTCCTGGCTCATGGCGAAGCAGTTTCGATGCAGCACTACATTGCCGAACGCTGAGGGTCGACGCCGCTGCGACCGCCCGGTTCAGCCGATCAGGAAGCGCATCAGGCTGAACACGAGCGAGCCGCTGACGAGCGCTGCGAGCACGAGGCAACCCAGCGTCAGCATCGTGATCGGCGGTTCGCTGTCGGTCGCGGGCCCACCCGGCCGGTTCGGTGCACTGTGCGGTGCGGGCAGCAACGACGATGTGCCGGCCCAGTCACGTTCCATCTCCGACCACTGGGCCAGCGGCGAATCGGTGGCCCAGGCGGTGCGCTCCCACGGGTACGGGGCCACCGTTCGGGACTTGGTTGACGAAATGGCAGCGTCGACGAGCAGGTAGGTGCGCATGCCTCAAGCATGGCGCGGGTTCCGTGTCGCCATTCGCTCAAAAAGCGGGCCAGGCCGGGGCCAATTCAAGCGCCAATTCAAGCGCTGGTTCACGCGCCACTTGATGCGAATCAGTACGAGATGCCGTAGCGCAAGCCCTTGAATTCGAGCACAGCCGACTTGAGCTTGATCTGCACCAGCAGCAAACCAGGGGCGAGCCTGTCGCGCTCGTGGAAGGTTTGCCCGTTGATGATGAGCATGCGGTTGGCCGGGTTCTCGGAATACATGGCGCCGCCGATGGCCAGGGTGGGCAGGTCGCGCCGAACCTCGTCGGGCAACTCGGCCACGGTGTAGATGCGCGGCTCGGTGGCAGAAGCCTTCGCCTTCGGTTCGGGCGCCGCCTCGGGCCGGGCGACCGGCCCGGCGAGGGGCGCGGCGGACAGCGCGCGTGCAGGCGGCTTCGCGGTCGGTAAGGCCACTGGCGGGCGCGGCGCGGGCACCACCGGTTCCGCCGGCGGGGGTGCGGGCAAAGGTGCTGGTGAGGGCGAAGGCGCAGGCAGCGGCACAGGGGCGGCCGTCGGCGTGATGGCAGCCACATCGCGCGGCGGGTCGCGGCCGAGCAACATCCACACCAGTGCGCCGATCACGAGCACCACCACCGCAGCCACGGGCCACAACCAGCCGGGCACGCGCGCAGACGGCGCGTCGCCATCACCACCGGCCAGCGGCACCTGGCGTGCATGCACACCCGGCACGGCACCCCGGTCGCGCTCGGAGTCGGCCCGGCGCAGCGCGTCAAGGATGTAGGACATGGCTTGCGCTTCCCTCGTTCATTTTTGGCCCGCCAGCTCCGCCGGCAGGCGGGGCTCGGCCACGCCGCTTGCGCGGTTCAACTGCATGAAGGTCGTAGGCCCGGCCATGCCGTCGGCCTTCAGGCCCTGGGCCAACTGGAATGCGCGCACCGCCGCGCGCAAGGGCTCGTTGACCTGTGCCCTGCCAACCGGTGCGGGCTCACCGCCGAAAGCCGCCAATTGGGCAGCAAGCGCATCGACCACGGGCCCGCTGCTGCCATCGACCAGGCGGCCCTGGTAGCCCGCCGGCGCGCGCCAGAAAGTCGCGAAGTCGCCCTGCCAAAGCTGCGCCAGCGAGGCCAGCGTCACGTTGTGCGAGACCGCCCCCATGCGCAGCGTGGCACCCTGGGTACCGAGCGCGGTGAGCAGCGCATAGACCGTGCGACCTTGCGCATCACGCAGCGTCAGCACGCCGGGGCGCGCAAGCTGGCGGATCAGCGCGAGGTTGCTGCTGGCGCTCTTGAAGCACTGCAGCTGCTGGCGCTGCGCTTGCATACACGGGTCGCCATCGCCCAAGATGATGTTCCATGCGGGTGCCAATTCACGCCAGGCGTCTTTCTCGGTGGTGATGACAGCCGGGAAACGTTGACCGAGGTCGGCAGCGGTGAGGGCGAGCAGGCCGATTGCGGTGCCCAACGTTGACACTGCGCCGGGGGCAGTAGGTGCGACCGCCGTTGGCTGCTGGCCAACGCTGCTTGCAGCGCTGGAACCCTGCGGCGCAAAGCCCTTCGGTGCAGCGGCCCGCACCGCGCCCGGCTGCGATGCCGAAACCGACGCAGCAGCAGGCATGTCGACCGGCGTGGGCGCCTGGCTGTTGAGCCCGCCGATCGCCCAGGCCAGCGCGCCAACCAGACCCGCGCCCGCCAGCAACCCGCCCCCGACAAGCACGGCGCGCCCGGTATTCGACAACGGCCGGCCGGGCGGCTGCGTGGTGTCGAATACCTCGCCCGCAGCCTTGTCGACCATGTCGCGATCAACCCGGTTCCGGCCCAGCGCATAGGCACCGAGCAAAGCCCGATCACACAGCAGGTTGATGCGCCTCGGCACCCCGCGTGCGAGCTGGTGGATGCGCGCCATGGCATCGCGCCGGAACGGCAGCGCACCGGTGAGCCCGGCCACGGCGAGCCGGTGCCGGATGTACTGCGCGGTCTCCTCAGTCGACAGCGCATCGAGGTGAAAGCGCGCAATCACACGCTGCGCCAGTTGTTCGAGTTCCGGCCGGGCCAGCATCGAGCGCAACTCGGGCTGGCCGATCAGCACGATCTGCAGCAGCTTGCGCTCGTTCGTCTCCAGGTTCGTCAGCAGGCGCAACTGCTCCAGCACCTCGACCGAGAGCATCTGCGCCTCGTCGATGATGAGCACGTTGTTCTGCCCCACCGCGTGGGTGCGCAACAGGAACTCGTTGAGCGGGTCAAGGTAGTCCTTGACCGTGGCCGGCTGCGGCCCGGTGTGCTCGAACGGGATGCGGAACTCCTCGCACACCGAACGCAAGAGCTCCACCACCGTGAGCTTCGGGTTGAAGATGTACGCCACGTTGCAGCGCTTCGGGATCTGCTCCAGGAAGCAGCGGCACACCGTCGTCTTGCCGGCACCTATTTCGCCGCTCAGCAGCACGAACCCGCCGCCGCCGCCCAGGCCATACAACAGGTGCGCCAGCGCCTCGCGGTGGCGCTCGCTCATGAACAGGAAGCGAGGGTCTGGCGCGATCGAGAAAGGCTCTTGCTTCAGGCCGAAGTGCTGCGCATACATGGGGGCGGAGGATACCCGCCACGCATCAGCCAACGGCCGGGCACCGACCGCGCAGTTTCAGATGGCAGCCGTCAGAACGCCGCGATTCCCGTGATCGCCCGCCCGAGGATCAGCGCATGCACATCGTGCGTACCTTCGTACGTATTGACCACTTCGAGGTTCACGAGGTGGCGCGCCACACCGTATTCGTCGCTGATGCCGTTGCCGCCGAGCATGTCGCGTGCCACGCGGGCGATGTCCAGGCTCTTGCCGCACGAGTTGCGTTTCATGATCGACGTGATCTCGACCGCCGCAGTGCCCTCGTCCTTCATTCGGCCCAGGCGCAGGCAGCCCTGCAGGCCAAGCGTGATCTCGGTCTGCATGTCGGCGAGCTTCTTCTGCACCAGTTGATTCGCCGCCAACGGCTTGCCGAACTGCTTGCGGTCCATCGTGTACTGGCGCGCTCGATGCCAGCAGTCTTCGGCCGCGCCGAGCGCGCCCCAGGCGATGCCGTAGCGGGCCGAGTTGAGGCAGGTGAATGGCCCCTTCAGGCCACGCACTTCGGGGAAGGCGTTCTCCTCGGCACAGAAAACGTTGTCCATCACGATCTCGCCGGTGATGCTGGCGCGCAGGCCGACCTTGCCGTGGATCGCAGGAGCCGACAGGCCCTTCGCACCCTTGTCGAGAATGAACCCGCGGATGGCGCCTTCGTCGTCCTTGGCCCAGACCACGAACACATCGGCGATCGGGGAATTCGTGATCCACATCTTCGCGCCGCTGAGCGCATAACCGCCCGCCACCTTCCGCGCGCGCGTCACCATGCTGCCGGGGTCGGAGCCGTGGTCCGGCTCGGTCAAGCCGAAGCAACCAATCCATTCACCGGTAGCCAGCTTGGGCAGGTACTTCTGTTTCTGCGCCTCGGATCCGAACTCGAAGATCGGCACCATCACCAGCGAAGACTGCACGCTCATCATCGAGCGGTAGCCCGAGTCCACGCGCTCGACCTCACGCGCCACGAGCCCGTAACACACGTAGTTCAGACCGGCACCGCCATAAGTCTCGGGAATCGTGGCCCCCAGCAGGCCGAGTTCGCCCATCTCGCGGAAGATGGCAACGTCGGTGGTGCCATGACGAAACCCATCGAGCACTCTGGGCGCAAGGCGCTCCTGCGAGTAAACCGAAGCCGCATCGCGCACCGCGCGCTCGTCGTCAGTCAACTGCTGGTCGAGCAACAACGGGTCGTCCCATTGAAAGCTGGCTTTGGTCTGCGCCATGATCGTGTTCTCCGCGAAAGTTCAATGTATACGCCGAGTTTGACCGAATCGAAGGCGATGCATCGGAGAGGGCAGGCTGATCGGGAAACGGGGATTTGCAGCATATAATTCGAAGCTGTTCCTCGATAGCTCAGTTGGTAGAGCGCCGGACTGTTAATCCGTAGGTCCCTGGTTCGAGCCCAGGTCGGGGAGCCATAAAACTCGAAATGAATCAAGCACTTGGGTCGCAAGACTCAGGTGCTTTTTTCTTTCCTCTCGACGGCCTGTGACGGATTTGTGCCATGAATGGCCAGTCCTCCATCACGCAGACCACCAAGGCGATCTGCATAGGGCGCCAGATGATCCGCGGCAAGGTGCGCGTACCGCCTCACCATCTCCACACTCGCCCAGCCCCCCATCTCCTGCAAGACGAACAAGGGCGTGCCACCTTGCACGTGCCAGCTGGCCCAGGTGTGCCGAAGATCGTGCCACCGAAAATCTTCGATGCCCGCCCGCTCCAGCGCCGAATACCAGGCCTTCGTACTGACCTGCGTGATCCGGCTACCTTGGTAGCTGAACACATGCGTGACGTGTTTCCCCAGTTGCTTGGCGATCACTGCGACCGCTTCCGCGTTGAGCGGAACTGGTATCGCCTTTCGCGCCTTCGCCTGGTCTGGATGAATCCACGCCAGCCGCCTGTCCAAGTCCACTTGCGACCACATCAACCCGGTGACGTTCGCAGCCCTCAACCCCGTCGAGAGCGAGAACGTCGCCATGTCCGCCAAGTGCTGCGGCAACTCGGCCAGCAATCGTTGGGCTTCCTGCCGCATCAGGTACCGGATGCGCCGTTTGGGCTCCCGCAGCATGCGAACCGCAGGGGCCTTGTCCAGCCATTCCCAGTCCCTGACGCACTTGCGCAGGATGGACCTCACCAATGCCAGCACGCGGTTGACCGTCGCGTTACTGCACCCTCCCGCAAGCTTGGCGTCCGTGATCTTGTCGATCAAGGCGCGGTTGATGGCATCGAGTTCCTTGCCGCCGAGGTGCGTGTCCAGCCACCTCAGCTTGGCCTTGTCCTCTTTGGCGGTCGCCTTGTGCGACTGCTCCTTCAGCCATTTCACCGCCGCCTCGTTCCAGGTCCGCCGGGGTTTCTCGCCAAGCTTGACGATCCGCCACAGTTCGGACTTGACCCGATCATGAAACTCCTGCGCTAGGGTTTTGTTGGCAGTCCCAGAAGTTCGGCGTACTCGTTCCCCGTTGGGAGCAATGACGTCGATCCACCAGACACCGCCGCGTTTGCGTAGTGACATTCCGATTCCTTTCTCAGTGTCACTTGCAACGCTTGCCGGGGTACAGGATAGCGCGACCGGATGTGCTCCGCCAGGTCGTCCTCGAGGAACACCCAGGCACGCCCGACCTTCGCGCCGGGGATCTTTCCGGTCTTGGCGCGCGAGCGCAATTCCTGCGGATGGCAGCGCAGGAATGCAGCGGCCTCCTTGAGATCGAGAGTCTTCACGGCAGCATCCCCAACCGGCTGTATGAGCACAGCGGTCGCGATGGGGAATCGCACCATGCAGACGTCCCGCAGCGACACGGATCAAGGATGCTGCGATGGCCGGTGAATCAGAACCCGCCGCAGCGCAACGTGGCGCAGGCTACCCAAGCCGCAGCGCAAGTTGATGCCAGACCACAAGGTGCCTAGCATCTGGGTCGATATGCGCGGAAGGCGGCTCACGCCTGAGTACGCCAGAGTTGGTTGGATGTCGCCGCACGGACTGTGACGATACCGATGCCGTGCGCGCCGAGAGATCGGACCAGGCTGGGCCGTCAGCAGCCGGCTTCGACGGCGATCACCCACACACCCAAGGCCGAAATGAACGAACAAGGCATCAGTGAAATCTGCTTCGAAGAGGCATGCACCATCCATCCCGACCAGACAGCGAAGAGCTTGTTTTCCAGGCTCGCGCACGGCTGCGCATATGCCGATCAACTGTTGGACGGATTGGCGACGGGCTACCTCGTTGCGCTGATCGAGTCGGTCTGCATCCGCGAGATGCTTCGTCACATGGATCCGGTCACCGAGATCATCGTGGGCCGTGCCGTCAACATTCAGCACTGCGCGCCGGCGGCACCGGGAAAACGGGTCTGGCTGCGTGGCTGGACGAGCCGGCTCGGTGAGCGAAGCACCACGTTCACAGTGCAGGTCTTCGACGATCACGAAGCGATTTGCGATGGGAGCGTGACGCTGATGGCGACATCGCGTGCTGCCCTCGAAGCTCGCCCGGCACGCAAAGCCTGAACCATCAACGTGGTGCCCACGCACGTACCCGCCCTTACGTTGCGTTGAGTTCTGTGCCAGGACCCAACGCAACTGGGGTCGCGGATCCTCGCGCCGCGGCTCGAGCCGTTGTCGGTGCATTGCGGAGGGCCTTGAATGCCCTGTCTCTCTCCATGAAAGCCGCCAGCATGTGCGGGATCAACGTCGGCACGTCGACTGGCTCGCTCCACGCCTGCGCATGCAGATCGGCGTAGCGATCGAGCATCGCCTTCAGCTCAATGGAAATCGTGATGGTCAACTTCACCGTCTCGGTCTTGGGCAACGGCCCCAGCCGCAGCTTGCCTGCGGATGCGTTCATTGCGACGATCCTCGTTGGAAGAACAAGGGCTGATACGGACGCAGGATCAAGTCCTTGTTCACCATCACCCGCATCGGGAACCCCGGCCGAATTGTCAGCGTCGGCTGGATGCTCATGTTGCGCTTGGTGATCTCCTGACCGACCTGGTTCACGGTGTCCTGTGCGCTCTGCCGAACGGCGACGGTGACACCGCCACTGCTGCCACTGTTGTTGGGTGCCGCCAACTCGGCACCGACCCCGAGCAACGTGGACAACGCGGCACCGGCAAGGATGCGATCCCAGTGCCAGTCCACCCCATCCTCGAGCCCCGCATAGCCAGCTGGGTCGATACCGGGCAGGCGGTCGAGCGCAATCGATGACGTGTCCGGCAGGATCAGCCGAGTCCACACCAGCAGCGCACGCCGCTGCCCGAAAGCCACTTGACTGTCATAGCGCCCGATCAAACGCGAGCCCTGCGGAATCAGCAGGAAGCGGCCCGTGGCGGTGTCGTACACCGCCTCGGTCACGTTGGCGATGACCTGCCCCGGCAGATCGGAGTTGATTCCCGTCACCAGCGCCGCCGGGATGACCGTGCCCGCCATCACCTGATACGGCGAAGCCGGCAACTGCAGGCCGGCGAGATTACGCGTGGCCGTGTCGCCCGCGTTCGCCGCGAACGCCTGCTTCTGCTCTTGCCGGTTCTGCACGGCCGTCGGATCGGCCGTCTGCGCTGATGCCACGGCAGAGGCCATCGGATTGAATGGCTGATTGCCGGACATCGGCTCGGGTATAGGCGCGCTCGCAGAGACTGCTGGCGCGGCCTTCGCAGCACTGCTACTCCTGAAGAACACTGCCGACTTCGCGGCCTCCTCGGCATCTCGAACGCCGGCCGTCTGCGCCGGATTGCCGTAGGCCCCGTTGCGCTGCGCATGTACGATCGCCGGTCCCAGGTCACCCGGCAGCGGCTCGCCCAGTACCGGCACCACCGGCTTTGCCGTTGGCGGCATCTTGGAGTAGTCCTTCGGCAATTGGTCCAGACTCTCAGCCCGCGACACTCGATCCACGTTGTACAGCTCATTGCCAGGGTTGCGGTCTCGCTGGTGAGATTGCAGCGACCACAGCGTAGCCCCCAAGACGCTTGCGCCCAGTGCCCCCGCGAGGACAGCCAGCATGCGTCGATTGAGCCGCGTGACCGCGCGCGGCGGTACGCGCAATGCCAAGGTGTCAGGATCGACCTTGGGCGGCATCTGCGGGACGGCAGTCGCGCTCACGTCATTGCCTCCGCGCAACGTTGGCGACCCCATCGGTGCGTTCGATGCGAACGACGGCCGCCTTGTCAGAGCCCAGTCGCAACTCGGCCGCGCCGAACAAACGGTCCACCACGTAGTACGGCGGACGGAACCTGTAGTTGACGAGTTGGCCGTCGCCCTGCGCACCGATCACGAACAGTGGCGGCAGTTCGCCCTGCGCGATGCCGGCGGGGAACTGGATGTAGACGCGCTCGCCATCGTCGAAGGCGCGCAGCGGTTTCCACGGCGGGCTGTCACCGGAAATGGCATAGCGGAACTTGATCTGCTCCAGCGACAAGCCAGAGTCCACCGGTGCCGCAATCTGGGCCTGCAGCGCCTGCTTCTGCAAGGCCAGCATGCGATCCTTCGGGTAGTCCCAAGAGGCAGAAGCCATCCACGCCTGCGGCGTCGAAGACAGTTCGAGCAGGTAGGTGCGGCGGTTCGTGGTGATCACGAGGTTCGTCTTCAGCCCGATGCGTGTCGGCTTCACGAGAATGTTCACGCGCTGGCTGGCGCCGACGCCGCTGGCCGTGTCACCGACGATCCAGCGCACGGTATCGCCGGCCGAGACGGTCACCAGCTCCTCACCTTGCTGCAAGGCAATCACGGTGACGCGTCCCGGGCTCGTGTAGACCTGATACAGCGCCCCATCGCTGTAGGGCCAGACCTGGATGGCATTGACATAGCCCTCGCGGCTCGGTGCCACGCGCGCTTCGGCATTGGCACGCGCCACGCGAGCCTTCTCGTCGAGCGACTCGGCCACCGGTCTGTTCTCGCCCACGCTCCCCAGCAACTTCAACTGCTCTGGCAGCGGCAGCGGCTTGGGCACTTCGATCACCTCAATGGGCGCGGGTGGCTCCGCCAGCACATGCGCCGCCGTCATCGTGGACGTTGGCTCGTCCAGCGAGATGTCCGGCGGCGGCTTACCGTGCGTAGCGCACCCCGCCGAGATCGCGACCGTGGCAATCAAGGTCAACAGCAAAGCGTAAATACGGTTCAGCGGTTTCATGGCTTCTTGGCTCCTTCAGTCGCGTCGAGTTCACGGCTCCAGGACAGGCCGTTGATGTAGATACCCAGTGGGTTCTTGCGCAGGCGCTCTTCGGTGCGGGGCGGCTGCAGGACGACGGACAGCACGGCCGTCCAGCGCTCGGTGCCCGAGGGCGAACCGTTCGCGTAGTTGCGCTCGATCCAGCGCACCTGGAACGAGGAGTCGCTGGCGCGGACCACGCTCGTGACTTCCACGGCCGTTGAGCTCTGGCCGATGCGCGCGAACGGATCGTTGGTACGCGCGTAGTCGTTCAGCGTGGCCGCACCTTTGTCGGTGGTGTAGTCGTAGGCCTCGAGCCAGTTCTGTCGCACCACGATCGGATCGATCGACAGCGACCGAACGTCCGTCGTGAAGCGCGCCAGATGAAACGCAATCTGAGCGTCGTTCGGCTTGTACGGCGTGGCGGCTTCACCGACCGCCCTCACCTGCCCACCGGCGGCGACCTCCACCACATACGGCGTGACGATGGACTGCGCCGAGCGCCACACCAGGCCGCCCGCCATCAGCGAGGCGAGCGACAAACAGCCGAAGGCCATCAGTCGCCAGTTCTTCGCCTGCACCCGAGCGCTGCCGATGCGCTGGTCCCAGACCTGCCCCGCAGCTTGATAGGGAGTGACGGGCTCGGTCGTCTCCGAGTAGCGCACCTGGGGTCGTTTGAATCGCATGGATCGATCTCCTCAATGGTTCGAGTCGTCGCGCAAGCTCGGGCTGGCACCGTTACCGCCCGCGTCACCCGAGCGCAGCGTGTGAGCAGCCGTAGAGGCACCATGCGCGATCCGCTGGTTACGTTGCAGACGCTGCGCCCAGGCGGGTGCGGACGGTGCGGCGTCGGCGGGTGTCGCGTCTGCAGCGGGAGAAGCCGGCCGTGGCGCGGCGGCTTCGGCGACGAAGCTCCCCACGCGATCCTTGATCGCCTTGGCACCGGCAGCGGCACGCTGCCCGACGGCGCTTGCGCCCGCCTTCGCCACGTTCGCCATGCCTGCACTGGCCGCGCGAACAGCGCCACCGCCAGACGCGGCGGCGCCAGCCTGGTAGGCGGACTTCGCACCATTCGCCATTGCCGTTGCCGACCGCGCGGCAGCAGCGCCACCGCCGATGGCTGCACGCGCCGCGCCCGGCGCCATGCGCGCACCTGCCGCGACGGCGGCACTACCCGTCGCAATCGCGGCGCCCCCGGCAACCGCCAGGCCTGCCACTCCGAGCGCAGTCCCTGCGGCCGCACCCGCGCCGAGCTGCGGCGCGCCGGACACCAACCCGGTCGCGATGCTCGGACCGAAGATGCCCAGCCCCAACAGCGCGAGCGAGGCGAGCATGATGGCCAGCGCGTGGTTGATCGAAGGCTCGGTGCCGGGCGGTATGCGGAACTCCGCGAAGATTCCCGAACCGATGCCGACGATCACGGCGAGCACCAGCACCTTGATGCCCGACGACACCACATTGCCCAGCACCCGCTCGGCCAGGAACGCCGTCTTGTTCCACAGCGCAAAGGGCACCAGCACGAACCCTGCGAGCGTGGTCAGCTTGAACTCGATCAAGGTGACGAAGAGCTGCACCGCCAGGATGAAGAAGCTGACGATCACGATCAGCCAGGCCAGGCCCAGCACCACGATCACGTCGAGGTTCGCGAACACCTCGGGGAAGCCCGTCAGGTCGCTGATCTGCGTCATGATCGGTTGCCCCGCATCGACGCCCACCTGCGCGAGCCGCCCCGGCTGTAGCAGTTGCGCCTGGGTCATGGTCGAACCCGAGGCCACCAGCCCGAGTCCGGCGAACGAGCGGAAGACGATGCCGGCCAAGCTGTTGAAGTTGCCGATGATGAAAGCGAACGCGCCGACATACAGCGTCTTCTTGATCAGCTTGCCGATCACGTCCTCGCCGCCCATGGCCCAGAACAGGCCCGCCAGCGTCATGTCGATCCCGACCAGCGTGGCAGTCAGGAACGCCACCTCGCCGCCGAGCAGGCCGAAGCCCGAATCGATGTAGCGCGAGAAGACATCGAGGAAGCGGTCGATGACCGACAGGTCGTCCATCGCGTTCAGCCCTTGGGCGCAGACACCGCAGGCGCCGCCGGCTGCGGCACCGGATCGTTCGCATAGGGCGACTTGCCTTCGCCCATGAAGCGCCGCCGCGTGGCTTCGGCCACCATGTTGCACAGGGCATCGCCCACCTTGTCGTGGTCGGCCTTGCAATGCGCGCGCAAGTCCTTAAGGCGCTCGGGATTGAGCATCAGCGACTCCACGGTGTCGACGGGTTCCGGCTTGCTGCACGCGGCGAGCGCCAGCGCACACACGCCAGCGATGAGGAAACTCTTCATGCTTGCCTCCTTCAGTTGCCGTAGAAGTTGACCGTGTACGGCGAGTAGGGCGTGCCGTCGCCCTGGAAGCGCCGCCGCACTTCGCGGGCACGCTCCTGCACCGCGACCTGTCGCGCCTGCTCCAATGCGGCAGCACGGTCCTGCGTGATCTGGAGCTGCTGCGCCTGGATCGTCTGACGGGATTGCAAGGCCAGCAGCTGGTTCGTCGCCTGAGTGGCCTGCAGCGCACCGGCGGCCGATTGGCTGCGGTTCACGAGGTCGGTCAGCGTCTGCTCGTCGGACGTGAAGTTCTGCACCGCCTGCGACTGCACCTTGGTCGCGGTGCGCAGCGCTTCGAGGGAGTTCTTCCAGCGCTGGCGCGCGTCAGTGGCCATCTGGGTACCGCTGGTCGCACCCGTGTAGGCCTCCGGGTAGAGCCGCGCGAACTCGGTCTCCATCCGCGACACGTTGAAGGCCAGCCCCTGCGCCTGTTGAATGAGCTGGTTCGTCGCGGACAACGCCGAGCGCAGTTCGTTGAGCGCGCTGAAATCCAGACTCGTGAGGTTCTTCGCCTCGTTCATCAACATCTGCGCTTCGTTCTGAAGCGACCTGATCTGGTTGTTGATCTGCTCCAGGGCACGGGCGGCCGTCAGGATGTTCTGCACGAGATTGGTCGGATCGACCACGACCCACTGCGCGTTCGCAGCAGGCATGACGGTGACGAGAACGGCAGTGGCGATGGCAATCAAGGTCTTCTTCATGGCTGCTTCTCCAGGTTGGTGGACGGAAACGATGAGATGAGATCGGCGGCCCAGTTCAGCCCGCAATGACGCAGCCAGGCAGCTGCGAAGTCGGACGACGAAACAGCGCTCGACACCGCATCGATGTCGCGCTGCTCCTCAGGTGTCGATGCGCTGGCGAACGCCAATGCCACCGACCCGAGCCCCAGATCGAAGACGCGGTTGCCAAGCCGGGACTGGTAGTAGTAGTCCCGCTTGGGCTGCGCTTGCGCGACGATGTCGATCTGCCGGCTGTTGAGTCCGAATCCTTCGTAGATCGTCCGGATCTGCGGTTCGGTCGCCTGCGGGTTGGGCAGGAAGATGCGGCTGGCGCAGCTCTCGATGATGGCCGGCGCGATGGTCGAATCCTTGATGTCCGCGAGCGACTGTGTCGCGAAGATCACCGACACGTTCTTCTTGCGCAGCGTCTTGAGCCATTGCCGGATGCGGGACGCAAACACAGGGTCGTCGAGGAACAGCCAGGCCTCGTCGAGGATCAGCAAGGTCGGCGCGCCGTCGAAGCGCTCCTCCAGGCGGGCGAACAGATACCGCAGCACCGCGAGCACCGCCGCCTTGCTGTGCATCAGCTCTTCCATCTCGAAGCCCTGCACGTCGGCGGAGCCAAGGCGGTCGTGGTCGGC
>JANXWV010000056.1 GCA_025350965.1 Rhizobacter sp.
CTTCAAGCCGTTCATCTATTCGGCTGCGCTGGAGAAGGGTTTCACACCGGCCACGATCATCAATGACGCGCCCCTGTTCTTCGATGCCGGCGCCACCGGCAGCCAGCCGTGGGAGCCGAAGAACTACGACGGCAAGTTCGAAGGCCCGATGCCGCTGCGGCGCGGGCTGGAGAAGTCGAAGAACATGATCTCGATCCGCATCCTGCAGTCGATCGGCGCGCCGTATGCGCAGGAGTGGATCACGCGCTTCGGCTTCGAGGCCGACAAGCACCCGGCCTACCTCACGATGGCGCTGGGCGCCGGCTCGGTGACACCACTGCAAATGGCCTCGGCTTACGGCGTGTTCGCAAGCGGCGGGTACCGCGTGAATCCAACGCTCATCAGCAAGATCACCGACGCCAAAGGCAAGGTGTTGACTGAGACACTGCCGCCTGCACTGAACGAGTCGGTGCGCACGCTGAACGCGCGCAACGCCTTCGTGATGGACAGCCTGCTGAACTCGGTGGCCAGCCGAGGCACGGCGGCGGCGGCGCAGCGCCTGCTCGGCCGCACCGACCTGTACGGCAAGACCGGCACCACGAATGATTCGATCGACACCTGGTTCGCCGGCTTCCAGCGCAGCGTGGTGGCCATCGTGTGGATCGGCTACGACAACCCGCGCAAGCTCGGCGACAACGAAACCGGCGGCGGCCTGGCGCTGCCGATCTGGATCGACTTCATGCGCTATGCACTGAACGGCGTGCCGGTGGACAAATACGCCGTTCCCGAAGGCGTGGTCAACGTCAACGACGAGTGGTTCTACGAGGAATACGCCCAAGGCGCCGGAGTCAGCAGCCTGGGCTTGGAGGACAAGCTGCCGACCGCGCCGAACGAAGACGAGCGCAAAAGCATCCTCGACTTGTTCAGGCGCTGAAAACCAGCGCCTGCCCTGCCTGTTGGCTGGCGCAGGCCGACAGTGCGGCCAGGAATTCGGTGCCGTCCTTGGTGTCTGCCCACTTGCCGGCCACGTGCCGGTAGTGAAACCCACCCGATCGTGCCGCCAGCCACACCTCTTGGAGCGGCGGCTGTGTGTTGACTACGATCTTGCTGCCGTTCGGAAAACTCAACTCCAGAAGGCCTCCGGTGCGCTGCGCATCGATGTCGATCACATCGGCTTGGAGCCATGAGTCGGTCTGCGCTTCAATGGCGTCGAGCAGCCTGCGCGTCAATGCCAGGTACTCGGTATCGGTCAGTGGCGTGGACGGGGTGTTGGGAGTCATGGTCGCTAGAATTCGCCGCATGTTGCAGTGCAAGACGAGTGTAGCTTTCAAGCCTCTGCGGCCTTTCAGCGCCGCGATCGTCGCGCGGGTTGTGGGTGTTTGCCTGCTGGCCGGCTGCGGCCTGTCCGGATGCGGTCAGAAGGGCCCCTTGACCCTGCCCAAGCCCGCCAGTTCCCCCTCGCCCTCGACACCTGCCTCCGCCCCATGACGCTCCCCGGTTCCCCGCACCTTGCCTATCGTGGCGCATCGTTGTTCATCGATGGCTGCGCGGCCGCGAGCCTGGCGCAGCGCTTCGGCACGCCGCTCTATGCCTATTCGCGCGCCAGCATGCTGGAGTCGCTGGCCGACTACCAGCGCGCGCTGGTCGGGCGCGACCATCTGATCTGTTATGCGATGAAGGCGAACTCCAACCTGGCCGTTTTGCAGGCGTTCGCGCAGGCGGGTTGCGGTTTCGACATCGTGTCGGGCGGTGAACTGGAACGTGCGCTTGCCGCCGGCGCAGACCCTGCAAAAATCGTGTTCTCGGGCGTCGGTAAGACCCGCGCGGACATGCGCCGCGCGCTCGAAGTGGGCGTCATGTGCTTCAACGTCGAGAGCGAAGCCGAACTGGGCGTGCTCTCGCAGGTGGCCACTGCCATCGGCGCCACTGCGAACGTCAGCCTGCGCGTGAACCCCGATGTCGACGCTGGCACCCACCCGTACATATCGACCGGGCTGAAAGGCAACAAATTCGGCATCGCGCATGAGGATGCCGTCGCCAACTATGTGCGCGCAGCCGACATGCCGGGTCTGCGTGTAGTGGGCATCGACTGCCACATCGGCTCGCAGATCACCGACAGCGGCCCCTACCTCGACGCACTCGACCGCTTGCTCGACCTGATCGAGCAGGTCGAAGCGCGCGGCATCCCCATTCGCCACCTCGACCTCGGCGGCGGCCTGGGCATCACCTACACCGATGAAGCGCCGCCGTCGGCTGAAGCGTTGGTTCGCAGCCTGCTCGAACGCATCGATGCGCGTGGCCACGGCCACCGCAAGATCATGTTCGAACCCGGCCGCTCCCTGGTCGGCAATGCAGGCGTTCTGGTGAGCGAGGTGCTCTACATGAAGCCAGGCCGGGAGCCGAATGGCGACCCCGCGGGCGCCGGGAAGAACTTCTGCATCGTCGACGCGGCGATGAACGACTTGATGCGCCCGGCGATGTACCAGGCGTGGATGGGCATCGTGGCGTGCAATCTTCGCGATGAGCCTGCCACGCTGTGTGACGTGGTTGGCCCGGTCTGCGAGTCGGGCGACTGGCTCGGGCGCGAACGCGAACTCGCGGTGCACGCAGGTGACTTCGTCGCCGTGCTTTCGGCCGGCGCGTACGGCATGACGATGGCCAGCAACTACAACACGCGCGGTCGCGCCGCCGAGGTGATGGTGTGTGGCGATCAAGCTTTCTTGATCCGCGACCGTGAGTTGCCGCACGAGTTGTTCAGCGGTGAGCACCTGCTGCCGACGGCCTGAGTGTCACGGCGGCAGAGCAAGCTCTTGGAACCAAACCGCTAGATTCTTCCTTCTTCCACCGCGTGGCAGGCGATCAATGCGCCGCCGAAGCGCAGTTGTGCAGGCCGCTCGACCTTGCAGCGGTTATTCGCATGCGGGCAGCGCGGGTGGAACGAGCAGCCGCTGGGTGGCATCAGCGGGTTCGGCACTTCGCCCTGCACCGGCGTGCGCGAACGGCCGCTCATGTGGATGTCCGGGATCGCGTCGAGCAGCATGCGCGTGTACGGGTGGCGCGGCCGCGCAAACAGCTCGGCTTTCTCGGCCACTTCGACCAGGCGGCCGAGGTACATCACGCCGACCTGATCGCTCACGTGACGCACCACCGCGAGGTTGTGCGAGATGAACAGGTAGGTCAGCCCCTGCTTGCGCTGCAGGTCCTTCATGATGTTGAGCACCTGCGCCTGAACCGACACGTCAAGCGCCGAGGTCGGCTCGTCGCACACCAGAAAGTCCGGCTGCGTAGCCAGAGCACGGGCAATCGAGATGCGCTGGCGCTGGCCGCCAGAGAACTGGTGCGGGAACTTCTCGACATCGGCGGCGGACAGGCCAACCGATTGCAGCAACACAACCACCTTCGCCTTCAGGTCGCCGGCGCTGTCGTTCGGGCCGGTGCCGGCCAGGCCGTGCTCGCGCAGCGGCTCACCCACGATGTCGGCCACCTTCCAGCGCGGGTTCAGGCTCGCGTACGGGTCCTGGAAGATCATCTGCATGCGCCGCCGCAGCGCCTGCGCCGCGCCGGACTTGAAAGTCTTTGCCGTATCGACACCATCGAAGCGAACGTTGCCGCGGGTCGGCGCATACAGGCCGACGAGCAGCCGCGCGACCGTGCTCTTGCCACAGCCCGATTCGCCAACCAGCGCCAGCGTCTGGCCGCGTTCGATGCTGAAGCTCACGCCGTCGACCGCATGGACGAACTGCCGCGGCTTGCGCTCGACCAAGCGGTTCAACCATGGCGCCGACACATCGAAGCTCTTCTCCAGGTCCGTCACCTCGACGAGAGGCCGTGCCATGACTGCGCTCATGCCGCCACCTCTGCCTGCGCATCGTGCAACCAGCAAGCCGCCCGCGTGGCGCCGGCCTGAAGCAGGTCCGGCCTCTCGCTGCGGCAACGCGCGAAGGCTTGCGGGCAACGCGGGTTGAACGCGCACCCACTCGGAATGGCGTTCAAACGCGGCATCGCACCGTCGATCTGCAGCAGTCGCTCGCGGTCTTCGTCCATGGCCGGAATCGACCCCATCAAACCCACGGTGTACGGATGCGCAGGCGAGTGAATCACATCGTGCACCGGGCCGATCTCGACGATGCGCCCGGCGTACATCACCGCCACGCGGTCGCAGGTCTCGGCGATCACGCCCATGTCGTGCGTGACCAGCATGACGGCTGCGCCGTGCTCCTTGCACAGGCGCTTGAGCAGCGAAATGATCTGCGCCTGGATCGACACGTCGAGCGCGGTGGTCGGCTCGTCGGCAACGATGAGCCGCGGCTCTGCGGCCAGCGCAAGGGCAATCACGACACGCTGACGCATGCCGCCCGAGAACTGGTGCGGGTACTGGTCGATGCGGGCTTCAGCCGCCGGAATGCCGGTCTCTTGCAGCAGCTTGATGGCGCGCTGGCGCGCCTGCACTGCGTTGACCGGCAGATGGGCCTGGATCGTCTCGATCAACTGGCGCCCGACGGTGTAAAGCGGGTTCAGCGAGGTGAGCGGGTCCTGGAAGATCGCGCCGATCTGGCGGCCCCGCACCTTGCGCATCTCGTCATAGGGCAGGTTGTCGATGCGCCGGCCATCGAAGCGGATCTCGCCCGCCGCGACACGCCCTGGCGGGTCGAGCAAACCGATGATGGCGGCACCGGTCAACGACTTGCCGGCGCCGGATTCACCAACGACGCCGAGGATCTCGCCCGGCGCGATGTTGAACGACACGTCGTCGAGCGCCACGAGCGTGGCACGGCGCGTCGGGAACTCGACGCGAAGGTGGCTGACTTCGAGCAGGGGTGTCATCGATGGGTCGTGTCGCAAGACGGGTCTCAACGCAGGCGCGGGTTCAACGCGTCGCGCAACCAGTCGCCGAACAGGTTCATGCTCAGCGCAATCAAGAGCAGCATCGAGCCGGGGAAGATCACCAGCCACCACGCGCCGCTGAAGAGCTGCTTGTTGCCTTCGTTGATGAAGGTTCCGAGCGACGGCGACGTGGGCGACACCCCGACGCCGAGGAAAGAGAGCGTGGCCTCGGTCTGGATGGCGGTGGCCACATGGATGGTGGCCAACACCAGCACCGGCCCGAGCACGTTGGGCAGCACGTGTTTACGCATGATGCGCAGTGGCGACACGCCGACCACACGTGCCGCCTGCACGTATTCCTTGTTGCGCTCGACCATGGTCGAGCCACGCACCGTGCGTGCGTATTGCACCCAGCCCGGCAGCGCGATGGCGAGAATCAACACGCCGAAGGCCAGCGAGTCATGCGCCTGCGGGAACAGCGCCCGGCCAACACCTGCAATCAGCAACGCGATCAGGATCGACGGGAACGAGAGCATCACGTCGCACACGCGCATGATGAAGGCGTCGATGCGCCCGCCCGCATAGCCGGCCAGCAGCCCGAGCGACACACCGAGCAGCACCGACGCAACGACCGACGCGCCACCGATCAAGAGCGAGATGCGCGCGCCATACATCAGCGCTGAGAGCACGTCGCGCCCTTGCTCGTCGGTGCCCAAAACGTACTTGCTTTGCCCGCCCTGCATCCAGGCCGGGGGGAGCATCGAGTCGCTCAACTCCAGCGTCGCCAGGTCGAACGGGTTGTGCGGCGCGATGACTCCGGCAAACAGCGCGCAGAACACGCAGGCCAAGGCCACGGCCGCCGCAATCATCGCCATCGGGGAGTTGCGAAACGAATGCCACACGTCGCCGTCGAAAAATCGCGCCCACGCGCCCGGTGCAACCGCCGCCTCGGTGCTCATCATTTCGCCTTCAACGAAACCCACTTGAAGAACATCCGGTTGTCCGGCAACTGCACCAGGCTGACCTTGCTGTTGTAGGCCCACGCCAGCGCTTGCTGGTGCAGCGGGATGTGGCCGATGTCGTCCTGGTGAATCTTGTAGGCCTCGCGGATGTACTCCATGCGCTTCTTGTCGTCGGTTTCGGACTGAACCTTCAGCGTCAGCTCATCGAGCTTGGGGTTGCTGTACCAGCCCAGGTTGAATTGGCCCTGGCCCTTGTCGGTGGGCGTGGCCATCAATGCCGCAAGCGGGTCGTGGGCATCGCCGGTGCTGGGCGTCCACCCGAGCAGGTAGAAGCTCGTGTCGCGCCGCAGGATCTTCGGGAAGTAACTGATCTTGGTTTCCGTCTGCAGGTTCACCTTGACGCCCACGCGCGCCAGGTTCGCGGCCACTGCCTGGCAGATGGCGGCGTCGTTCACGTAGCGGTCGTTAGGGCAGTTCATGCCGACCTCGAAGCCGTTCGGGTAACCCGCCTCAGTCAACAGCTTCTTCGAGGCTTCAACGTCGTACGGCAGGCGCTTGTTCATGTCGGCCTGGAAGCCGCGCACGCCCGGGCCCATCATTAACGCGGTGGGCGTGGCCGCCCCACGCATCACGCGGGTCTTGATGGCCTCGATGTCGATGGCCTGGTAGAACGCTTGGCGGACGCGCTTGTCCTTGAACGGGTTCTTGCCCTTCACGCTGCTGAACTGCAACTCATCGCGCTTCTGGTCCATGCCCAGGAAGATAGTGCGCAGCTCGGGGCCCTGCGCTACCGTGTAGCCTGGCGTGGCCTTCACCCGCTCGACATCCTGCAGCGGCACCGGCTCCATCAGGTCGGTCTCGCCCGAGAGCAGAGCTGCCACGCGCGTAGGGTCGTTGTTGATCGGGGTGAACACGATCTGGTCGAGGTTGCTCTCGACTTTGTCCCAGTAGTTGAAGTTGCGCACGAGCACCGTTCGCACAGAGGGCTGGCGCTCTTTCAGACGGAACGGGCCTGTGCCGTTGGCTTTGAAGCTGGCGGTGTTCTCGATGCCTTTGCGGCGGTCCACGGGCGTGGTCGCCTTGTTGTCTTCGCACCATTTCTTGCTGAGAATGGCGACATTCGAAATCACGTCCGGCAGGATCGGGTAAGGCGCGGCGGTTTCGATGTCGACTGTGAATTCGTCGATCTTGCGGACCTCCTTGAACGACGAGGTGTAGCCCTTCATGTCTGAGCCTTCGCCGGCCGCGCGCTTGAAGCTGAACACCACGTCGTCAGCCGTGAACGGCGTGCCGTCATGGAATTTGATGCCCTTGCGCAGCTCGAAGCGCCACACGGTCGGGCTGGTCTGCGACCACTTCGTCGCGAGCAGCGGAGTGAGCGCCATTTTCTTGTCCCGTCCGACCAGCTGTTCGTATACGCTGGCCGTGAAGCTGAGCTGCAGAGTCTCGTTGAGCGAGTGCGGGTCCATCGACTGCACGTCGCCGGCGTTCGACACACGCAAGGTCACGGCTTGCGCCTGCAGGGCAACCAGGCCCAGTGCCGATGCCAGTGCACTGGCCAGAAGGGTTTGCTTGAGGTTCATCGAAAGCTCCAACGAGGGTCGTGTGAATTGATGCAGGTTCAGTGCGCGCTACCGGCTTTCTCCATCCGCAGGCGCGGGTCGACGGCGAAGTAGAGCAGGTCGACCACCAGGTTGATCACGACGAAGATCAACGCGATCAGGCACAGGTACGCCGCCATCACCGGAATGTCGGCGAAGGTCACCGCCTGAATGAACAGCAGGCCCATGCCTGGCCACTGAAATACCGTCTCTGTGATGATGGCAAAGGCAATCAGCGCGCCGAGTTGCAGACCGGTGATCGTGATCACCGGCACCAGTGTGTTCTTGAGCGCGTGGCCGAAGTAGACGAGCCGATTCGGCAGGCCACGGGCGCGGGCAAACTTGATGTAGTCGGCGCGCAGCACCTCCAGCATTTCCGCGCGCACCAAACGCATGATCAGCGTGAGTTGGAACACCGCCAGCGTGATCGATGGCAACACAAGGTGCTTCCAGCCGTCGGCAGTGAGGAAACCGGTCGTCCATGCGCCGAGCGCAGTGACCTCGCCGCGGCCGAAACTGGGCAGCCACTTGAGCGTCACCGCGAACACCAGGATCAACAGAATGCCGATCAGGAACGTCGGCAACGAGA
The DNA here is from genome assembly GCA_025350965.1 of Rhizobacter sp. Classification (GTDB taxonomy): domain Bacteria; phylum Pseudomonadota; class Gammaproteobacteria; order Burkholderiales; family Burkholderiaceae_C; genus LMDS01. Next base: position 7,956 of record JANXWV010000056.1, read on the forward strand.
CGCCGAGAAGCGAGACCGTCATCAGCAACTGCGACAGGAACGTACCGCGCCGCAACGCGGCGTAAACGCCCATCGGTATGCCGAGCGCCAATGCGATGAACGCTGCGGAGAGCGACAACTCGAGCGTGGCGGGCAGTCGCTCGGCAATCAATGAAGAGACCTTGCGGCCCTGCCGAAGGCTCAGGCCGAATTCCCCTTGAAGCGCCTTGCCAACGAAGTGCCCGAATTGCACCGGAAACGGCTTGTCCAACCCAAGATCAGCGCGCAATTGCTGACGCTGCTCAGGCGTAGCGTCTTGCCCAAGGATGTTGGTGACCGGATCGCCGACATACTGGAACAGCATGAAGGCGATGAAGGCCACCGTGAGCATCACGATCACGGCTTGGGCCAAGCGGCGGAGTACGAAAACGAGCATGAAGGGCTGGCGCTACACCAAGGAAAGAGAGTTCAAGCAGCGCTTTCGTCACGCCGACCCACGTAACGCATCCGAGCCCCATTGGGGCAAGCCGCACGGGCTGCGCTGCGGTGTCCGATCAGAGCAAAACGCGAGCCACCCGTCAAAGGGGAATGTCCCCATGCGATGCACGGCGGCGGCTGGGTTCGTGTCATCCGCAGCAAATGAGACGCCCGAAAAAAAGCCGCCCGAGGGCGGCTTTTGGTTCTGTACTGCTGCTTGCACAAGGCAAGCGCGGGATCAGAAGATGTGACGCACGCCAAACTCGGCGCCGCTCGACTTACCACCCGCCGTCGGAGCGGGTGCGCTACCAATCGATGCAGCCGACAAGCTGCCGTTCGACAGGCGCGCAAACGTCGTGTAGACAGCGGTGCGCTTCGAGATGTTGTACACGTAACCAACAGCGAACTTGCTGATCGTGTTGGACGTGCTCAGCGCGCTGTCCTCCTTCTTGCTGCGGTCGTAACCCGCGTGGATTTCGCCCTGACCCATCGGCACTACGCCGCTGATCGAGTAGCGGTTGTCCTTGACGCTTGCCAACGTATCGCGATCGTAATAGCCCATCAACTTGGCAACGCCGAAGTCGAATGCTCCACCAACGTTGATTGTCTTGTGCTTGTCGCCGGTAGCAGTGTCTTGCTGAGCGAAGGCAGCAGCAACTTCAAACGGACCAGCGCCATAACCGATACGCCCGCCAACGTACTTGCCAGCAGCAACACCTTCACCTGCGGCAACCATTGCTTGGCCGAACAGGCCACCGATGCCGGCGGGCAGGAAGTAACCGATGGAGTTGTCAGCGCGGACGAAGGTATTCGACAGCAGTTGAGCGACGCCAGACGAGTCACCCAGACCGTTGGTACCGAATGCGTCGTAAATCGTGTTGTTCCAGAAGGTCGGGGTGTAGTCGCGGCCGAGGCGAACTTCACCGAAACCACCGACCAAGCTGACCGTCGAACGGCGACCAAAGAACTTGGCGTTGACGGTGCCGGTGTCGGCGTTCACGCCACCCTCGAGCCAGAAGCGTGCCGACAGACCGCCACCCAAATCTTCCGTACCGCGGAAGCCGAGGCGGCTGCTGTTGATGCCATCTTGGCTCAGCGAAACACGACGGGCGACGCCGTCATTCTTCACGTAGCGGGCATTCAGGTCAACGACGCCGAACAGGGTCACCGACGATTGAGCCGATGCGACACCGGCGAACGCGCCCAGAACTGCGAGAGCGAGAAGAGATTTTTTCATTGCAACTATCTCCTAGGTTGGACAAGAGGTCCCGATCACCAAGTACCCTCCACGGGCCACCCGTTTTGAGCAGATCAGGCACAACCCCCTCAGCGGAAGTTGTGTGTATTGCACCAGAGGGGCCGGGTGGTGGAAAGCCTTGCAGGTCAAAAAAGGCCTTTATGTTGTCGCAACACAACGAGGCGCCTCGGAAGCTGTCGGTGTGTCGCCGAGTCACACGTCAATACAGGATGCAAAGCCAAGCCCGACGTCGGCTGCTGCACTGCGATATTCTTGCCTCTCCATGACGCTGATAGGTTCGTCGAATGACTCCGCTGGATTTGTTGATCGTCACTGCTGAGAGAGCCCTGCGGACGTTGTCTGGGGGCACCAGTGCTGCACGCACCTGTCCGCAACCAGACGTCAACTCGGCTCCGCTTGCGCCGAGCGAGCGGCGACTCTCCGGCGCGCTCATGCGTGTGAACCACGTCGGCGAGGTCTGCGCCCAGGCGCTCTACAGCGCGCAGGGGCTGACCACGCGCGATGCAGATTTGCGGCGCCAGTTTGCCCACGCCGCGCGCGAAGAAACGGACCACCTCGCCTGGACCCAACATCGCCTGGACGAACTCAACGCGCACACCAGCCTGTTGAACCCGCTGTGGTATGCCGGTGCTTTCGCCATCGGCCTGCTGGCGGGGCGAATCGGTGACGCGACCAGCCTGGGGTTCGTTGTCGAGACCGAACGCCAGGTGGAAGCCCACTTGGCTGATCATTTGAAACGTCTGCCTGAGAGCGACCTGGCGTCGCGGGCCATCGTGATTCAGATGCAGGCCGACGAGGCAGCGCACGCTGCCAGTGCCGAGTCAGCCGGCGCTACACCGCTGCCTGCACCAGCGCGCTGGGCGATGCGGCTTGCGGCGCGAGTGATGACCTCGACCGCGCACTACGTGTAACCCAGGCTCACGCTGCCTTCAACTCGAAACTGGTCGTGATCTCGGCGGTCTTGGCCAGCATGATGCTGGCCGAGCAGTATTTTTCGTGCGACATGCGCACCGCGCGGTCCACTGCCGCATCGGTCAAGCCGACACCGGTCACGACGAAGTGCATGTGGATTTTCGTAAAGACTTTGGGGTCAATCGGCGCACGCTCGGACGTCACGACGACCTGGCAGCCCCGCACGTCGTGGCGACCACGCTGAAGAATGAGCACCACGTCGTAGGCGGTGCATCCGCCCGTGCCGGCCAGCACTGTCTCCATGGGGCGAGGCGCCAGGTTGCGGCCGCCACCGTCGGCCGCACCGTCCATCAGCAGCAAATGGCCGCTGCCAGTTTCGGCCGAGAACGCCATTCCGTTCGCCGGCATCCAGTTGATCGTGCACTTCATCGGTGACTTGCCCCTTGCTGCACCGTTTCGGCGCGTATGGCGCGGTATTTTGCATGGGTGCACCAAGGCCTGGGGCCGGCCCCCTAAATCGGCTTCGCGCCATTTATTGCAGCGCAGCAAAAAAGCCTCTACACTGACCCTACGCAGCGAGTTGCGATGCACATGAGCCCGGCATGGGCAGTGCACCTGCCAGCCCGCCGCACCGATTGTCTCCTCCACCTCCTCCATTGGTGGATTCAGCCCAGGGCAGCAATGCTCTGGGCTTTTTTCTGCGCGGTGCGCGACGACGGCGGAGGGATAAAAGCGGCACTGCAACGGCAGCGCAAGTCGGCGACGTATGATCCGCCGCCGCAAACCGCCCACCCCAGGAGACAGCCGATGGTCGCCCCCGGACCCACGCCCGCCAGACCCGCGCGCCGTCGCGTTGCGGGCAAGGCAACTGCTACGCCGCTGACCCTCCCTCAGTACCTGCAGAAAATCCTTACTGCGCGCGTCTATGACGTCGCCGACGAGACGCCGCTCGATGTTGCCAAGACGCTTTCTCGGCGGCTCGGCAACGCGGTCTATCTCAAGCGCGAAGACACCCAACCGGTGTTCAGCTTCAAGCTTCGCGGCGCCTACAACAAGATGGCGCACCTGAGCCCGCAAGAGCTCAAGCGAGGCGTCATTTGCGCCTCGGCCGGCAACCATGCCCAGGGCGTTGCGCTGTCGGCGCAGCGCATGGGGTGCAAGGCCTTGATCGTGATGCCGGTGACCACGCCGCAAGTCAAGGTCGATGCGGTGCGGGCGCTCGGCGGCGAGGTGGCGCTCTTCGGTGACAGCTTCTCCGATGCCTATGTCCACGCGCTGGCCTTGCAGGTCGAGACAGGCATGGTCTTCGTGCACCCGTTCGACGACCCTGACGTCATCGCTGGCCAGGGCACGATCGCTGTGGAAATCCTGCGCCAGCACGCCGGCCCGATCGACGCCGTGTTTGTCGCGATAGGCGGTGGCGGGCTGATCTCGGGCGTGGCGGCGTATATCAAGTCGGTGCGACCGGAGATCAAGGTCATCGGCGTGCAGACCGACGACTCGGATGCGATGCTTCGTTCGGTCAAGGCCGGCAAGCGCATCGCCTTGACCGACGTGGGCCTGTTCGCCGACGGCACTGCGGTCAAGCTGGTCGGCGAAGAGACCTTCCGCCTCACGCGCGAACTTGTCGATGACTTCATCGTGGTCGACACCGACGCCGTCTGTGCCGCCATCAAGGACGTGTTCCAGGACACGCGCAGCATCCTGGAGCCCTCGGGCGCGCTGGGCGTTGCGGGCATCAAGCAGTACGTCGCCACGCACGGGTGCAAGGGCAAGACCTTCATCGCGATCACCTGTGGCGCGAACATGAACTTCGACCGCCTGCGCTTCGTGGCCGAGCGCGCCGAGGTGGGCGAAGAACGCGAAGCGCTGTTCGCAGTCACCATTCCGGAAGAGCGCGGCAGCTTCAAACGCTTTTGCGAACTGATCGGTCCGCGCGCGGTGACAGAGTTCAACTACCGCATCTCTGACTCGAACGAGGCCCACGTGTTCGTCGGCCTGGCGACCACCGTTCGAGACGAACCCGCCAAGCTCGCCCGGCACTTCACCCGCCACGGCTTCGCCACGCTGAACCTGACCGACGATGAACTCGCGAAGGAGCACCTGCGCCACATGGTGGGTGGGCGCAGCCCGCTGGCGCAGGACGAGCGGCTGTACCGCTTCGTCTTCCCCGAGCGGCCCGGAGCGCTGATGCGCTTTCTCTCGACCATGCACCCGGGCTGGAACATCAGCCTGTTCCACTACCGCTACCAGGGCGCCGACCACGGCCGCATCCTCGTCGGCATCCAGGTGCCTGCGGCCGACAAGAAGGCGTTCCGCGCATTCTTGACAAGCCTGGCCTACCCGTGCGAGGACGAGACGGACAACCCGGTTTACCGCCTCTTCCTGCGCTGACTTGGCGCGCGGCAGCATCTCGAAGCGCATTGCGGCTCGCGCCGATTGGGCCCCACAATCGATGCGCTGAACTCACCGGATGCCCATGTCGGTCAATCGCTCGCTGATCACGCCCACCTCGAACCCGCTGCTCGAGCAGGCCTTGCGCAAGAAGCTCGAGCGTCGGGCCGAGACCACAGGCGGCCTGGGTGAACTGGAGCCCCTGGCGGTACGGCTCGGCCTGATCCAGAACACGCTGAAGCCGCGCTTTCGCACACCGCAGATCGCCATCTTCGCGGCCGACCATGGCCTCGCCGTCGAAGGGCTCGAGATCGACGGCCGTCAATCGACTGCCCTGCTTTCGCAGCAGTTGCTCAGCTCGCAGTTGCCATTGGCGGTGTTCGCGCGCATTCAGGGTCTGGAGTTGTCGGTGGTCGACTGCGGCGTGGCTGAATCCGTCACGCCGCACGCCCGCTTGCTGGCCCGCAAGATCGCGCACGGCACGCGCAACGCGCGCGTCACCTCGGCCATGTCGATCGACCAGGCGCACGCAGCCATTCGCGCTGGCATGGAGATCGCCGATTCGCTCGTCGGCAACGCGGTGATCTGCGCCGGCATCGGCGTGGGTGCGCACGAGAGCGCAGCGTTGGTGCTATCGCGCCTGTCGGGCCTGAACCTGAGCGACCTGCTGATCCAGGGGCCGGACATGGAAGAGAGCCGCCTCGCCCACCTGCTGGCAGTGCTGCAAGGTGCGCAGGCCCGCCACAGGGACGTGGTCGACCCGGTCGAGGTGATGGCCGCGTTCGGCGGCTTCGAGATGGCGATGATGGTCGGCGTGATGTTGGTCGCCGGCAGCAAGCGCCACCTGATCGTCGTGGACGGCATGCCGGCGTGCGCTGCGCTCATGGTGGCCTCGCGGATCGCTCCGGCCGTAACCGACTACTGCGTGTATTGCCGCAGCCACAGCCACCGCGGGCTCGACCATGCGTTGTCGCTGTTCCACGCGTCTGCGCTGCTCGAACTCGGCATGGAGAGCACCGACGGCACCGGCTCCACGCTGGCCTGGCCGCTGGTGCGCAGCGCCGCTGCGCTGCTGACCGAAGTTGCCGAAGGCGAAGAGCCCGGCCCGACTCAACCAGCGCCGATCAGCACCCCTGCTTCTGCCACTGCCCCGGCGCCAGCCGTAGCCCGCACCGCAACGGCACCCGATGCTGGACGGGCCACTGCGGTCGCCGGTAGCGAACCCGATTTGCCGAGGACGCCAGACCTCGCAGACGCGCCCTTGCTTGCCGACTCCGTCGAGCCCGTTTCGCGAACCTGAGCCGCTCCGGCGGCGCTCAGTCGTTGCCCGGCCGCACCTGACCCGGCTGCGGCGGTTGCCCGGCCGGATCGCTGCCGCCCGGCGGCACCGCCACCATGGAGGGCGGAGGGCGCAAACCCTGCACCGAGGTCGACAGCGAGCGGGCGAGCGAGCCAGGCAGCGCGCTTGGCGGGACCGGCTGGAACACGGGTTGGGCCACCGGCTGAGCGGCCGGTTGAGGCAGCGGCTGGACGATCGCTGCCTGCGCCAGCGGTGCGGCTGGCAGAGTGATCACCGACGGCAAGGTGCCGGTCGTCGCCGTGGGCAGCACGGGCAGTTCCAGGCGCATGCCCGCAGCGCCGTTTGCCGGCGAAATGTCGGCCGTGCGAAGGCTCACCGCTTGCAGCACCCAGTCGGCATCGAGGTGCGCCCCGACCGTGTAAGCACGCGGCAACTTGCCGTCGACCGCGATCAGCGCCACCCCATGGCCGGCGGACGACTGCACGCCGGATTTCGGCGCCATGATCCCGAGCAACTTGAATCGCGCGCTGGCCTCGGGCACCACCGCCTGCGCCACCACGGCGACCGGCGCGACGCCGAGCAGGCGGGTCAGGTCGCCGCGGGTCGAGGCGGCTTCGCTGGCCACCACCACGTTGGGCGGCGCCACCGGAGCGCGCGTGAACAAGCGCAAGCCCCAGAACACGGCAGTGGCGGCCACCAGGGCCCAGGCGACGAATGAAAACAGGCGAGCCAGCATGCCCCATTATGATTGACCGGCTGCCGCCGCCACCCCGTGCGCCGGAAGGAACCTGACATGACCTCGTATCGAATTCCGCGCCGCAAACCCGCGCGTGGCCTGCGCGGATTCACCCTCATCGAGCTGATGGTCGTGCTCGTCATCATCGGCGTGCTGGCCGCGCTGATCGTGCCGAACGTGCTCGACCGGGCCGACGACGCGCGCGTGACCGCCGCGCGCACCGACGTGAACAACCTGATGCAGGCGCTCAAGCTCTACAAACTCGACAACCAGCGTTACCCGAGCGGGGAACAGGGCTTGCAAGCGCTCGTCACCAAGCCCACCACCGGGGCCGTGCCGCCGAACTGGAAGCCCTACCTCGACAAGCTGCCGAACGACCCGTGGGGCCGACCGTACCAGTACGCGAACCCCGGCCTGAAGGGCGAGATCGACATCTACAGCTTCGGTGCCGACGGCGTGATCGGCGGCGAAGGCAAGAACGCCGAGATCGGCTCCTGGCAGTGACTTGCAGCGCCGCCTGACCTGCACCCGAGCCACTCGCGGCCCTCGCAACACCTGCAACACCGCACCGTGGACCCACGACAACGCCGCCGCCCGGTGCGGTGCGCCGCACGCGGCTTCACGCTCATCGAACTGTTGCTCGTGGTGGTGCTGATCGCCGTCGCCAGCGCCGTGGCCAGCCTTTCGCTGCGCGACCCGGCCGCCACCCGACTCGATCAAGAGGCCGCCCGCCTCGTCGCCCTGCTTGAATCGGCGCGCACCGAAGCCCGCGCCGCCGGGCTGCAAGCCAGCTGGGAGCCGCGCGCTGAAACGGTCGGCGCCGAGGGCTTCCGCTTCATCGGCCTGCCTGCCGCAAGCGGCCTGCCGAGCCGCTGGTTGTCGGCTGGCGTCAGCGCCGATGTGCCGGGCGCGCGCGCCGTGGTGCTCGGCCCCGAGCCGCTGATCGGCCCGCAGCGCATCGTGCTGCGGCTGGACGACCAGCGCCTCGTGCTCGCGACCGACGGCATCGGGCCGTTCGTGGTGGTCAGCGAACCATCGAAGGCAGCGCCATGAGGCAGCCCTCGACGAGCGGCTTCACGCTGATCGAGGTGCTGGTGGCACTGACCATCGTCGCGATCACGCTGAGTGCCGGCGTCAAGGCGGCCGGCGCGCTGACCGACAACGCGCAGCGTCTGGCCGACGTGAGCTCAGCCCAGCGCTGCGCCGACAACCAGCTCACCGGGCTGCGCCTGTCGGGCCTGACGCCACCCATCGGCGACACCGACTTCGCCTGCACCCAACTCGGCCGCGACTACGCCGGCAAGCTGGCGGTGCGGCCCACGCCGAACCCACTGTTCGTGGCGGTCGAAGCCAAGGTTGCCGACACCGCCGGCCGCGCAATCCTGTCGCTCTCCACGGTGCTGCGCAAATGAGCCGGGGCCGCCGCCGCAACGGCATGCGCTTGGCAGCGCACGCGAGCGGCTTCACGCTCGTCGAGGTCCTGGTTGCGCTGCTGGTGATGGCGGTGATGGCCGGCATGGCCTGGCAGGGCGTGGACGGCATCGTGCGCTCGCGCGATGCGAGCCAGGTGCAGCTCGAACGCACGCTGCGCCTGAACACCGTGATCGCGCAATGGGACCAGGACATGGCCGCGATCCAAGACAGCGCCGTGGTGCCGCAGGCGCTGACCTGCGACGGTGCGAACGTGCGCCTCACCCGCCGCACGCCGACCGGGCTGCAGGTCGTCGCGTGGTCGGTGCGCCCGGCGCCCGACGGCAGCGCAGCCTGGGTGCGCTGGGCCGGGCCGGCCGTGACCACCACCGGCGCGCTGCAGGACAGCTGGCTGCGCAGCCTGCAACTGCAGGACGACGACCCCGCCAACGTCCGCACGCTCACGGGCCTGACCGGCTGGCAGGTGTACTTCTTCCAGGGCACGGCGTGGGCCAACTGCCAGTCCACCGGCGACCTGACCCCGCCGGTGCCCGCGCCCCCAGCCAGCGGCGCGAGCGCCCCCGCCATCGCGGCGGCGCGCATCGCGCTGCCGAAGGGCGTGCGCGTGGTGCTCAGCTTCGCGCCCGGCAGTGGCCAGGTGGGCGACCTGACCCGCGACACCTTGCTCGGCCCTTGATGCCATGACTGCCGTGATTGCCGTGACCGCCATGAGTGCCATGAGTGCCATGATCCGCCGCCCCGCGCGCGCCCGGCATCACACCCGTGGGCAACCCCGCCGCGCCGCCCGCCAGCGCGGAGCGGCGTTGCTGACGGCGATGGTCATCGTCACCCTCGTCGTCACGCTCGCCTCGGCGATGGTGTGGCAGCAGTGGCGCGCGGTGCAGGTTGAAACAGCCGAGCGCGCGCGGGCACAGTCGGCATGGATCCTCTCCGGCGCGCTCGACTGGGCGCGCCTGATCCTGAAGGAAGACCTGCGCAGCGGCCGGCCCACCGCGCTGACGGAGCCCTGGGCCACGCCACTCGCCGAGGCGCGCCTGTCCACCTTCCTGGCCGCCGACAAGGCCAACGCGGACGACGGCCCCGAGGCCTTTCTGTCCGGCAGCATCAGCGACGCACAGGGGCGCTACAACCTGACCAACCTGGCCCCCGCCGGCGGCAAGATCGACCTGCTGGAGCAGGCCGCACTGGAGCGCCTGTGCCTGGCCATCGGGCTCGAAAGCTCGGTCGCGCAGCGCATTGCAAACGGCATGCGCGACGCGGGCGCCACGGGCGCGGCCAGCGGGGCCAGCGCGAACGCGCCATTGCTGCCGCAGTCGGTCGCGCAACTGGCTTGGTTCGGGCTCGACGACGCGACGATCAAGGCGCTCGAACCTTACGTGGTGCTGCTGCGCGAGCCGACGCAGGTGAACGTGAACACGGCCCCGCGCGAGGTGCTGGTCGGCGCCATCAAGGGCCTCGATCTCGCCACTGCGGAGCGCTTGCTCCAGGTGCGCCAGCGCACGCCGTTCAGTGGCATCGACAAGCTCAAGGAGCAACTCCCCGGCCTCGACCTGGCGGACGCGCGGCTCGCCTACACGTCGAGCTACTTCGAGGTGCGCGGGCGCATTCGGCTCGGCGAGCGCGTGCTGGTCGAGCGCTCCCTGGTGCACCGGCTGCCGAACGGGCAAGTCGACGTGATGCGGCGCGAGCGCATCGCCAGCCTGGAACTCGCCGGCAGTTGAGCCGCATCACCGAGCCGCGCGCCGCCCTGCCATCGATTGATAAGAACCCGCCGTAAGTCTTTGATTCGATAAGGTTTGCGATTTGGCCGTGCCTACAATGCCAGCTGCCACCCACCACCTTGTACATGTCGACCCTCGTTGTCCACATTCCCGCCCGCCAGCGCCTGCGTTCCAGCAGCCACGGCGCCCCTTCGGCCGAGGGCTCGGGCCTGGCCACGGAGTACCCCTTCGCGACCAGCCCCGACGGCCTGGCGCTCGAAACGCAAGGCCAGTGCGCCGCCTCGCTGCTGCCGAAGGCCACCACCGTGATCGCCGTGCTGTCGGACGCCGATGTCAGCTGGCACCGCATCACCCTGCCCCGCGCCCCGGGCGCACGCCTGCGCGCTGCCCTCGACGGCGTGCTCGAAGAGGCCTTGCTCGAAGATGCCGACGACGTGCACCTGGCCCTGGCCCCCGCCGCGTTGCCCGGCCAGCCGACGTGGGTGGCTGCCGTCTCGAGGCGCTGGCTGCGCGCCGAGCTGGCGGCGCTGGAGAAGGCCGAGGTCTTCGTCGACCGTGTCGTGCCGATGGCCTGGCCCGACGACCCGCCCATCGGCCACTTCGCCGAGACGCCGATGGATGCGAGCGGCCCGAACGGCATGGCCCATGGCGTGGCGTTGAACTGGGCCCACGCCGACGGCGTGGCCAGCGTGCGCCTGCAAGGCGGCCTGGCACGTGCGCTGGTGCCGCACCCCGCCCCGCCCGAAACGCGCTGGAGCGCGACCCCCGGCGCGGTGGCTGCGGCCGAAGCCTGGGTCGGCGCGCCGGTGCGCGTGATGCAGCCGGCGCAGCGCCTGCTGCAGGCCGGGCGCAGCCTGTGGAACCTGCGCCAGTTTGAGCTGGCGCGTCGCACCCGCGGCGGCCGCGCGCTGGCCGATTCGGCCCGGCGTTTCTTCAGCCGCGAGTGGGCGCCCGTACGCTTCGGTTTGGCCGCACTCGTGCTGGCGCAGATCATCGGCCTGAACCTGTGGGCCTGGCACCAGCGGAGTGCCATCGAAGCGCGGCAGGCGGCGCTGCGCGATCTCGTCAAGGCGACCTACCCGAACGTGAGCCCGCTCGATGTTCAACGCGACGCCGAGGCCGTGATGCAGCGCGAATCGCAAGCGCTGCGAACGCTCGCCGGCAAGCCCGGTGACACCGACCTGGAGCCGATGCTGCAGGCCGCTGCCTCCGCCTGGCCCGCCGACCGCCCGGCCGTGGACACGCTGCGTTTCGAGCCCGGGCGGCTGACGCTCTCTGCCCCCGGCTGGAGCCCCGAACAGGTCGACCAGTTCCGCAGCGTGCTGCGGCCCGGCGGCTGGCAGGTCGAGGCGGCCGAAGGCCGGCTCGTGCTGAGCCGAGCGGCGCTGACGGCGGGCCGCTCATGAGCCCGCAGCGCCGCCCCAAGGGCGAATACCGAAGTGCGAAGCACGGAGGTTGCCAATGAACACGACTTCCCCACCCCTTCCGCCCGCGCTGGCCAGCCTGCGCCAGCAGGCCGATGCGTGGTGGCGCAGCCGTGCCCGGCGCGAGCGCCAGGCGCTGGGCGCGGTGGCGGCGGTGCTGGTGGCCTTCGCGGTGTGGAGCCTGCTCGTGCAGCCGGCGCTGCGCAGCGTGCGCGCCGCGCCTGATCAACTCGACCGGCTCGAAGCGCAGATGCAGCAGGTGCAGCGCGTGGCCGCCGAGAGCACCTTGCTGCGGGCGGTTGCACCAGTGGCCGCCACGCAGGCGGGCATCGCGCTCAAGTCGGCCGCCGACCGCCTGGGCGAACGCGGCCGCCTCACCTTGCAAGGCGACCGCGCCACGCTCACGCTCACCGGCGTGAGCCCCGAAGCGCTGCGCGCCTTCCTGCTCGAAGCGCGCAACGGCGCACGCGCACGGCCGGTCGAAGCGCAACTGCAACGCGGCCCGCAGGGCTACAGCGGCACGCTCAGCGTGGCGCTCTCCGGGGCCGCCCCGTGATCCTCAAGCGCAAACGCCGCGCCTTCAGCCCGACCATCGCGGCCACCGGCTGGGGCGAGTCGACCTTCGCCGAAATGGCGTGGGACAAGTCGCGCAGCGCCGGCAAGCGCTGGGCCATCGGCGGCGCCGTCGCGGGTGCGCTTCTGGCGCTCGTGGCCTTCGCACCGGCGGCCTGGCTGGCCGACAACGTGGCCTCGGGCACGGGCGGGCGCATCGTGCTGGCCGATGCGCGTGGCACCGTGTGGTCGGGCAGTGCCGTCGTCGTGCTGACCGGTGGTGCCGGCAGCCGCGATGCCAGCGCCCTGCCTGGCCGGCTGGCCTGGACGCTGGGCGCGCACGGCCTCGGCCTGGAGGTGCATGCCCAGCAGGCCTGCTGCCTGAACGGCGATGTGGTGCTGCAGGTCAAGCCCGGTTTCGGCCGCACGAGCTACACGCTGGTCCCGCCTTCGGGCTGGGTGGCGCAGTGGCCCACGTCGTTCCTCGGTGGCCTGGGCACGCCGTGGAACACGATGCAGCTCGGCGGCACGGTGCGCCTGGCATCACCGGGCATGACATTCGAGTCGGTGCAGGGCCGCTGGCTGGTCAGCGGTCGGGCCGATGTCGACCTGATCAACGTCGGCTCCCGCCTGACCACGCTCGACACACTCGGCAGCTACCGCATGAGCCTGTCGGGCGACCCGGCCAACCCCGGCATATCGGCCTTGCAACTCTCGACCACCGAAGGCGCGTTGCAGCTCAGCGGCAATGGCACCTGGGGGCCGGCCGGCGTGCGCTTTCGCGGTGAAGCGCGGGCGGCCCCGCTCGAAGAGCAGGCGCTGTCGAACCTGCTGAACATCATCGGGCGGCGCGATGGCGCACGTTCCGTCATATCGATCGGATGAGCATGAAGCGCAGCCCCCCACACCCCCTTCGCGGCCGCACGCTGCCTGCCGCCGTGGCAGCGGCCGTGCTCAGTGCCACGCTTGTGCCCGCGCCGCTGGCGCTGGCGCAGACCTCGCGGACGCGCAGCACCTCCGTGCGCAACGAGGCACGCGCCGAACCAGTGACGCTGAACTTCGTCAACGCCGACATCGAAGGCGTGGCACGCGCCATGTCGGCCATCTTGAAACAGCAGTTCGTGGTCGACCCGCGCGTCAAGGGCACGATGACGCTGTACAGCGAAACGCCGCTCGCGCCGCGCGAGGCCTACCTCAACTTCCTGGCCGCGCTGCGCGGGCTCGGGTTCACCGTGGTCGAAGTCGGCGGGCTGTACAAGGTCGTGCCCGAGGCGGATGCAAAGCTGCAGACCGGCACCGTCGCTGTGGGTGACGCCACGACCCGCCGCGGCGACCAGATCCTCACGCAGATCTTCAAGCTCAGCCACGAGAACGCGAACAACCTGGTGCCGGTGCTGCGCCCGCTGATCAGCCCGAACAACACCATCAACGCGAACCCGGGCAACAACACGCTGGTCATCACCGACTATGCCGACAACCTGACGCGCATCGCCAAGATCATCGCCGCGATGGACACGCCGGCCAGCGGCGACGTGGAAGTCATCACCCTGAAACACGCCGTGGCCTCCGACGTGGCCGCCCTGGTGCAGCGCCTGACCGACAGCGGCGGCGCCGCCGGCGTGGTGACACCGGGCGCGCAACCCGGCGGCACGACGGCGGCCTCGGTGCTGGTCGACGCGCGCAGCAACTCGCTGCTGGTGCGTGCGCCGAACCCGGCACGCATGGCGGCCATCCGCGCGCTCGTCGACAAGCTCGACCGGCCGACGCAGGGCGCGGCCGGCAGCACCGGCAACGTGTGGGTCGTGTACCTGAAGAACGCCGATGCGGTGAAGCTCGCGACCGTCCTGCGTGCCGCCTACGGGGGTGGCGCGGGTGGCGGTTCGGCCGGCGGCGGCTCGCAGGCGACGAACCCGCTCGCGAACGTCGGCGCAGCCACTGGCGGCGCCTCACCGCAGGCCACGGCGCCGGTGGCGCAATCGGCATCGCCGTCGACCGGCGGTTTCGTGCAGGCCGACCCGGCCACCAACTCGCTCATCATCACCGCGCCCGAGCCGATGTACCGGCAGTTGCGCGTGCTGATCGACCAGCTCGATTCGCGCCGCGCGCAGGTCTACATCGAAAGCATGATCGTCGAGGTCACCGGCGACAACTCGGCCGACTTCGGCTTCCAATGGCAAGGCTTGCTCGGCGCTCGCGGCGACCGCAACCTGATCGTCGGCGGCACCAACTACAACGCGGCCGGCAGTTCGTCGAACAACATCATCGACCTGACCACGGCCATCGCCACGAGCCGCACGGGCACTGCAGCGGGCGCGGCCGCCACGGCCTTGGCCGAGGGCCTGAACATTGGCCTGGTGCGCAACTTCGGCAACGGGCTGTATGGCTTGTCGGCCATCGCGCGCGTGCTGCAGAGCCAGGCCAACACCAACATCGTCTCGACCCCGAACCTGATCACGCTCGACAACGAGGAAGCGAAGATCGTCGTCGGTCAGAACGTGCCCTTCGTGACCGGCCAGTACACCAACACCGGTACCGGCACGACGAGCCCGTTCCAGACCATCGAGCGGCGCGACGTCGGCATCACGCTGCGCATCCGCCCGCAGATCGGCGAGAACGGCACTGTGCGCATGACGATTTTCCAGGAGTCGTCGTCGGTTGCCGCCACCACGGCGGTCGGCACCAGCAACTCGGGGCCGACCACCAACAAGCGCTCGATCGACTCGACCGTGGTCGTGGACGACGGCGCCATTCTGGTGCTCGGTGGCCTGATCGAAGACCGCTACACCGACAACAAGTCGAAGGTGCCGCTGCTCGGCGACATCCCTTACGTCGGCGCGCTGTTCCGCAGCGAAAGCCGAAGCAAGATCCGCACGAACCTGATGGTGTTCCTGCGCCCCGTGGTGATGCGCGATGCCGAGAGCGCGAACAGGCTGTCGCTCGACCGCTACGACCTGATCCGAAGCGCGCAGAAAGACCAGCAGCCCGAGCGCAACCTGCTGCTGCCCATCGACGGCGTGCCCGTGCTGCCGCCGTCGCGCCGGGTCGATGAAACCACGGTGCCGCTCGCGGTGCCGCCGGCCGGGCCGGCGGTTTCGCCGCTGAAGCCTGCGTCGGCCCCGGCCGCCGGGCCGGCGAACTGAGCGGGCGCACCATGGGCGCCCGCCACCCCCTGCCCTACGCGTACGCCAAGGCGCACACGCTGCTGCTCGAAGACGACGGCACGCAGCTCGTGCTGTGGGCGCCCGAGTCGATCTCGCTGCCGGTGCTGAGCGAAGTTCTGCGCCTGTACGAGGTCGACGCGCTGGAACGCGAGGCCTCGTCGACCCTCGCCCAGCGCATTGCCACGGCCTATGCGGGCAGCGAGTCGAGCGCCGCCACCGTCATCGGCGAGGTCGAAAGCGCGGTCGACCTGTCGCGCATGATGCAGGAGCTGCCGGCGATCGAAGACCTGCTCGAAGCGAGCAATGACGCGCCGATCATCCGCATGCTCAACGCGCTGCTCACGCAGGCCGCGAAGGACGGCGCCTCCGACATCCACATCGAGCCCTACGAGCGCAGCAGCTCGGTGCGCTTCCGTGTCGACGGCACGCTGCGCGAGGTGGTGCAGCCGAACAAGGCACTGCACGCGGCGCTCATCTCGCGCCTGAAGATCATGGCCGAGCTCGACATTGCCGAGCGCCGCCTGCCGCAGGACGGCCGCATTTCGCTGCGCATCGGCGGGCGCGCGGTCGATGTGCGCGTGTCCACGCTGCCGTCGTCGCACGGCGAGCGCGCGGTGCTGCGCCTGCTCGACAAGGGCGAATCGAAGTTCACGCTCGAAGCGCTGGGCATGAGCGGCGACGTGCTCAAGAAGTTCGACAAACTCGTGCAGCAGCCGCACGGCATCGTGCTCGTGACCGGGCCCACCGGCTCGGGCAAGACGACCACGCTGTATGCGTCGCTCGGGCGGGTGGACACGGCCGGCACCAACGTGCTGACGGTCGAAGACCCGGTCGAATACGAGCTGGCCGGCATCGGCCAGACCCAAGTTAACCCGAAGATCGATCTCACGTTCGCGAAGGCGCTGCGGGCCATCCTGCGGCAAGACCCGGACGTCATCATGATCGGCGAGATCCGCGACTACGAGACCGCGCAGATCGCCATCCAGGCCTCGCTCACCGGCCACCTGGTGCTGGCCACGGTCCACACGAACGACGCACCCAGCACGGTGACGCGGATGATCGACATGGGTGTCGAGCCCTTCCTGTTGTCGTCGAGCCTGATCGGCGTGCTGGCGCAGCGGCTGGTGCGCAAGCTGTGCCCCGCCTGCAAGAAGGTCGACGCGCGCGGGCGCTACCACCCGGTGGGCTGCGCCCTGTGCGGCAACACGGGCTACAAGGGCCGCACCGGCGTGTACGAGTTGATGAGCGTGGACGACTCGGTGCGCTCGCTGATCCACAGCCGCGCGGCCGAGTCGCAGATCTTCGTCGCCGCCGAAGCCGGCGGCTTGCGCTCGATGCGCGAAGACGGCGAGCGCCTCGTCGCCGAAGGCATCACATCTGCCGAAGAAGTGATGCGCGTCACGCGAGAGTAGGGCTCACGTGCCAGCCTACAAATTCGAAGCCCTGGACGCCGCCGGCAAGGCCAGCAACGGCCTGCTCGACGCTGAGAACGCCAAGGCGGCGCGCTCGCAACTGCGCGCGCGCTCACTGGTGCCGATGTCGGTGGCGCTGGTCGCATCGGCCGGCACCCAGGGCGAGGGCTTGCGCTTCACGCGGCGCGTGTTCAATGCAACGAGCCTGGCGGTGTGGACGCGCCAGCTCGCCGGCCTGGTCAGTGCCGGCCTGCCGCTCGAACGCGCGCTGACTGCACTCAGCGAAGAAGCCGAAGACCCGCGCCAGCGCGAGTTGGTGGCGCACCTGCGCAGCGAAGTGAACAGCGGCTCGCCGTTCGCGCGCGCGCTCGGCAGCGCGCCGCGCGAGTTCGACGAAGTGTTTCGCGGCGTCGTTGCGGCGGGTGAGCAAAGCGGCGCGCTCGGCGGCGTGCTCGAACGGTTGGCCGATGACCTGGAGGCGCGCCAGGAGCTCAAGTCCAAACTCATCGGCGCCACGCTCTACCCGGCCATCGTGTCGCTGATCGCGGTCGTGATCGTGGTCTTCCTCGTGACCTACGTGGTGCCGCAAGTCGCCTCGGTGTTCACCAGTTCGAAGCGGGCATTGCCGGGGCTGACGATCGCCATGCTCGCCATCAGCGCCTTCCTGCGCCAGTGGGGCTGGGCACTCGTGCTGCTGTTGGCCGCCGGCTTCGGCCTGCTCACGCTGATGCTGCGCAACGCCGCCTTCCGGCAGAGCTTCGATGCCGGGTTCCTGACGATCCCGCTCGTGGGCAAGCTCGCACGCGGCTACAACGCGGCGCGCTTCGCAGGCACGCTGGCGATGCTGGCGAGCGCCGGCGTGCCGATCCTGAAGGCCTTGCAGGCGGCGGCCGAAACCCTGTCGAACCGCGCCATGCGTGCCGACGCGATGGACGCGCTGGTGCAGGTGCGCGAAGGCGCGCCGCTGGCGTCGGCGCTGGCTGGCAAGAAGCGCTTCCCGGGCTTGTTGGCCATGTTCTCGCGGCTGGGCGAGCAGACCGGCCAGTTGCCCCTGATGCTCGACCGCGCCGCGCGCCAGTTGAGCACCGAGGTGCAGCGCCGCGCGATGCAGATGGCCACGCTGCTGGAGCCCTTGCTCATCGTCGCCATGGGCATGATCGTGATGCTGATCGTGCTGGCGGTGTTGCTGCCGATCATCCAGCTCAACACCTGGGTGAAGTAGCCGGCACCCTGCCGCACCGGTTCGCCTGAGCCAGCGTTCGCGGCACCGACCGTTGACATGCGCGCCAGCAAGCACGCTGGCATGAGATGTGCACGCAACAGGCCCGGGATCGGGGCTTTGATTCGCCGCTCAACCGTGGCACGCTTTGCTCCAATGGGTTGATGCGGTTGCTTGACTTCCGGAGGTTCCATGAGCGTGTCGAACGGCTTAGTGACGGTGTCTCGGTCCACAGCGAACATGCCCATCGCGCGCATGCGCAGCCTCTACCGCGTCGACGAGGTCGGCCGCAAGCTCGACAAGCTGCCGACCAAGGACCACGAGAGCCTGCGCTCCACCTACGAACGCATGCTCGAGAAGGGCCCCGAGCGCTTCCAGGTCAAGCCGAGCGGCCTGCCGGTCATGGACCACTTGTACGACGAGCTGCCCAACTTCCACGAGGTGCTCGACGACATCAAACGCCAGCTCGCGCTGTGCGAAGACAGCCGCGACGCGCTCGAGATCACGCCGCTCCTGCTGCTCGGCCCGCCCGGCGTGGGCAAGACGCATTTCGCACGTGAACTCTCGGTGCTGCTCGGTACCGGGATGGGCTTTCTGTCGATGAGTTCGATGACCGCCGGCTGGGTGTTGTCAGGCGCGTCGAGCCAATGGAAAGGCGCGCGGCCCGGCAAGGTCTTCGAGACGCTGGTGGACGGCCAGTACGCGAACCCCGTGATGGTGGTCGACGAGATCGACAAGGCCGGCGGCGAGCATGCCTACGACCCGCTCGGTGCTCTCTACAGCCTGCTCGAACACGACACCGCCGGCAGCTTCACCGACGAGTTCGCCGAGGTACCGATCGACGCGAGCCAGGTCATCTGGGTGGCCACCGCGAACGACGGCCGCGCCATCCCCGACCCGATCATGAACCGGATGAACGTGTACGAAGTGCAGGCGCCTGACCGTGATGCCACGCGGCGCATCGCCGCCAAGCTCTACCGAACCATCCGCGCCGAACACGATTGGGGGTCGCGCTTCGAGGCCGAGCCCGGCCCCGATGTGCTCGACTGCATGGCCGAGATGGCCCCGCGGGAGATGCGCCGTGCGTGGATGGCGGCGTTCGGCAACGCCAAGCTGGACAAGCGCGAGCAGGTGGCCGTGCACGACCTGCCGGGTGCGCGCGGCAAGCGCAGCGGGATCGGGTTCGTGCAGTAGCGGAGCGCTCGCCGCAGGAACGGAGGGCGCGCCGCAGGAGCGGGATCACGCCGGCGGGGCACTCCGCTCGACGATGGCGCGAAGCTGTTGACGGACTCGGCCTCGCCAGACTTCACCGAACCAGGTCCCCGAACAACGCCTACGGCGCCCAGTGGTACGGGTGGGCCCAGCGGCCCGCGCCGAGCGTGCCGTCGATGAGGGCGAGCTGCGCCTGGCGCAGGCTCTCGGCACGCGACACGCCAGCGCGTGTGGCTCGCGTTGCCGGCACCCGCGCGCTCGAGCATCTTGTCGGACAGGCGCGCCGATGCGAGGCTGGCCTCGTACTGCTGGGTGGCGACGAGGCCGAGCGCGAGCCGGTAGTTCCAGCGCGCACCCAGGCCATCGCTCACCCTACCGGCACGCCACAATGCCAGGCTGGCCTGCGCAACGTTGATGCCCTCTTGCTGGCGACCTTGCGCGACGAGTGCCTGCGTGAGCATGCCCAGCGAGCCATCGAGCCAGCCGCAGGCGTCGAGCAGATCGGGGTCGCGTGGGCCGGTGCTGCGCGACTTCAGGTCGTTGAAGTTGCGGCGCGCCAGGCCGACCGCCTCGCGCATCGTGGCCACGCGGCCGGACGTGTCGCTGCTGCGGCGCTCGACTTCCGAGCGAGCCTGCAAGCGCTTGATCGCAATGCGCTTCGACACTGCAGCACCCTGCTTCATGGCCTCGTTCGCAAGGCTTTCGGCCAGCCGATGGTAGGCCACGTGTGAGCCACGCGCAGCCCAAGCAAGCAGGCCGTCGCTATCATGACTTGCATGCCTGTCACCCTTGCCGGCCAACTGGTCGTTGCGATCTCGTCGCGAGCGCTGTTCGACTTCGAGGAAGAGAACCAGCATTTCGAAGCGAACGACGACCGCGCCTACATGAAGCTGCAGCTTGAACGGCTGGAGCGCGCGGCCAAGCCGGGCGTGGCGTTCTCGCTCGTCAACAAGCTGCTCGCCTTCAACGTGGCCGAGCCGCGCGTGGAGGTGGTGATCCTGTCGCGCAACGACCCGGTCTCGGGCATGCGCGTGTTCCGTTCGGCGCAGCACTACGGGCTGTCGGTGCAGCGCGGCGTGTTCACGCGCGGCGAGTCACCGTGGCGTTACCTGAAGCCACTGAACGCGAACCTGTTCCTGTCGACGAACGAGGCCGACGTGCGCTCGGCGCTGCTCGCCGGGGTGCCGGCAGCGCGCGTGTACCCCCACTCGGCGCGGGCATCGAGCGCGCACCCGAACGAGGTGCGCATTGCCTTCGACGGTGACGCCGTGCTGTTCAGCGACGAGGCCGAGCGCGTGTTCCAGAAGCGCGGGCTCGACGCGTTCCAGGCTCACGAGCGCGACCAGGCCGCCACGCCGCTCGCGGCCGGCCCGTTCAAGCCGCTGCTGGAGGCGTTGCAGCGCTTGCAGCACGAGCCCGGCAATGGCATGCGGATTCGCACCGCACTCGTGACGGCACGCAGTGCGCCGGCCCACGAGCGCGCGATTCGCACGCTGATGGACTGGAACGTCGAGATCGACGAAGCCATGTTCCTGGGCGGGCTGCCGAAGGGCGAATTCCTGCGCGAGTTCGAGCCCGACTTCTTCTTCGACGACCAGACCGGTCACATCCAGAACGCGGCCGAGCACGTGCCGTCGGGGCATGTGGCAGCGGGGATCTCGAACGGCGGGTGACGGCGATCACTGGCCCGACGGCGGCGCAATGTCCTGCGCCGAACGGACGGTGCCCGCAGGTCGGCGGTTCATGGTGAGGTCACCAAACGGGCCGAGGATGCAGGGAGTGGCGCGAGGAGTGGCGCGAGGAGTGGTGCGAGGAGTGATGCAAGGCGCGTCTGACGCTCGTTGCATTTCTATCGCATACCTCTCACTGGCACACCTCTGACTGCCCAACCTTCCGGAGCCCTTCCATGATCAAGAAGCTTCTCGTGTCCGCCGCAGCCATGGCCTGCTTGCCGGCCATCGCCGCACCTGGGGCCGGTGACCTGGCCTTCACCTCGTTCAACGCCGACGAAGACGGTTGGTCGATGGTGACCTTTGTCAACCTCGCTGCGAACACCACCGTCTACTTCACCGACAACGAGTGGGACGGCACCACCTTCAATACCGGTGAGAGCTATCACCAGTGGAACACCGGCGCCGCGACCATTGCCGCCGGCACGGTCGTGCGCTTCAGCAACATCGACAACGCGACCACGCTGGCGGCATCGGTGGGAACGCTGACCCGCGCCAGCGTGACGGGCAGCACCAACTACGGCTTGAGCGCGACCGAAGACACCGTGTACGCCTACCTGGGCGCCAGCGCCACCGCGCCGACGACCTTCCTGGCCGCCATCAGCAACGGCTCGTTCGGCGCGGCGACGGTGGGCACCCTGACGAACACCGGGCTGGCCATCGGCAACGGCGCGGTGCAGTTGTCGGCCAGCTCCGACTATGCCGAGTACAACAACCTGCGCGCCGGCCAGGCCAGCTTCCCCGCCTACAAGCCGCTGGTGAGCGACGTCACCAAGTGGCAAGACGGCGGCGACAACATCAACGCCGTCGCCTACGTGCCCAACACCACCGCGTTCACGATCGCCAGCGTGCCCGAACCCGAGGGCTTCGCGATGGGCATGGCCGGCCTGCTGGGCCTGGGGGTCGTGGCGCGGCGCCGCAGCCGCTGATCGGCACTGACTCACCGCCGACCCGCCGACCGACCCCCGCCCGCATCGGACCGACCATGCCCCGCCACCTGATTCGCCGCAGCGCGCTCTCGCTGCTCTTGAGTTGTGCCTTCGCCCTGCCCGCCTGGGCCGCAGACACGCCGATCTACACGATTCAAGGCAGTGGCAGCACCAGCCCGCTGGTGGGGCAGGTGCTCAGCACCACCGGCGTCGTCACGAAGGTCAACAGCAACGGCTTCTTCATTCAAGACCTGATCGGCGACGGCAACCCCGCCACGTCGGACGGCATCTTCGTGTTCACGGGCAGCGCACCGACCGTGGCCGTGGGCAACCTGGTGCGCGTGACGGCCCGGGTGACCGAGTTCAACACCGGCGCAGCCACCAACGCCGACACGCTGGCGCACACCGTCACTGAACTCAGCAGCGTGAGCAGCACCACGGTGATCGGCACGGGTTACGCCATCACGCCCACGCCGCTCAGCCTGCCGCTGGCGTTGGGCGACAGCTTCGAACGCTTCGAAGGCATGCTGGTCGCCATCAGCCAACAGATGACGGTGCAGCAGAACTATTTCGAGGCGCGCTACGGGCAGCTCACGCTCGGCGCGGGTGGCCGCCATGAGACGCCGACCAACCGCTTCCGGCCCGGCACGCAAGCCGCCGCGTTCGCCGATGAGCAAGCGCGTGGCCGCTTGATCCTCGACGACGGCAGCAGCGTGCAGAACCCGAATCCGACGCCTTACGCCGCAGCGTTCAACGGCGTGCCGCGCGCCGGCGACACCGTCGACCCTTTGACCGGGGTCATCGACTACGGCCTGACCACCGCCAGCAACACGGGTGCAGGCGCCTACCGCCTGCACCCGACGGCTGCACCCGTGTTCAGCGCCACCAACCCGCGCACGCTCGCTCCCGAGGCCGTGGGTGGCAACGTGCGCGTGGCGAGCATGAACGTGCTCAACTTCTTCACGACCTTCACCAACGGCACCACCGCCTCGGGCCAGACCGGCCAGGGCTGCACGCTCGGCGCATCGACGGCCGCCGGCAATTGCCGCGGCGCCGACAACGCGGCCGAGTTCGTTCGCCAGCGCACGAAGATCGTCGAGGCGCTCGCGGGCTTGAACGCGGACGTGGTCGGCCTCATGGAGATCCAGAACAACGGCAGCGTGGCGCCGCAAAACCTGGTCGATGCGCTGAACGCACGGGTCGGCGCCGCCACGTATGCCGTGGTGCCCGACCCGGCCAGCGGCACCGGCACCGATGCCATCAAGGTGGCGATGATCTACAAGCCCGCGAAGCTGGCCCGCTCGGGCGGCTCGGCGAGCGACGCGGCCGCTATCAACAACCGCCCGCCGCTGGCACAGACCTTTGCGGCTGCGAACGGCGAGAAGTTCACGCTCATCGTGAACCACTTCAAGTCGAAGAGCAGTTGCCCGGCAGCGAGCGATGCCGATGCCGCCGGCAACACCGACAGCGGCGACGGACAAGGCTGCTGGAACGCGCGCCGCGTGCAGCAGGCGCAGGCGCTGCGCAGCTTCGTGGCGCTCCGGCAGGCTGCCAGCGCGAGCAACGACGTGCTGCTGATCGGTGACATGAATGCCTATGCGCAGGAAGACCCGATCCACGACCTGACGAGCAGCGGCTATGCCGATCAGGTCGGCCGCTTCACGCCGGTGCTTGGCTACTCGTATGTGTTCGACGGCACGGCCGGCCGGCTCGACCACGCCATCAGCACGGCAACGATGTCGCCGAAGGTGGCGCGCACGGTGCACTGGCACATCGATGCCGATGAGTCGCAGGCGCAGGACTACAACCTCGAGTTCAAGCAGCCGGCCTGCGCCGCGTGTGCCACCGACCCGTACACGCCGACGCTCTACCGCGCGTCGGACCACGACCCGGTGCTGTTGGGCCTGAACCTCTACAAGGTGATCAACGGCACCGCCGGCCGCGACGTGCTCGTGGGCACCCCGGGCGACGACATCATCACCGGCGGCGCGGGCGCCGACATACTCAGTGGTGCAGGCGGCAACAACGTCTTCGTCTACACCAGCCTGCGCGACGCCGGTGACACGATCACCGACTTCGCACCCGCCGCTGACCGGCTCGACCTGCGCGCCTTGCTCGCGAGCCTGGGCTGGCAAGGCACCGACCCGGTGGCCGAAGGCTGGGTCCGCTTCATCGACGTGGCCGGTGGCACGAGCGTGCAAGTCGATGCCGACGGGCCTGCCGGAGCCGCGGTATTCCGGCCGCTGCTCACGTTGACGGGCGTCGCGGCTGCGAGCCTGTCGTCGGCGCGTGACCTGATCGCGCGCTGAACATCACCGGCCGCGCTGCGGCTGCTTGCCCCAATCACAGGTCGCATGCCATGACACTGATCCCACGCTCGATGTGCAAACCTCTTTCTGTCGCCGCGATTGCTCTCGGCGCATCACTCGGCGCGCAAGCGCAGGTCGTGAACGGGAATTTCGCCAGTGGCCTCGACCAGTGGGCTGCCTACGGCGACGTGTATGTCGTCGCGAATACGCTCACGCTCACCAGCGCCTTTGCTGGAGACGACGGTGTGGCCGCCACGGTATCGGGGCAGAACGCGGTGTGGATCGACACGCTGGAGCCGCAAGCCGGCGCGGCGCCCTATGGGTTGGACTTTGCCGGTGAAGCCGCGTACGAGGGCGCCTTGGCGCAGCAGACGTTCACGGTCGCGGCGGGCCAATCGCTTGGCTTCGAGTGGTCGTTCAGCACCCACGAAACCGGCTTCAGCGACAACGCCTTCGTCGTGATCAACGGCAACGTCGTGAACCTTGCCAGCCGGGGCACGCCCACCGGCTGGCAGGCCTATGGCGGCAGCTTTGCGCAGACCGGCCCGGTGACGCTGTCGTTCGGCGTGGTCGACACCGGCGACACCGTGGGCACCTCGACGCTGCAGGTTCGCAACGTCACGGTCAGCGCGGTGCCCGAGCCCGAGGGCTGGGCGCTGTGGGCGGCTGGCTCGGCGCTCCTCGCCGGCCTGACAGGGCGCCGCAAGCGCTGAGCGCGCGCCCGCTGGGCCGGCAGCGCGGAATCAGGTGCGGCGCACCGACTGGCCGCGAAGCGCGTCGAGGTCGAGCACCCGCACGCCGCCGTATTCGATGCGGATCAGCCCATTGGCCTGCAACGACCGCAGCGCCTCGTTCACGCGCTGGCGCGACAGCCCCACGAGGTAACCCAACTCCTGCTGCGTGATGCGCAGCAGGCCACCCACGCCGGGGTACAGCACCGGGTGGAACAGCGCAGCCAGGCTGCGCGCGACGCGCGCGTCGGCGTCGCCCAGGCGGTCGATCTCGCGCGCGGCAATGAACTGGCCCAGGCGCTCGTTGAGCTGCTGCGTGATGAAGCGGTTGAACGGAATGCTGCGCTCGATCAGCCAGTGGAATGTGTCCACGCCCAGGCCTGCGACCACGCTCTTGCGCAGGGCCTGGATGTTGTAGCGGTAGACCTCGCGCTTGAGCACGGTGCCCTCGCCGAACCAGCCGCCGGGCGGCACGCCGGTGAAGGTGATGGGCACGCCCATGACCGAGTCATTGCTCATCTTCAGCAGGCCGTCGATCACGCCGAACCAGTAGGTGGCGGGCCGCCCCACGCGGCACAGCAGTTCGCCGGTGTCGACCTGCACGACCTTCAATGCCGCAGTGGCCACCGAGCGCTCCTGCGCGTCGAGCGCCTGCAGCCACGGGATGTCGTGCAGCTCGCGCGCGCTGGGCGTCCGGGCGCGCTGATAGACGGGATTCGCGGCAGCGGGCATGCGGTGGGCAGCGGACGGCATCGAGGGAAAGCACCAAGGGAATCGACCCTCGAATTGTCGTCAGAACGACAACGTGGCGTCAAACTTCTTTCTACATTCACGCTTCGCGAATGCCTTCGCGACCCGCCCACTCGAAAGCTCCGCCCGTGTCCACGACGTTCCCCCGCCTGATGCTCGACCATGCCGCCAATCGGCCCGGCGCGGCAGCGCTGCGCGAGAAGGAGTTCGGCATCTGGCAGACGCTGACATGGGCTGCGCTGGCCGGGCTCGTGCGTGACATGGCCGGCGGCCTGGCGCACTCCGGGTTGCAGCGCGGCCAACACCTGGTGGTGATCGGCGAGAACCGGCCGCGCCTCTACGCGGCGATGCTGGCCGCGCAAGCGCTCGGTGCCGTGCCCGTACCGCTGTACCAGGACGCGGCGGCCACCGAGTTCGTGTTTCCGATCACCAATGCCGAAGTGGCATTCGCCATCGTCGAAGACCAGGAGCAGGTCGACAAACTCCTCGAAGTGCGCGGCACGTGTGCCGGCCTCGCGCACATCTGGTTCGACGACCCGCGCGGCCTGCGCCACTGCGCCGAGCCGGGGCTGGCGCCGCTCGACACGCTGCTCGAGGCCGGGCGCGCGTTCAACGCGCAGCACCCGGCCTTCTTCGATGCCGAGGTGGCGAAGACCCAGGCCGACGACGTGGCCGCGATGTTCTTCACCTCGGGCACCACCGGCAACCCGAAGGGCGTGGTGCACACGCACGCATCGCTGATCGACCGCGCACAGGCCGGCGCCGCGTTCGACAAACTCACCAGCACCGAGGAAGTGCTGGCCTACATGCCGCCGGCATGGATCGGCCAGAACATCTTCTCGTACGCGCAGTGGCTGGTGTGCGGCTACGTGGTCAACTGCCCCGAATCGCCGAGCACGGTGGCCATTGACCTGAACGAGATCGGGCCGACGTACTACTTCGCACCGCCGCGCGTATTCGAGGGCCTGCTCACGACCGTGATGATCCGCATGGAAGATGCAGGCGCGATCAAGCGCGGCATGTTCCACCACTTCATGGCGCTGGCGCGGCGTGTCGGCCCGAAGCTGATGGACGGCAAACCGGTGTCGGTGATCGACAAGCTGCATTACGCGCTCGGCCAGCTCTGCGTGTATGGGCCACTGCGCAACACGCTCGGCTTCTCGCGGGTGCGGGTGGCCTACACGGCCGGCGAGGCCATCGGCCCCGACCTGTTCACGTTCTACCGCTCCATCGGCATCAACCTGAAGCAGCTCTACGGCTCGACCGAGACCGCCGTGTTCGTGTGCTTGCAGCCCGACCATGAGGCCCATGCCGACACGGTCGGCGTGCCCATCGCCGGCGTGCAGATCAAGGTGATCGACTCGGGCGAGATCATGGTCAAGTC
>JANXWV010000070.1 GCA_025350965.1 Rhizobacter sp.
CCCATGCCAGGGAAGGCGGGCATGCGACCTGACCACAACAAGCGTTCGGTGCCGGTGCTGATGCCGCTCCACTCAATGTCCACGGTCACGTCTTCATCGGTGGCGGGCGTGAGTGCCAAGCGGCTCAAAACGAGCTTCTCGGGCGCTTCCATCACGACGGCCAGGGTGCTCATGCGCTCAAGCCCGCAGCATCAGCGTGGCGACAAGTGCCGACACGTGAAACGGAGTTAAGAGCGTTACTGCACAACATGGTGTCATCTTAGGCTGACTGTTAAAAGTGTCAATTGAAATTTACACAAATCAAGCTTGGTGTTTACGCCAGGGCTCACTGAGCCGACGGGCGCGCCACCATCACTTGCGTTTGCAGGGGCATGTCGTTGGCCAGCAACTTCACGTCGGCAAATCCAGCGGCATGCAACAGCGTGGTCAAGTCGGCGGCGCTGCGCGAGCGGCCTTTGCCCATGGCCAGCAAATAAAAACCAAAGTAAGCGTCGCCCATGGCCTCAGCGCCCGGCGTGCCGGCCATGGGCTCGGCAATCAGCAAGGTGCCGTCGACGGGCAAGGCGGCGCGAGCCGCTTTCAAGATCATCAAAACGCGTTCGTCGCTGTGGTCAAACAGCACGCGCACCAAGGTGACGATGTCGGCACCCTGCGGCAAAGCGTCGTCAAAGAAGCTGCCGCCAAACGCGCTGGCGCGGTGACTGAGTCCGGCCTCTTTCAGGCTGATGCGTGCGCGTTCGGCAACGGCCGGCAGGTCGAACATCATCAAGCCCAAATGCGGCGCGGCCGCAGCCACGGCTTTCAAGAAGGTGCCTTCGCCGCCGCCCACGTCCAGCAACACGCGGTGCTTGGTGAGCGGGTAACTTGACAGCACCTGTTCGGCAATGAGCGGCTGTGACGCCGACATCAAAGCCGAGTATTCGCTGACCTTTTCTGCGCCCAAATTTGCAACGAATGCGCCGGGTTTGTCGTAGGCGGCATACGGCCAATACGCCGCCAACGCGGTTGATTTGGCTTGGCCGCGCAACAGGGCCACCGGATCCGCCAAGTCAACGTACAGGGTGGCGTGGTGTTCGACCATGGCGCTGATGGCGGTGTCGCCCACCATGGGAGCGCCCAATGCACCCAGGCCGTAGCGGCCGCCGCTGCGGTGCTCCACCAATTGCAGTGACACGGCAGCAGCCAACAAGCGCTCGGCGGCGTCTTCGGTCAGTGACAAACGACCGGCCAGAACGGCGACCGTTTGCGGGCCTTCTGCCAACACCGCAAACAAGTTCAAGCGCACACAGGCCAGCAGAACCTGCGAATAAACAAAGCCCGCCACCAAATCAAACAGGCCGCGAGCGCGACGCTGGGCGATGGGGCGGGTCAAAGGAAAGGAAGCCGCCCAACGCTGAAAGCCGCGGCTGGCAACTTTGCTGTCACGCCACGCCAAGAAGCGATCAGTGAGGCGGTCAAACAAGCCGCTGGGCAGCTCGGGCGGCCGGTCTGGCGTCATGGCGACGATGGCGCTTGAAGGAGTCACGACGCGGCTGACTTCTGAAGCCGCGCGTCAGGCCAAGGCTTGGCTGACTTCTTTTGCACGGGCGTCTTTCAGCACCGCTTCCGACAATTCTTTCGGGATCAAACGCTCGGCTTCCATGCGTACCAAGGCGCGCAACTGGGCTTCACCGCGGCATGACGGAATCGCGTCGATGGCACCTTGCACGAGGGAATTGAAGTGCGCAATCGCCCCTTCCAAACCCAGTTCGCGGGCCGAGCTGGGGCGGCACAGCGCCGCGTCTTGGCCGGTGGGCTTGCCGATCACCGACGGGTCGGCGGCCACATCGCGGATGTCGTCGGCCACTTGGTAGGCCTCGCCCAGCCATTCGCCCAGCGCACGCCAAGGTTCAGCCGGCGCACCGGCAGCCAATGCACCCGACACGGTGGCAGCGGTGAACAAGGCACCGGTTTTGGCGCGTTGGTAGTCGGCCAGCGACACGCGCGGCTCGCATTCCCAGGCTTGTCCGGCAACGATGCCAAACGGCATGCCCACGCCCTGGGCAATGGTGCCCAGCAAAGCGGGCAGTCGCAGCGGCGATTTACCGGCAGCGGCACCCAAAGTTTGGAAGGCCAGCACGATGAGCGCGTCACCGGCCAGCACCGCCAAACTTTCGCCGTAGGCAAAGTGCACCGAGGCGCGGCCGCGGCGGGTGGCGGCGTCGTCAAAGCAAGGCAGGTCGTCGTGAACGAGCGAGGCGCAGTGCAGGAGCTCGATCGCCGCCGCCGCGGCGTCGGTGAGGGCCGGCGTCGGATCGCCGCAGGCCGCCGCGACGGCGAGGCAGAGGTGAGGACGGATGCGCGCCCCGGCTGGAAACACGGCGTGCTCCACGGCGGCGATCAGCCCCGGAGGCGCCTCTCCGCTCGCCATGGAGTCCACGGCGGCGACGAGCGCCTGCTCGATGCGGCGCTCGCTGCGTCGTCGGGTCGAGTCAATCACCCCCCGAGCTTCGGGCCCACGCGCACGCTTGTCAATGGTTTGAGTAAATATTGCACAAACTATAGACAACCATCCCGGCGGCCCCTATGAATGGGGTCATGCGGAGAGAGCGCGTCGTCGTCGTGGGCGGAGGAGTGGGCGGCCTGGTGTCGGCCGCGCTCCTCGCTCACCACGGTGCAGAAATTGTGATGCTGGAGCGCGCTCCTCGTGTCGGAGGGAAGATGCGTCAGGTGCATCCCTCGGGGCGCGCCGTCGACGCGGGGCCGACGGTCCTGACGATGCGCGGGGTGTTCGACGAGCTGTTCGCGGCGCTCGGCACAACCCTGGACAGACATCTCACGATCACCCCGGCCGATCTCCTCGCCCGTCATGCCTGGACGACGCCGGGCGGCTCGACGCAGCGGCTCGATCTGTTCGCCGATCTCGATCGATCGGCCGACGCCATCGGCGCCTTCGCCGGAGCGCGCGAGGCCGCGGGCTACCGCCGCTTCTGCGACTACGCGCGCCGGATCCACGCGACGGTGGAGCAGCCGTTCCTTCGATCGCAGCGGCCGACGATCACCTCGACGCTCTCGCTCGCGCGCGAGCTCGGCGTCACAGCGCTCCTCGGGATCGACGGTCACCGGACGCTGTGGAAGGCGCTGGGCGACTTCTTTCAAGATGCGCGGCTGCGCCAGCTCTTCGGGCGCTACGCGACCTACTGCGGATCGTCGCCGTTCCTCGCGCCGGCCACGCTCAACGTCATCGCCCACGTCGAGCGCGACGGCGTGTGGCTGGTCGAGGGCGGCATGTACCAGGTCGCCGCTGCGCTCGCGGGCCTGGTCGAGGCCGCGGGCGGCACGATCCGCGTCGGCGCTCAGGTCGACGAGATCCTCGTCGAGGGCGGGCGCGCTGCGGGCGTGCGGCTCGCGGGCGGAGAGCTCCTCTCGGCCGACGCGGTGGTGCTCAACGGCGACGCCGAAGCGCTCGCGCGCGGGCTCTTCGGCGCGGCCGCGGCGAAGGGCCATGTCGCGCCGAAGGAGCGATCGCTGTCGGCGATCACCTGGGCGCTCGACGCCGAGACGCGCGGCTTCCCGCTCGCGCGGCACAACGTCTTCTTCTCTTCGAATTACGAGGCCGAGTTCCGCCAGATCTTCAGCGCGGGCCAGGTCCCGAGCGAGCCCACCATCTATGTTTGCGCCCAGGATCGTGACGATCGGGGCGTCGTCGCCGGGGGCCCCGAGCGCTTGCTCGTCCTCGTCAACGCGCCCGCGAACGGCGATCAAAGGCCCCTTCAACCGGCCGAGGTTGCCGCATGCGAGACACGTTGCTTCGACTGGTTGAGCCGCTCGGGTCTGCAGATTTCCCGCGATCCGAAGGGCTCCGTGGTGACGACGCCGACCGACTTCGAGAGGCTCTTTCCAGCGACGGGCGGGGCTCTCTACGGAGCGGCGTCGCACGGCATGACGTCACCGTTCGCGAGGCCCGGATCGCGGACGCGCCTCCCGGGCCTGTACCTGGCGGGCGGGAGCGCGCACCCGGGCGCGGGGGTCCCGATGGCGGCGCGGAGCGGGATGCTCGCGGCGGCGAGCCTGCTCGCGGACCTCGCTTCGATCGGCCCATCGCGGGGGGCGGCTACGCCTGGTGGTACGTCGACGTCGTCAGCGACGACGGGCAGCACGCGCTCAGCGTGATCGCCCTGCTGGGCAGCGTATTTTCACCGTATTACGCCGCGGCGCGAGCCGCCGGGCGCACGCCGGATCCGCTCGCGCACTGCTCGATGAACATCGCCCTCTACGGCCCACGACGCGATCACTGGGCCCTCACCGAGCGCGGTCGCGACGCCGTGCACCGCGAAGAGCGCGCGCTGGCGATCGGGCCCAGCGCGATGTGCTGGGAGGGCGACGCGCTGGTGATCGATCTCGACGAGGTGACGGCGCCGTTCGGCGCGCGCATCGCAGGCCGCCTGCGCATTTACCCGGAAGAACGCGATGGATCGCCGCTCGCGCTCGACGCCGCGGGGAAGCACTCGTGGTGGCCGATCGCCCCCGCGGCGCGCGCCGAGGTCGAGCTCTCGCACCCGCGCCTGCGCTTCCGCGGCGCCGCGTACCACGACGCCAACGCCGGCGACGAGGCGCTGGAGCGGGCCTTCTCCGGCTGGACATGGTCCCGCGTGGCCTGCCGCGAGCGCGCGATGGTCACGTACGACGTGACATCTCTCAACGGCGATCGACGCTTGATTTCAAGGTCATTCGAGCGCGGCGGCCGAGTCCACGACGACGTCCCGGTGGTCGAGCGAAGGCTCCCGTCCACGCGCTGGGGGCTCGATCGTCGGATCCAGGTCGGCCCCGAAGCGACGCCCGAGCTGCTGCGCACGCTCGAGGACACGCCCTTCTATTCGCGCTCGCTGGTGCGCGCGAGCTACCTCGGCGACAGCGCGGTGGGCACGCACGAGACGCTCTCGCTCGGGCGCTTCGCCAGCCGCTGGGTGCAGCTCCTGCTCCCGTTCCGCATGAAGAGGTCGCCCCGGTGATCGCGCCGCTGCTCGCCGTCGCCGTCGCCGCGCTCGGGTGGTCGAGCGTCGTCGCGTCGGTCGAGATCGAGGCGATTCGCCGCGCTCTCCTGCGCAGCACGGCGTCGTCG
>JANXWV010000083.1 GCA_025350965.1 Rhizobacter sp.
TCGATTCTACCAGCGCACCCCCGTGAAACCCGGACGCAGCCCGGGGCTGCGAAGGGTGACGGCCTATAATCAGTGGGTTTGCGTGGCTACCGGCGGCATGCCGCGCCGCCCACTTCCGCAGATGATCCGCAGTTGATCGCAGTTAAGGACCCGATGAGCGACGCCCCCACCCCGCAAGACCACGACGGCCCGCATGAAGGCCCGATCAAGACCCCGAAACAGCTGATCCTGGCGATCTTGTACGCATTCGTCGTGCCGGTCATCGTGATCATCATGTTGACGGTGTACGTGACCAGTTCCCACCGCCCTGCGGCCGGCAGTTCCGCCCTGACGCCCGAGGCCACCGCCGAGCGTATTCACCCGGTCGGCATGGTCCAGGTGAAAGACGCGTCCGACCCGAGCACGCTGAAGACCGGTGAACAGGTCTTCGGCGCGCAATGCACGGCCTGCCACACGGCAGGGCTGGTCGGCTCGCCGAAGTTCGGCGACGCGGTGGCGTGGGCGCCGCGCATCAAGACGGGCTACGACGCTTTGCTTCACTCGGCACTCGCCGGCAAGGGGCAGATGGGCGCGCAGGGCGGCGGCGACTACACCGATGTGGAAGTCGGCCGTGCCGTGGTGTACATGGCCAACGCGGCTGGCGCCAAGTTCGACGAGCCCAAGGCCCCGGCCGCCGCCGCGGCTGCTGCTGCCACACCCGCCGCACCTGCTGCACCGGCAACGCCTGCGGCGCCCGCATCCGCCACTGCGATGGCCGCATCCGCCACTGCGATGGCCGCGCCGGCGGTCGTGGTGGCCGCCGTGGCGGCGGCACCTGCGCCTGCCAAGGCCGAAGCCGCCGTGGCCACCGCAGCTGCCCCGGCGCTGTACACCCAGATCTGCCAGACCTGCCACATGAACGGCGTGGCCAACGCGCCGAAGCTGGGCGACAAGGTCGCCTGGGCTCCGCGCCTCGCACAGGGTATCGATGGCCTGACTGCCAGCGCCATCAAGGGCAAGGGCGCGATGCCGCCGAAGGGCGGCTCGACCGCCAGCGAGGCCGAGATCAAGGCTGTGGTCACTTACATGGTGGGCAGCGTCAAGTAACGCGCGTGCCCTTCGCGATCAGCCGGCCTGCGGGCCGGCTTTTCTTCGTGCGCACTTCTTTAAGCGCACTTCTTTGAGCGCACTTCCTTCGGCGCACTTTTGGGCGCATCCGATCGGCGCCCGGCTGCGTATCGGTGGGCAGCCGCCGCCGTGTCGCCCACGCGCCGCGCCGCGCACAACAACCCCTTCCGGAGCCCGCCATGATGAAGTTTTCACTTGCCACCGCAGCCGTCGCCGTGCTTTCCGCCTGTGCAGGCGCACCGATGATGATGAAGATCGACAACGCCGCGCTGCCCGAAGCGGTGCGTGTGCCGACCGGCCAGAAGGTGTTGATGGCGACGACAGGTGTCGGCGAACTCACCTACGAGTGCCGCGAGAAGAAAGACATGGCGGGCCAGCACGAGTGGGCTTTCGTCGGCCCGGTGGCCACGCTGTTCGGCGCCGACAAGAAGGCCGTCGGCAAGTACTACGCCGGCCCGACCTGGGAGGCTGCCGACGGCTCCAAGGTCACCGGCAAGCAGGTCGCGGTGGCGCCGGCGATGCCGGGCAGCATCCCGCTGCAGCTGGTGAAGGCCGAGCCCGCTGCCATGACAAGCGCAGGCAATGGCGCGATGACGGGCGTGAGCTACGTCCAGCGCCTCAATACCAAGGGCGGCGTGGCCCCGGCGACGGGTTGTGACGCTGCTGCCAAAGGCACGCGCCAGCAGGTCGCCTACGAGGCCGACTACGTGTTCTACGGTTCTTGATGCGTGCTCAGGGCGCCGGCGCAAGCCGGTAGCCGAAGCGCAGCGGCAGGCTCGTGAACGCGGCGTCAACGGGTGCCCACGCGCCGCTCTCGACGGCGCTGGCAGCGGCTTCCATGTCGAGGCTGTGCACGAGCCCGAAGCCGATGTCCGTGGCCAGGAACAGGCGGCCGTATTCGTCGAGCCAGGCCGATTCGAACTGCGCGGTGCGGCCGGTGTGGCTTTCGATGGCGGGCAGCGCGCCCCCGCCAGCACCGGCCTGCAGCCGCCACACCCACGGCGCGGCCTCGAGCTGCACGTACACGCGTTGTGGCCCGTTCTGGAAGAACCAGCAGCCCGCGTTGTCCGCAAGGTAGTTGCGCTCGATGAACTCACGCAGCTTCTCGTGCTGGATGCGGCTGCCCTTGACGCGCGGGAACGGGCCTGCGGCCTGCACGCGCTCGTCACGCATGTACCAATCGCCACGCGCGTCGAGCGCGAGCCAGCCGTGGCAGTGCGGAACGTTGGGCCACTTCTTCAGGGCTTGCTTGACGATGTCGTCCATCTGCCAATGCTCGCTCAGATCGCGCGCTGCAGCCAGCCCATCACCTGCTCCGGCAGGGTGTGCACATGGCCCGGCCAGCGCCCGCCGGGGAAGCCCACGTGCCCGCCATGTGCGGGCTGCCACAACGTGACGAACGAGCCCACGTCGCGCGGCTGCGGCAGGCTGGAGCCCGGCACGAACGGGTCGTTGCGCGCATTGAGCACGAGCGCCGGAATGCGGATGCGCTCCAGGTGCGGCTGGGCCGAGCCGCGGCGCCAGTAGTCTTCGGTGTCCTTGAAGCCGTGCAGCGGCGCGGTGAACACGTTGTCGAACGCGTACAGGTCGCGGGCCGCGAGCAGCCGCTCGCGGCTGAACAGGCCCGGGTGCTGGGCGAGCTTGCGCAGCGCCTTCGGCTTCATGCTGCGCAGGAACATGCGGGTGTAGACCTGCCGGTTGAAGCCGCGCCCGATCGCGTGGCCACCGGCCGCCAGGTCGATGGGCGACGAGACCGCCGCCACCGCGCTCACCTGCCGGCCTGCCGAGTTGCCCGCTTCCTCGGCCCAGCGCAGCAAGGCATTGCCACCGAGCGAAACGCCCACCGCCACGACCGGCCCGCCATGCATGCCACGCAGCCGCGCCAGTACCCAGCCGATCTCTTCGAAGTCGCCCGAGTGGTAGGCGCGCGGCGCCAGGTTCAGCTCGCCCGAACAGCCGCGAAAGTGCGGCACCACGAAGCGCCAGCCGTGCGTGCGCGCCCAGTGTGCGAAGGCCTGCGCATAGTGGCTGCCCGACGAGCCTTCGAGCCCGTGGAACAGCACCAGCAGTGGCTGGCGCGGGTCTTCGCCTTGCCAGTCGACGTCGATGAAATCAGCGTCCGGCGTGCGCCAGCGCTCGCGCCGGTAGGTGGGCGCCGGGCCGTCGAATCGCTTGCCGAAGAGCGCCGGCCAGATGGTCTGCGCATGGCCGCCGACGAGCCAGCGCGGGGCGCGATACGCCTGCATGGCTGCGCAGCAGGTGCTCAGTGAAGTACCGACGCCGAGGCTTCGATCAGCTCTTGCACTTCGTCCGACGTGCCGGGGCTCGCGTGGTGTGCCACCAGGCGCCAGCCGTGCGATGTCATCACGAACACGTTGGTGGCGACCACCCAGGCGGCCTGCGCGCCTTCGGTCGTCATGACCTGAATCTCTACCACCACGCTGTGCACCGCGCAGCCATGGGCTTGCAGCCGCCGCACCTTCTGCGGTTGGGCGTTCACGGCACCGTGCGCGAACACCGCCTCGAACGCGGCGCGGATGGCGCCCGCACCCACCAGGCGCGGGCCGCCGGGCAGCACGCAGATGCTCTCTTCGTCATCGGCCCAGCAGGCCATCAGGCGGTCGATGTCGGCGTGCAGCAGCGCATCGTAGAACTGGTGCTCGATGTCGTCGGGCGATGCGAGCGGGGGTTTGGGTCGGGGCATCGGGGAACTCGCCTTATCGGAAGACCACGGTCTTGCGGCCGTTGATGAGCACGCGGTGCTCGACATGCCACCGCACCGCGCGCGCCAGCACCACGCTCTCGACATCGCGGCCCACGGCCGTGATGTCTTCCGGCCCGAGCGAGTGGTCCACGCGCTCGACGTCCTGCTCGATGATCGGGCCTTCGTCGAGTTCGGCGGTCACGTAGTGCGCGGTCGCGCCGATCAGCTTCACGCCGCGCTCATGCGCCTGGAAGTACGGCTTCGCGCCTTTGAAGCTGGGCAGGAAACTGTGGTGAATATTGATGGCCCGCCCCGTCAGGAAGGCGCAGAACTCGGCCGTCAGGATCTGCATGTAGCGCGCCAGCACCACCAGGTCGATCTGCAGCGAATCGACGAGTGCCTGCACCTCGTTCTCTTGCGTGCGCCTGGCCTCGTGCGACGACCCGGCGGGCAGCGGCAAATGGTGGAACGGCACGCCGCTGGCCGCGCACAGCGCGCCGAAGTCGGGGTGGTTCGAGACCACGCCCGCGATCTCGGCGTGCAGTTGCCCCGAGCGGCAGCGGTACAGCAGGTCGTTCAGGCAGTGGCCGTGCTGGCTGACCATCAACAGCAGGCGCGGCCGGTGCGCCAGCGCATGCACCGCCAGCCGCATGCCGAAGGTGGCGCGCACGGGCTCGAAGCGCGCACCAAGAGCGGCGGCGTCGCCCAGTGCGGCCGGGGCCTCGAAGTGCACGCGCATGAAGAACAGGCCAGTGCAGTCCACGCTGAGCACATCGCCGAATTGCTGCGAGTCGAGGATGTTGCAGCCGGCCTCCAGCAGCAGGCCGGAGACGGCGTGGACGATGCCCTTGGTGTCATGGCAGGACAGGGTCAGAACGAATTCGCGTGGGCGGGTCATAAGATATCGTTGACAGGGTGCTCAAGGCACCGATCAATTCTCGCACCCCCGTTTGGAGCAATGCGTTGCCCGCTCCACCCGCCAACCGCGCCACCCACCCCGACAGCCCCGACCTGCCCATGCCCACACCGCAGAGCGACTGGACCGAACGCAGCCAGGAATTGGGCCAGCTGCTGGCACGTGCCGGGCTCGGCGACCGTGCGGCATTTGCCACACTCTACGCACGAAGCAGCGCGCATCTGTTGGGCGTGGTACTGCGTATTCAACGTGACAGGGCGCAAGCCGAAGACATTCTGCAAGAGGTGTATGTCAACGTCTGGCGTGCTGCGCAAAGTTTCGACGCTGCGCAGAGCCAGCCGCTGACCTGGCTGACGAGCATTGCGCGCAACCGCGCCATCGACAGCCTGCGCCGCAAGCAGACCCAGCCGCAGATCAAGACGAACATCACCCAGCGAAGCGACGAAGAGGAAACCGACGTGTACGACACCGTGGCCAGCGAAGCGCCCGGCCCGCTCGATGTGCTGAGCCGGGCATCGGAAGCGCGCAGCCTGTCGCATTGCATGCAGGGCTTGACCCCACAGCAGCGGCAAAGCGTGGCGCTGGCCTTCTTCGACGGCCTGAGCCACGCCGAGGTGGCGGAGCACATGCGCGAGCCGCTGGGCACCGTGAAGTCATGGGTGCGGCGCGCGCTGATGTCGCTGAAAGACTGCCTCGCCGCTGCGGTGCAGCGCGACGGTGGCACGGCCGGGCGGAGCTAGGATGAAACAAGCCCCACGCTCACTTGGTTCGCTGCACCCCGCGGGGGCGCGTCAGTGCCTTCGGGCGGCCGGGTGCCACTGATATGGACTACAGCCGCCCCGACCTTGCCGACCGCCTGGCCGCCGACTACGTCACCGGCACCCTGCGCGGCGCCGCGCGCCGCCGTTTCGAGGCGCTGTTGCCGGCGCATGCCGCGCTGCGCGATGCCGAACGCGCCTGGCGCGACCGGCTGATGCCGCTGGCCGCTGCGGTCGCGCCGGTCGAGCCGTCGGCGGCGCTCTGGGCGCGCATCGAGACCCGCATTCACGGCGCAGCCCCGGCACCACACGCACCTGAATCGTGGTGGCGCCAGCTCGCGTTCTGGCGCGGCCTGTCGGGCCTGGCCACGGCTGTAGCGTTGGCGTTTGCGGTGTTGCTGGCGACACCCGGACCGAGCCAGCCGCCGCTGATCGTGGTGTTGTCGGCGGCCGCACCGGCGGCGGGGTCGGGCTCCGACACGGGCGCGGTCGTTCCGGCCTCGTTCGTTGCCAGCATCAGCGCTGACGGCCGTGCCATGGTCACGCGCCCGCTGAACAACGTGAGCGTGCAGGCCGACCGGGCGCTCGAACTGTGGTCGCTGCCGGCGAGCGGCGCGCCGCGCTCGCTCGGGGTGATTGCCGCCGACAAGGCGACCGTGGTCAAGCGCGGCAGCGTGCTGGACGGCACCACGGCGCTGGCCGTGACGCTGGAGCCACCCGGCGGCTCACCCACCGGTGCGCCGACCGGGCCGGTGCTCTACGTCGGCAAGCTGGCGCTGTAGCGGCAGGCGCGCTGGCGTCGCCAACGCGGTGGCGATCAGCCGGCCGGCGCCGCCAGCGCAGCGTCGAGCGCCTGCCCGACGCGCGCCGCGCTCACGCCGGTCAGGCAGCGCGTGTGGCCGAAGCGGCACACCCGATCGAAGCACGGCGAACAGTCGAGTTGCAGCTCGTCCTTCAGCCAGACCACGCGCGCACGGGGGTTGAGCGGCGGCGTGTGCTCCGGGCTGGTCGAGCCGAACACGGCCGCTTGCGGCACACCGAAGGCTGCGGCCACATGCATCAGGCCCGAGTCGTTGCTGACCATGCCGCGCGCGGCGGCGATCAACGCCATGGCGTCGATGAGCGTGGTCTTGCCAGCGAGCACACGGCAGGCGCCGGGCGCGGCAGCTTGGATCCGCTCGCACAGCGCCGCCTCTTTGCCGGAACCGAGCAGCAGCACCGGTTGACCGTGCCGCGCATGCAGGGCGCGGGCCAGTTCGGCGTAGTGATCGGCGGGCCAGCACTTGGCCGGGCCGTACTCTGCGCCCGGCGCGCACACCCAATACGCGCCCGGCGCCACGCTGGCGGATGCAGTCGCCGCCTCTACAACCAATGGGTCGAATCGCATGAGTGGGCGCTCACCTTTGCTCGGTGCTCCGCCAGCCAGTGCGCTGTAGAACGCGACCATCGGCGGGCGGCCGGCGGGGTTGGGCAGGCGCTCGTTGAGCAGCACGAAGCGGTTTTCGCCCGCGTAGCCGACGCGACGCGGAATGCCCGCGAGCCACGGGATCACCGCCGATTTCAGCGAGTTCGGCAGCACATAGGCCACGTCGAACCTGCCGCGCAACCCGGTGGCGATGCGCCGGCGGGCGGCCCAGTCGAGCCTTCCATGGGCGAACGGAAGTTCGATCACGTCCGCCGCTTCCGCGCAGGCGCGGTACACCGGCGCGACCCACGGCAGCGCCGCCACCGTGATGCGCGCGCCGCGCGCTGCGAGCCGTGCGAGCAGCGGCTGCGACATGACCGCGTCGCCGATCCACTGCGGCGCGACAACGAGGGCGCGGGTCACGGTTGACACGCCCCGACACGGCCCGGGCGCCGCCGCAGGCGCCCGGGGGAGGTCGTCAATGTGAGTGAACCTTCTCGCCGGCTTTCAGGCGGTACACCGTGCCGCAGTACGGGCACTTGCCCTCGCCGGTGGTGGCCACGTCGATGAAGACCTTGGGGTGCGTGCTCCACAGCGTCATCTTCGGGTTCGGGCAGAACACGACCCCGGGGCCTTGCAGGTCGTGCGCGGTGACTTCTACGGTCGCGACAGGTGGGTTGGCCATGGCGTTCAGACGGTCGTCAGCCACTCGGCGTACTTCGGGTTGCGCCCGTTCACGATGTCGAAGAACGCGCTCTGGATCTTCTCGGTGATCGGCCCGCGCGAGCCCGTGCCGAGCTCGATGCGGTCGAGCTCGCGGATCGGCGTGACTTCGGCGGCGGTGCCGGTGAAGAAGGCCTCGTCGCTGATGTAGACCTCGTCGCGCGTGATGCGCTTCTCGACCAGCTTCAGCCCCATGTCTGCGCAGATCGCGAAGATGGTATTGCGGGTGATGCCGTTCAGCGCGCCGGCCGACAGGTCGGGCGTGTAGACCACGCCGTTCTTGATGATGAAGATGTTCTCGCCAGCGCCTTCGCTGACGAAGCCGCTGGCGTCGAGCAGCAGCGCTTCGTCGTAGCCTTCCTCGGTCACTTCCATGTTGGCGAGGATCGAGTTGGTGTAGTTGCTCACCGCCTTGGCCTGCGTCATCGTGATGTTGACGTGGTGGCGCGTGTAGCTGCTGGTCTTCACGCGGATGCCGCGCTTCATGCCTTCTTCGCCGAGGTAGGCGCCCCAGGGCCAGGCCGCGACCATCAGGTGGATCGTGTTGCCTTTCGGGTTGACGCCGAGCTTCTCGGAGCCGATCCAGACCAGCGGGCGCAGGTAGCACGACTCCAGCTTGTTTTCGCGCACGACCTGCCGCTGCGCGTCCATCACTTGCTCCATCGCGAACGGGATCTTCATGCGCAAGATCTTCGCGCTGTCGAACAGGCGCTGCGTGTGCTCGCGCAGCCGAAAGATGGCTGTGCCCCGCTCGGTGTTGTAG
Organism: Rhizobacter sp.; assembly: GCA_025350965.1. GTDB lineage: Bacteria > Pseudomonadota > Gammaproteobacteria > Burkholderiales > Burkholderiaceae_C > LMDS01. The sequence continues at coordinate 8,377 of JANXWV010000083.1, forward strand.
GCGCGAACGCCTTCGAAGGCGCCGCAGCCGTAGTGCAGCGTGTGGCTGAGCACGTGGATCTTGGCGTCGCGCCAGTCCACCAGCGTGCCGTCCATCCAGATCTTTCCGTCGCGGTCTGCCATCGACATGGCGTTTCTCCTCAGGCGCGCCACGGGCATGGGCGAGGACGCGATTCTATTCGGCCGCCTTCCGCGCAGCCCGGCCTGGCCCGGTCAGCCCAGCACACGGTGCGCCACCGCCACGTACAGCGGAATGCCGAGCAGGATGTTGAACGGAGACGTCAGCCCCAGCGGCATGCCGAAGTACAGCGACGGGCTCGCCTCCGGCATGGCTCGGCGCAGCACGGCGGGCACGGCAATGTAGGAAGCGCTCACCGCGAGCACCACCCGCAGCGCCCCGTTGCCCGCCAACATGCCCACGGCGGCCTCCAGCGCCAGTGGCAGCGCGCCGTGCACCAGCGGCGCGCCGATGCCGTAGACCAGCAACCGCAGCGGCAGCCCTTTGAGCTGCGCCATGTTGCGCGACGTGAGCAAACCCATGTCGAGCAGGAAGAACGCCAGCATGCCCTTGAACAGGTCGCCCGATAGCGGCTGCATGGCAGCTGGCCCGGCATCGCCGGACCGCTGCGCAGTTCCTGGCGCACCGGCTCGCGTCGGCGCCGTGACGCCGCAGCCTCTTGGCGCCAGCGTCGGTTCAGTTCGCTTCGATCACCGGCGTGGTGCCGAAGAAGTGCTGGAACACATCGGGCTCGTTGACCTCGCGCGTGTGCAAGCCGCTGAGTGTTTCGCGGAACGGCTGCGACGGTGGGATGGCGTCGAAGTCGGCGGCCATCGTGGTGTTCCACGTGTTGCCGAAGCTCGACGAGGCTTCGAAGTCGGCGCGGTGGGTTGCGATGCGCCGGCCCATCGACGGCATCTCTTCCCACTCGATCACGCCCCCGTAGGCCACGGCGCGGTGAGTGGCGGCGAGGTACTGCTTCGGTTGGGTCGTGTTCATGGTGTGTTGCGCAAGAGTCGGTATGAGAAGGTTATCGAACGCACCCGATAACCCATGAGCCGAAAAGAGCGGCTTCAGCGCGACTGTTCACGCCCCGGCGCGGCCGAGCGTGCCAAAGTGCCGGAAGCGGCACCCCCGCCGACCGGCAACTTCCTTGACAGCACAATGAGCGTCATGCCCGAACTGCGCGCCCTGGCCCCCGACCACTCGCCGACCGGCGATGCCCGGGTCGACGCGCCCGCAACCCGCAAAGGCACGCGCGGCAACCCGCAGAAGTTCGCGGTCGTGAACGCGGTGAGCCGCATCGACGGGCAAGGCGCGTTCGCCGCCGAGCCCATTCCCGCGCGCCGCAAGATCGGCGAGATCCGCGGCGAGGCGATCACCGTGCGCGAGGCGCGCCGCCGCGCCAAGGGCATGGCGCGCATCATGATCGTCGAGGTCACGCACACCCGAGCCATCGACGCCTCGCACTCGGCCGACCCGCTGCGCTACACCAACCACTCGTGCCAGCCGAATACGGTGCTGCGCATCCGTCAGGGCCGCGTCGAGTTCTATGCGATGCGCGATGTGCTTGCCGGCGAGGAGCTGACGGTGAACTACGGCGAGACCCACCACGAAGGCACGCTTCGCTGCTGCTGTGGCGCACCGGGTTGCATCGGCATGCTGTAGCCGCAGCATCTGGGCGCGCCGCCGGCTCTCGACCGCGCCAGCCCACGACGCGTGACGCTGCCGCGCCCGGCCGGTCAGTCAGAACGCCGCGTGCGCTTTGGGTGCGCCGGCCTGCACGCCGCGCAGCATGTCACTGCGGGTGTAGGGCACGGTACGCCCGGACAGTGCCAGCGACAGGCGCGTGACCATGCCGTGGGTTTCGGACACCGGTGCGGTGACCGGCGTGATCACAAGCCACAGCGCCACGCCGAGCGGCACCCAGAACGGCACGCTTGCGACCGGGTGGCGCGCGAACGCGAGTGCCGCCGCGCTGGCGGCACCGCCGACCACCAGGCCGGCGATCACTTCCGACACCGAGTGCGCATTGACCATCACGCGCGAGATGCCCACCACCAGCGCCACGGCCACGCCGGCCCACACGGCGCCTCGGCGCTGCCGGGTCGACCACTCGGTGAACAGCAGGCACGCGAGCAACGGGTAGACGACCGACGCGAACATCGTGTGGCCGGACACGCCGGTGAAGTCGAGCGCGGCAACCCCCACGCCCCAGCCGATGAACGCCACCTTGGTGGCGAGCGTGAGCAGCGCCGCACCGGCCACGAAGCACAGCCACCACGTCACGAGCCGCAGGTTGCCGTGGCGGCGCATCAACCAGATCATCGACGCGATCAGCACCGGCAGCGCGATCTGCGCTTCACCCAGGCGGGTGACGAGTTGCCAAAAGGTGGACGGGGGGCTCGGGAACATCGGCGCGATGCTAAGCCACGGTCGCAAGGCAAGGCCTACCGCGCTGCGGCCTGCGCAGCGCGCACCCGCGCCACGCTGCCGGGCAGGTCGGGCCACGCCGGCTTGTCGGGCGCGAAGCGCTGGCGCAGGTGACGCGCGAGCTGGGCCACCTGCGCATCGTCGAGCGCGTCGCGGAACGCGGGCATGAAGCCGAGTTCGCGTGTGGCGGGCTCGCGAATGCCATCGAAGATCACGTGCAGCAGGTTGTCGGGCCGCTCGCTGTGCAGCTTGCTGCTCAAGCTCAATGGCAGGTTCAGGCCGAACACCTCGGGGCCGTTGCCTGCGTGATGGCAGGCACCGCACGCGCCGTCGAACAGGCGTTGCGATTCATTCAGCGGCGTGGCGCGAGCGGCCGTGGTTTGCGCCACGACGGCCGCCGCGCGCGCGGCCTCGTCCAACGCCGCGCCGGGCGGGTTGAACGAGGCGAGGTAGGTGGCCATGGCGCGCACGTCGGCATCGGGCACGGCCTGCAGCTGCTGCACCACCTGCGCCATCGGGCCCGCCACCGCGCCGTGGTGCAGCGTGTGGCCGGTGCGCAGGTAGCGGTAAAGCTCGTCGGCGCTCCACGGCACCGGCGCGTGGCTCAACGCGGTGAGCGGCGGTGCCTCCCAGCCATCGACCATCGTGCCGGCGAACGTGGCCGCACCCACCTTCTCGGCACCGAGCGCGCCGCGCGGTGTGTGGCATGCGCCGCAGTGGCCGAGGCCGTTGACGAGGTATTCGCCGCGCACCCATTCGGTCGATGTGGATGCAAGCGCGGCCACCGGGCCGGGCGTGAGGTAGAGCGCGTTCCACAACGCCATCAGCGGGCGCAGGTTGAACGGGAACGCAAGCGCCGTTGGGGGCGCCGCCGAGGCCACCGGCGGTTGCGACATCAGGTACGCGTACAGCGCAGTCAGGTCGTCGTCGGTGGTCTTCGTGAACGCGGTGTATGGGAACGCGGGGTACAGGTGGTGCCCGTCGCGCGAGACGCCCTCGCGCATCGCGCGCTGGAACGCGCTGAACGACCAGGTGCCGATGCCAGTGGCGGCATCGGGCGTGAGGTTGGTGCTGTAGACGACTCCGAACGGCGTGGCCAGCGCACGGCCACCGGCGTTCGATGCGCCGCCGGGCGCGGTGTGGCAGACCGCGCAGTCGCCGACCGCCGCGAGCACGCGGCCGCGTTCGATGACGGTGGCGGCGTAGACGCCGGCGCTCGATGTGGCCACCGGCGCGATGGTCGCGCGCCAGCCGAGCGCTGCGGCGAGTACGCCGAGCGATGCGACGGCGAGTGAGGCCATTCGGGGGAAGGGGCTGCGCTGGCGGGTGAGGGGGGCGGTGGTTGGGAGACCCCTCACCCCCGCCCTCTCCCCGAAGGGACGAGGGAGAAATACAGAGCGCTTCGGAGCGAGGCCCTTTGCCCCCTCGCCCCTTTGGGGAGAGGGTTGGGGTGAGGGGCGTTGCACCTCCAGCGGGTTCAACGCCGCGCGCACCACCTCCGGCAAGAACGGCGGCGCGCGAAAGCGCACGCCGGTCGCGTCGAAGATCGCGTTCGCGATCGCCGCCGTGCCCGGCACCGAGGCCGACTCGCCCGCGCCCAGCGGCGCCTCGCCCTGGCGCGGCATCAGCATCACCTCGACGACCGGCACCTCACGAAAGCTCAAGATCGGGTAGCTGCCCCACTCGCGCGAAACCGGCAGGCTGCTGCGCGCATCGAGTGCCACGCGCTCCTTCAACACACGGCTCGTCGTCTGCAGCACATTGCCGTGCACCTGGTGTTGCACGCCGGCCGGGTTGACCATCAGCCCCGCGTCGTGGCCGACGACGACGCGGCTCACGTGGACCTCGCCGGTCTGCGTGTTCACGTCCACGTCGGCCACCCACGCCGCCCACGCGGCGCCGGTGCCGGGGAACTTGCCATGCACATAGCGCGCGTAGGCAAAGCCCTGGCCCTTGCGCCACGCGCCGTCCTGTCGAACGTCGGCGACCTGCTGCTGCGGCTGCGTGTGGGCCCGCCAGCCGGCGCGGGCGGCGGTGGCGCGCACGAGTTCGCTCGCGCGTTCGTCGTTCAGATGCCGCAATCGATACGCCACCGGGTCCACGCCCGCCGCCGTGGCCAACTCGTCGATGTACGACTCGTGCGCGAATGCGTTCGGCAGCGCCGACACGCCGCGCAGCCACGACGCTCGCAGGATCGGCGCCATGTCGTTCGCGACGATGCGCATGGCGCCATACGCATACGGCGGCACAGCCGTGCGGTCGCCCATCTCGAACGCCGCGGCCACGGGTTCGACCGTGCGCGTGAGCAACAGCGCCAGGGTCGGCGCGCCGTTCGACGGGTACGAGGTGCTGAAGTCGTACGCCACCGGCGCGCCGTGCGCATCGAGCCCGCCGTTCACCTGCATCAGCTGCGCGGCGCCCTTGGGCTCCCACAGGTTCTCCTGCTCGCGGGTGAGCTGCACGCGCACCGGCGCGCCGACCGCGCGCGACAGCAGCGCCGCGTCGGCCGCCACGTCGTCGGCGCCGTTGCGGCCGTAGCAGCCGGCGGCCTCCATGCGGACGACGTCGACGGCCGTGTCGGGCAGGCCCACGAGCAGCGCCAGATCGGCGCGCAGCACATGCGGGTTCTGCGTGCCGGCCCAGACCGTGAGCGCATTGCTGCGCCAATCGGCCAGCGCGCACGACGGGCCGATCGACGCGTGCAGCTGGTACGGCCACACATACGTGCGCGGCATCGGCTGCGCGGCGCTGGCCAGGGCCGCATCGACATCGCCGCGTTCGAGCAGCACGCGGCGCGTGGCCGGGTTCGCGCTGAGGGCGCTTTCGGTGTCGTGCAGCGGCGCGATGCCGGGCCACGCCTTCCACGCGACGCGCAGCTCGCGCATCGCTGCTTCCGCGTGTTCTTCGCGCTCGGCGACGATGCCGACGAAATCGCGCAGCACCACCACCGCGCGGATGCCGGGGATGTGCGCGATCGAGGCCTCGTCCACGCTCTCGAGCGTGTTGCCGACGAACTCGCCCGCGTCCACGCCGGCATACGGCGGCCGCACCACGCGGCCGTGCAGCATGCCGGGCACGCGCATGTCGTGCACGAACGTCAGCTCGCCGAAGGCCTTGGCCGGGATGTCGACACGCGGCGCACTCGTGCCGACGATGCGGTGTTCGGACGCGGGCTTGATGCGCACCGAGCCGGCGTCGGCCGGCAGCTCAAGCTCGATGTGCCGGCCATTCAGCAGCGCGGCCAGCAGATCCGCGTGCCCCGGCACCCAGCCTTGCGCATCGAGCCAGGCCCGCGCGGTGGCCGCCGCCGCACGCAGCGGCACGCCATGCAGCTGGATCGAGGCGCTTGCGATCGTCGGCCCCTGGTTCGGCACGCTCGCGGTGTGGCCGAGCACCACGCTGACCCGCCCGAGATCGGCATCCAGCTCCTCGGCCACGATCTGCGCCAGCGCCGTGCGCAGGCCGGTGCCCAGGTCCACATGGCCGTGCAGCGCGGTGATGCGCCCATCGGCCCACACCGCGAGCAGCACCTCGTCGCCTTCGGCCGGATCGGCCGGCACGTTCGCGGGCTGGCCGGGCGCGTGGGCTGCGGGCGGCGGTGGTGCGCGGGTGACGAGCAGCACACTGCTCGCGGCGCGATAGTCCGCGCGGTTGCGCGGCGGCTCGGCTTCGCCGGTCACGGCAGCGCCGCCGCCGAGGGCGCCGCCGTCTGGTGAGCCGTCTGCTGCGCCGTCTGGTGCGCCATCTGGTGCGCCATCTGGTACGTCGCCTGCTCCGCCCGCTGCGCCGCCATCAACACCGCCGCGCGCTGCACGGCCTGCAGGATCTCGACGTGCGTGCCGCAGCGGCACAGGTTGTGCGAGAGCGCCGCACGCGCATCGTCATCGCTGGGGGCCGGGTTGCGCGCAAGCAAGGCCACGGTCGCGACGACCATGCCGTTCAGGCAGTAGCCGCACTGCGCCGCCTGGCAGTCGATGAAGGCCTGCTGCACCGGGTGCGGGTGTGCGGCGTTGCCCAGCCCTTCGAGCGTGGTGATGCGGCGGCCCGCGACACCCTGCGCCGGCACCACGCACGCACGCGCGGCTACACCGTCGATCAGCACCATGCACGCGCCGCACTGGCCCAGGCCGCAGCCGTACTTCGGGCCGTTGAGCTGAAGGTCGTTGCGCAGCAGGTGCAGGAGCGTGGCTTCGCGCGGCACATCGCACTCGACGGCCGCGCCGTTCACGGTCCAGCGCATCGGCAAACGGCCTCGCTTCGCTTCAGACGCAGCTCAAGCCAGGTCGGCCGACTGGATGCGCTTCACGCCCTTCGCACTCATCTGCTTCCACGCCGCGGCGAGCGAGCCGTTCAGGTCGATGGCGCGCGTGGCGTCTTCGACCACGTACACCTCGAAGCCGGCTTTGCGCGCGTCCATCGCCGTCCAGGCAACGCAGAAGTCCGTCGCCAAGCCGGTGATGTAGAGCCGCTTGATGCCGCGCGCCTTCAGGTAGCCGGCCAGGCCGGTGGCCGTCTTGTGGTCGGCTTCGTCGAAGGCCGACCGCGCAGATCATCATCCGCAAGGGCTTCCACAAGGAGATGGACAGCTACTCGGCGTTCGACGAGGCCGATCACAAGACCGCAACCGGCCTGGCCGGCTACCTGAAGGCGCGCGGCATCAAGACGCTGTACGTCACCGGCCTGGCGACCGATTTCTGCGTCGCCTGGACCGCGATGGACGCGCGCAAGGCCGGCTTCGATGTCTACGTGATCGAGGACGCAACCCGCGGCATCGACCTCAACGGCTCGCTCGCCGCGGCGTGGAAGCAGATGCGCGCGAAGGGCGTAAAACGCATCCAG
>JANXWV010000002.1 GCA_025350965.1 Rhizobacter sp.
CGCGCCGGGCTCGACGCTCACCTACGGCGAGCTGGCCCAACAGCTCGGGGAGCCGGCTGCGGCGCGCGCCGTGGGGCAGGCGCTGGGGGCGAACCCGTTCCCGATCATCGTGCCGTGCCATCGCGTGCTCGCGGCCGGGCAACGCGCGGGCGGCTTCTCGGCGCCGGGCGGGGCGCGAACCAAGCTGCGCCTGCTGGAGATCGAACATGCGCCGCTCGGCGGCACGCCGGGCCTGTTCGACTGAAGTGTGAAGTGCCGCGCCGGGCCGGGCCGGGCCGCGTCAGATCAGATCAGATCAAGTGACCTGGCCCTTCGCCTCGACCACTTGGCAGCCGCTGATGCGCCAGCTCTTGTCGGGCTGGCGCTCCAGGTGATACAGCGCAAGCCAGAGCACGCCATCGGCGTCGGTCATGTGCACGGCCTGCACCAGGGCCTCGCCGTCGCGCTCGGGTTTGAGAAAGGCCACCGATGCAGGGCGGTACACCACCGGGTAGCCGCGGCGCACCATGGCGATGAAGTTCTCCGGCGTGCCGAACATCTGGCGCAACTGTGGCGTGGCGAACGAGAACGCGCGCTGTGCGTCATCGGCGGCGAAGGCCTTGAGCTGCGCCTGGATCGCGGCACGCGCGCCTTGCGTGTCGGCTGGCGAGATGGCTTTCGAGAGGGCCGCGTCGGGCACGTCGGCGGCGCTGGTTGCGCTACTGAACACCAGCAGCCCCGCGCTGAGAACAATGGAAGCAAGGCGTCGCATGGCGGTCTCCGGTCGCACCAGAAGATTGCATGATGCAGCAATCGGCGCGGCGGTGCTGGGCGCAGCAGCAGCGTTCATCGTGAGTCGGCGCTCTGCAAGAGCGCCGCCGCGAGCGCTACGCCAGCGCCGCGTTCGGCTCGGGTGCGGCAGCGGCGTCCATGAGCAGCGCCATCACGCGGTCCAGCCCCAAATGGCTGGTCAGCACGGCGGCCATCTTCGGTGTGCACAACGCGTCGACGCGCGCGAGCGCGAACCAGCCGAAGCCGTCCATCTCGGGCAGGCGGCGGCCGGAGTGCCGGTCGAGGTAGTGGCTCTCGCAGCGCAGGTCGGCCACGTCGATGCGCGGCATCAGCGTGGCGAACAGGTGCAGGTTCTTCTTCGCGGTGTAGCGGAAGCGGCCGAGGTCGATCAGCGCATCGGCCGACAGGCGCAGGCCGCTCTCCTCGCGCGTTTCGCGCAGCGCGGCGGCCAGTGGGGTTTCATCCGCGTCGATGCCGCCCTTCGGCAGGTCCCAGTGGTTCTGACCCGTGACGTGGCACAGCAGCAGTTCACGCTGCGCGTTGAGGATGACGATGCCGCAACTGAGTCGCCGGGGGCCGAAGAACTGCATGGGGTGATTGTCTGGCGAACGGCGCCACGGCGTTCCGGTGAACAACATGCCCTTGCCGGCACTGTTCGGCCCCGGCGGGCCACCGATCAACCGGGCTTCTTGCGCGCAGGCGCTTTCTTGGCTGGCGCAGCTTTCCTGGCTGCAACGGCCTTCTTGGCCGCAGGCTTCTTGGCTGCGACTTTCGCAGGCGCGACCTTCTTGGCCGGACCCTTCGCGGCCGGGGCCCTTTTCGCCCGTACCTTCTTTACCGGGACCTTCTTTGCCGAGACCTTCTTCGCTGGGACCTTCTTCGCCGCTGGCGGCGCGTCGCCTTCGTTGCCGCGCGCCAGGGCGCCGGTGCCTTCGGGGATGATGATCGAGCGCGCGCGGCCGGCGGCGCCACGCGTCACCGCATCGGCGACGAAACCGGTGGCCCCCAACACGGCCTTGGCGCGCTCGTAGTAGTTCTGCCGGTCGGCCAGGCCGTTCTCGCCGCCGTTGATGCGCCTCGTGATGGTCACGAACTGCTGCCCGTCGGCCAGCTCGTTCAGGCCGTTGGTCTTCCAGAACAGACCTGCGGTGAGGAAGGCCACGTCGGGCGCCGCCGCGCGCTCGGGGCTGGTGGTGAGGTCCGCGCCGAGCAGGTCGCCGTACTTCTTGTAGTTGAAGCGGCCGGTGATCTGGATCGGCCCGCGCCCTTTGAAGCGCTTGCCGTCACCCGGCTGCGTGTTGCCCAGGCGTGCGGCCTTCGCGCTCGGCGGCTCGTAGCCCAGCTGTGCGGCGGTCGGGCCCCAGATCTCTTCCATCCAGCGGAACTCGCCCGATTCATGCGCGAGCTGCGCGGCGAATGCTGCCGTGCGCAGCAGCGTGTTCACGCCGCACGCGGCCATCGCCTGGTTCAGCGCCGGCAAGTAGAGCGCGCGTTTGGCTTGCGCCAGATTGGGCATGATCTGCTGCAGCTGCGGGTCGGTGAGCATGGTGCATTCCAGAGGTTCGACACGGCGCGCATCTGACCACAGCTGGTGCGCAGCCTGAATCCCTACCTCGGCAACCGCGCCCGGGTCGGTCAGCGCGATGAGCGAGACGCTGCGGCGCATGGGCTTCACAGTGATCGAGAGCGCCGCGCCGAGGCGAGGTCTCAGTACCCCTCGACAGTCAGCAGCGCCGACCTGAATGCGTCCGAGCACGCATTGCCCGCGCAGGGCGCGTCCACGTTCTTCGCCTGCGCGTTCGTGCCCATCAGCCACTGCAGTTGTGCGCGCCCCTGCGCATCGGTGAGCGCCTTCACGAACGGGCCGGCGGCGCTGCCGCCCAACGCCGCCAGATCGCGGGGGCCGTCGCTCACGACCACGAGCAACTGGTTCTGCCCGGGCGGGCCGCCGGCCTTCACCTTCCAGCGGCTGCGCGGCAACACGAGCGCGGCGCCGGCCTCGACGCGGTTGGCGCTGTCGAGCTGGTTCGGGAACAGCAGGTACAGCGACTCGCCGTCCGAGCCCAGCATGGCCCCATACACGTGGCCCGCATGGCTGGCCGTGATGCGCAGGCCGAGCGTGTCGGCGCCGATGCGCAGGCGCTGCGGGCCTGCTGTGACGGTGATGTTGCGCGGCGCGCGGCCACCACAACCAACGCCAGTGCCTCATGCGGTGCGGCGGCAGTGCATGGGCCGGCTCAATCGAGGTTGACGATCCGCACGCGCCGGTTCTCGGCCGCGCCGGGCTCCGCCGGATTGGCGAGTTCCTGCGCGCCCTTGCCGATGGCGCGCAAGCGTTGCGGCGCGAGGCCGTGGGCCATCAGGTAGCGGCGCACTTCTTCCGAGCGCCCTTGCGACAGGCGCAGGTTGTAGGCCGCGCCGCCGGTGGCGTCGGTATGGCCTTCGATGAGGAACTGGCTTTCCTTCGGCGCATCGCTCTGCAGCGCGGCGGCCAGGCGGTCGAGCACGGCAGCACCTTCAGGGCGCAAGCGGGTCGAGTCGAAGTCGAAACGCACGGCCATCGACAAAGCCGGGCGCGCGGCGGGGGGCGCGCTGACCGGACCGGCGCCAGCCGGCGGTGCGCTCGCCGCAGCACCGGGCGGGGCCGGCAACGTGGCAGGGTCGGCGACCGGCGCCACGATCAGGTTGCGAAGGCTGCGGGTGCGCGGCTTCAGCGCCTCGACCATCTCCTGGGTGTTCGGCGCACCGTCTTGTGCCAGCGCCGCGCCAGGCTCCGTCAGGGCCAGCAGAAGTACTGCGCAGCAGGCGCGCCATGAAGCGTTGCACAAGGCTTGCATCTCGGTCCCTCGATGAGGCGCGCCGCTGCGGCCACGCGTATTGCCGCCGATTGTGCGAAAGCCCGCGCGATCACGCACCCTGCAAGCGGTGGTGGCGAAACCCCGCACGCGGGGGCGCCAGCCGGGCGCCTATTTCGGCTTGGCGCCCGGGCCCTTCGGGTCGTTCGCAGCGGGCGGTTTGTAGTCGCCCAGCGTGGTCTTGAGTGGGCACACCGACACGGCGGGGCACTTGTTGCAGCCGACGGCAAGGGCGATGGGGCAGACGACCATGGTGCTTCTCCTGGGCAGCCAAACGGCTGCGAAAAGGCAGGTTACGCGGCCTGCGCGCCGTGCGGCAGGTGTCGAACCCTGCCGCGCCCCGTGGCTTGCGTTGCGTCAATGCGCAGCCGCGCGCGCCACGGCGCGGTTTGTCGGCACGTTCGCCAGGAAGCCGGCGCGCTCGGGCGCGTCGAGCGCGGCGGCCTGCGCGGCCAGGGTGGCCTGCGCGCGCGCCAGGAATTCGGCGCCGCGCGGGTCGCCGCACGCGGCCAGCACCTGGTGGCAAGTGAAGGTGATGGCGAGCGGGTCGCACGTGCCGTCGACCGAGCCGCCCATGTCGAGGTAGGCCACGATCTCCCGCACCCGCAGCAGCGCCTCGTCGTGCCGGCCCAGCGCCAGCGCCGCGCGCGCCGCGCCAGCTTGCGGCTCGGCCACGAGCGTGAGCCGGCCAAGCTGTGCGTAGAGGGCCGACGCATCGTCGAAGCAGGTGAGGGCCTGGGCGCAGTCGCCGGCGCCCAGGTGCGCGTCACCCAGGCGGACCAGGGCATCGGCCTGGGTGCTGCCGTCCTGCGCCTCCTGGGCCACCTGCAGGGCCTGCAGTGCCCAATCACGCGCCGCCGCGGCGTCGGCCTGGGACAGCGCCAGCTCCGACAGCGTGGCGAGGTTGTGGAAGTGCACGCGCTGCATGCCGATGGCCTGCGCCACGCGCATGCCGGCTTGCACCGCTGCCAGCGCGGCAGCGTGGTTGCCGAGGCGGCGCTCGGTGTCGGCCAGGTTGCTCAGCAGCTGGGTCTCCAGGCTGCGGTCGGCCGTGGCGCGCGCCAGGGTGATGGCCTGCTCGGCCAGCCGACGTGCCAGGCCGAGCTGCCCCTGACCGCTGGCCAGGATGGCCAGCAGGCTGCTCGCGAGGATGGCCTGGCGGTGCTCGCCGAAACGCTGCGCAAGCGCAAGCGCCTGCTCGGCCTGCGCGCGGGCCAGGTCGTAGTGGCCCTGGGCCCAGAGCGCATTGCCCCAGGCACTGCGTGCCCGCAGGCCGGCATCGGGTTGGCCCGCTGCTTCGGCCCAGGCCACGCCGCGCCGAGCCGCCGCGATGGCCAACTCAAATTCGCCGAGGTCGTTGTGGTGCTGTGCGCGCTGGCCGGCCGCGCGGGCGCGCTGCGCGTCGTCGCCCAGGTCGTCGGCGAGTTGTTCGAGGGCTTCGAGGTTCGGCAACGCCTCGGCGCGGCGGCCGGTGATGGCCAGGAGCCGCGCGCGCACCAGCACCAGCGGGAACCGCGCGGCGGCATCACCGGCCGGCATCAGCCCCAGAGCGCGGCCGAGGTACGACAGCGCCGCCTCGGCCGCGTGCGAACGCTCGGCGTCGAGGCCGGCCTTGGCCAGGTACAGCGCGGCGTGGGCGGCGTCTCCGGCGCGCTCGAAATGCTCGGCGATCAGGCCGTGGTGTTCGCTGATGCGCTCGCCGCTTTGCGCAATCAGCCACTGCGCTGTGCGGCGGTGGTATTCGCGCTTGAAGCGCTTGAGCACGCCGTCGTAGGTGACCTGGTGCAGCACGTGGTGCTTGAACACGAACTCGCGCGCGCGCTCGAACGCGCTCGTCTCGCGGCCGTGCACGAGCTCGCGCCGCATCAGCGCAGCGAGGTCACCGACCGCACTGGGCTGCAGGTGCGCGACGGCGGCGTCCCAGAACACTGCGCCGACGACCGAGGCCAGCTGGAGCGCGGCCTTCTCGTCGGGCGGCAGTGCGTCGAGCCGGGCCTGGAGCACGCCGGTCAGCGTGGCGGGCACGCGCGCTTGCGCCAGCCGATCGGGCACGACCCGCCACTCGTCGGCGCCGGTGACGATGACGCCGTCGTCGATCAGCATCTTCGTCAGCTCTTCCATGTAGAACGGGTTGCCCTCGGCGCCGCCGGTGATGAGCTCGCGCAGCACCGCGGGTGGCTGGGCAATGCGCTGCAGCAACGCGTCGGCCAGTTCCCGGCTGCTGCGCCGGGGCAGTGCCACCAGGTCGATGCGCTCGTGCTGTTTCTGGCCACTGCCCCACAGCGGCCGGCGCTCGAAGAGCGTGGGCCGGGTGGCGCACAACACCAGCATCGGCACGTCTCGGCAGGCGGCGCAGAGGTGGTTGACGAAGTCGAGCGAGCCGTCGTCGGCCCAGTGCAGGTCATCGAGCAGCACGGTCACGGCGTGGCCGGAGCCGGCCGAGAGCTGGCGGAAGAACTGCGCCGCCGCGTGGAAGGCCCGGTCGCGAATCTGCCTGGGGTCGGCGAGGATGCCGGCGATGTGCGGGCTGGCGCTGAAGTCGAGCCCGATAAGCTGGCCGACCAGCGCGGCCTGCTCGCCCGCCGCCGCTCCGAACACGGGCGCAAAGCCATGGTTCAGCTTGCCCGCCGCGTCGGCGAGCGAGTCGCTGTCGTGGATCTCGAAGCGCCAGAAGAACAGATCGCGCAGCACACCGTAAGCGCTCGCCATGCCGTGCATCTGCGCGCGTCCCTCGAATGCCCAGACGTTGCGAGGCTGCAGCTCGACGAAATGATCGAACTCGTGCAACAGGCGGCTCTTGCCGATGCCGGCCTCGCCGACGATGGTGACGACGGCGAGTGCACGCTCCTGCAGCACGTCATCGAAGGCGGTGGTGAGGCGCGCCAGCTCGGCGTCGCGCCCGACCATGCGCGTCTCGATGCCGTCGACACCCCGGTTGCTGGCGCGAAAAGCCCGCGGCTTGGCCCGTTCGACGAGGTAGGTGCGCACCGGCTCGGCCAGGCCCTTCACCTCGATCGGTGGCTGCTCGGCCACGTCGAAGATGCCGCGCACATGGCGGTAGGTGTCGTGGCTGATGCGCAGCGCGCCGGGCGGAGCACTTTGCTCCATGCGCGCGGCGATGTTGACCGTCAAGCCGCGAATGCTGCCTTCGTCGTCGACGCCGCCGCCCAGCAGGACCGGCCCGGTGTTGATGCCCACGCGCACGGCAAAGCCTTTGATGCCGTGCTGCGCACGCACTTGCGCCCCGAACATGGCGGCCTCGGCGATCAACGCGAGGCCGGCGTGTACCGCGCTCTCGGCGTCGTCTTCACTCGCTTCGTCGGCACCGAAAGCGGCGAGCAGGCTGTCGCCCGCGTACTGCAGCACCCGGCCCCGGTGGCCGGCCACGACGGCGCTCAGGCGCTGCAGCGCGCCGTCCATCACGGCGTGGATGTCTTCGGGGTCGAGCCCTCGGCTGAGCTCGGTCGAGTCGACCACGTCGAGGAACAGCACCGTCACGGCCTTCAGCTGCTGCGGGGCACTGCGGGCCTGCGCCTGCAACAGCGCCAGCCGCTCGCGCATCGGGCCGAGCGCGGCATGAACGACGGCGTCGCCGAGCAATGCGCGCTGGGCTTCGAGCGCGGCGATGGCGGCGGCCAGTTGTTCGGCGGTGTCTTGCATCGGCGCTTGTTGGTGGCCGTTGGCGGTCAGCTGCCAGGCTCGACGTCGAGCACTCGCCGCACGGTCTCGCACAGCTCTTCGAGCGTGTTCTCCTTGTGCAGCACGTGACGCACGCCGACGGCCGCAGCCTCGGCACACAGCGCCTGCGATACATAGCCCGAGGTGATGACCACCGGCAGCGCCGGGCGGATGCGCGCCACCTCGCGCGCCACCTCGACGCCCGAGAAGCGCGGCATGTTGTAGTCGGTCACAACGAGGTCGAATGCGGCCGGGCGTTCGCGCAGCGCGGCCAGTGCTTGCGCCGCGTCCTGGAACACCTCGACGGTGTGGCCGGCGCGCTGCAACAGGCCGCCACCGACCAGCGCCATGGTCTCGTCGTCGTCGATGTAGAGCACGCGGTGCCCGCCGCCGGCGCGGGCCGGTACTGGCATGTCGGAAGCCGGCTCCGGCAGCAGCGGGCCGGCGGGCGTGCGCGGCAGCAGGATCGTGAAACGGCTGCCCTGGCCGGGCGTGCTGTCGACACTGATCGCGCCGCCGTGGGCGGTGACGATGCCGTGCACCACCGACAACCCGAGGCCGGTGCCTTCGTCGACCGACTTGGTGGTGAAGAACGGCTCGAAGATGCGCTCGCGGGTGGTGGGTGCCATGCCTACGCCGTTGTCCGCCACCCACAGCCGCACCTGCTGGCCAGGGGCTGCGCCGAGGCCGACCTCGATGCGCCCACGCCCACCGTGAAGCGCATGCCAGGCATTGGTGCACAGGTTCACGAGCACCTGCTGCACCTGCGTGGCGTCGGCCTGCACCCACAGCGGCTCGGCCTCCAGCACGGCGTCGAGCTGTACCGCTGTGGGCAGTGTGGAGCGCAACAGGGCCAGGGTCTCGTCGACGACCGGGCGCAACGGCTGCGCCACCAGTTCCTGCGGCTGGCGCCGGCTGAACGCGAGGATCTGATGCACGAGTTCGCGCGCGCGCCGCCCGGCGATGCGGATCTGCGCCAGTGGCGCCAGCGCAGCATGGCCGGGCCCGACCGCCTCGCTCGCGAGTGACAGGTTGCCCAGGATCGCCCCGAGGATGTTGTTGAAGTCGTGCGCGATGCCGCCGGCCAGGGTGCCGATGGCTTCGAGCTTCTGGGTCTCGCGCAGCTGCACTTCGAGCGCACGCTTCAAGGCCTCGGAGCGCATGCGCTCGGTGGTGTCGGTGCCCTGCACGATGAAGCAGTCGAGCGCACCGGAGGCGTCGCGCACGGCCGTGACGGCGGCCGACGCGAAGCGTTGCTCGCCGCTCGACGAGGTGAACGTGTCGTCGGCCAGGACCGGCCCGCTGGTGGCCGCTGCGGTGTGCAAGCGCGCCGGCCACACGGCCTGCATGTCGGCATGGTCGCGCCACCATAGCGTTTGCCAAAACAGCACGCCGATGACTTGCTCGGGCTCCACCGGCGGGCCGTCGGCCGAGAGCTGCTGGTTGAAGTCGAGCACCCGGCCCTCGGGGTCGAGGATGGCAATGAACTGGAACTGCTGCGCGAACGCGGCGCGCAGGCGTTGCTCGGAGCGGCGCAGGTCATCGAGGTCGGTGGGCGGGCGCGACATGGGGCAAATCATCCCCCATTGGCGTAGACCGTGGGGTGGCGCATGCCACGTGGCGTCCCTAAGGTCACGCAGGTCACACAGCTCACGCAGATCACGCAAGTGCCTCGGGTCCCTCGGATCACTCAGATCAATCGGGCGGCGGGTTGCCCCCGGGTGGGGGCTGCCGTTTGCCGGCGCGCTTGTTGCGCTCGGTGCGCTGAGCCGTGCGTTCGGCATCGCGCACCTCGCCGGCAGCGTGCCATTGCATGAACTCGTCGGGCGCCTCCAGCGTGATGCGGCCCCAGGCGCCGCTGCGAAAGTCGTTGAGGGCGATTTCGCCGGCCTTCTGCAGGTTGACGCGGCCACCGCTCATCAGCCCGCCGCGACGGCGGCCGACCTCGGTGAGCAGCGCCTCGTCGGTGGCATCAGTGAAGTCAATGAAGTGGGTAAGGGCTGTGCTTTGTGCAAGGTTGGCGGCCTGGTAGCGCGCCTGCAGACGCTCGGCATAACGCAGCCGCACGCGGCGCAGCAGCTCGAGGGCGACTTCCTCTTCGTCGTACGCATTGCGCCCGATGCCGCCACTGGCAGCAAGGTGGTAGCCGCTTTGTTCGACCGTGATGCGTGGCCACAGCATGCCGGGTGTGTCGAACAGGTAGACGTCGGAGGCGAGCACGATCTTCTGCTCGATCTTGGTGATGCCTGGCTCGTCACCGGTCTTGGCCATGCGCTGGCCGACCAGCGTATTGATCAATGTGGACTTGCCGACGTTCGGGATGCCGCAGATGAGCACACGCAGCGGCTTGGTCATGCCGCCGCGCAAGGGCGCGAGCGTGCGGCACGCTGCAATCAACTGGCGTGCCGGCGCAGTGGCGCTGGCATCGAGCGCCAGCGCCTGCGTACCGGGCTGCGCCTGGTAGTGCGCGAGCCACAGCGCGGTCAGTTCGGGGTCGGCCAGGTCCTGCTTGTTCAGCACCTTGAGGGCAGGCTTGCCCAATGTCAGCTCGGCCAGCAGCGGGTTCGCACTCGAACCCGGCAGCCGCGCGTCGAGCAGCTCGATGACGACATCGATGTCGGGCAGGCGCTCGACGATGGCCTTTCTCGTCAAGTTCATGTGGCCTGGGAACCACTGGATGGGCATGGTCAGCGTTCGCGGTCAGGGAGAAGACGCGACGGCGAGCGTGAGCTCACCGTCAGACGTCGATGTTCGCCGCCCGCAGTGCATTGCTTTCGATGAAGTTTCGGCGCGGCTCGACCTCGTCGCCCATCAGCATCGTGAACACCTTGTCGGCTTCGATCGCGTCATCGATCTGCACGCGCAGCAAGCGGCGCACGGCGGGGTCCATCGTCGTTTCCCACAGCTGGGACGGGTTCATCTCGCCCAGGCCCTTGTAGCGCTGGCGGCCGACCGCCGATTCGGCTTGCTGGATCAACCAGGCCATGGCCTGGCGGAAGTCAGAGACGCGGGCTTCCTTCTGGCGCTCGCCTTCGCCGCGCCGTACCACCGCACCTTCGCCGACGAGGCCGCGGAAGGTCTGACCGGCCAAGCTCAAGGCTTCGTAGTCGGCCCCGTGGACGAAATCGGCGGTGATGACGCTGCTCTTCACGTTGCCATGGTGCATGCGGCTGACACGCAGGATGTGCTTGTCGGTGCGCGCATCGAACTCGGCCGTGACCTCGGCGTCTTGCAGCGCAGCTTTCAGCGCAGTGGCCGAGGCTTCGGCGGCTTCGAGCGTGTCGATGTCGAGTGCCAGGCCATTGGCCATGGCGCGCAGCGCTTCCACGTCCATCCAGTTCGACAGGCGCTCGACCACGTTCTTTGCGAGCACGTACTGGCGTGCCAGGGCTTCGAGCGCGTCGCCTTGCAGCAGCACGGCGCCGCCCCCATCCATAGAGCGGCCTGTTTCCAGCTTGGCGTCCTTTAGCGCCACCTTGAGCAGGTAGGCGTCGAGTTCATGGCCGTCCTTCAGGTACTGCTCTTCCTTGCCGAGCTTGACCTTGTAGAGCGGTGGCTGCGCAATGTAGATGTGGCCGCGCTCGACCAGTTCGGGCATCTGGCGGAACAGGAACGTGAGCAGCAGCGTTCGGATGTGCGCGCCGTCCACATCGGCGTCGGTCATGATGATGATGCGGTGGTAGCGCAGCTTGTCGGGGTTGAAGTCGTCGCCGCCCATGCCCTTGCCGATGCCGGTGCCGAGTGCAGTGATGAGCGTCAGGATTTCATTGCTGGTCAGCAGCTTTTCATAGCGTGCTTTCTCAACATTCAGGATCTTGCCGCGCAACGGCAGGATCGCCTGGAACTTGCGGTCCCGGCCCTGCTTGGCGGAGCCGCCGGCCGAGTCGCCCTCGACGATGTAGATCTCGCACAGCGCCGGGTCTTTTTCCTGGCAGTCGGCCAGCTTGCCAGGCAGGCCCATGCCGTCGAGCACGCCCTTGCGGCGGGTCATCTCGCGGGCCTTCCGGGCAGCCTCACGGCCGCGG
>JANXWV010000040.1 GCA_025350965.1 Rhizobacter sp.
GAGATCACGTCGCGTTCGGTCAGGATGGTCTCGTAGCGCTGGCCGTCTTTCTCGAGCACGACCTTGAGCTTGCCGCGCATCAGGAAGAAGACTTCTTCGACGTCGGTGTGCAGGTGCGGCGGGCCTTCGTTGCCGGCCGGGATGACCATGGTCGAGAACGTGAAGTGCTCCGACGGGATGGTGCTGGCGTCGGCCGCCACGCCGGTACCGCCGGTGCCGATATAGCGCATCTGGCCGCGCCGGTACTTGGGGTCGAAGTCGGCCTGGAACTTGAGCGCGTCGAAGTCGTAGCGGCGCGTCGAGAAGCGGGCGATGCGTGCCTCCATCCAGGCGTCGAAGCTGCTGCCTTCGGGCTGGGCGAGGGTGTTGTCGGTGGTGGGCTGTGTCATGGGTGTGCTCATGTCAGGGACATCCTTCAGTTCATCACGAAGCCGCCGTTCACCGGCAGCAACTGGCCGGTCACGAAGCGGGCCAGATCGGACAACGCGAACAGCGCCGCGCCGCACACGTCTTCGGGCAACTGCTCGCGCTGCAGCGCGCGCTGCTCCACGTACAGGCGGTGCCGCGCCTCGGGCACGTACTGCGTGGCTTCCACGAGCACGAGGCCGGGGGCGATGGCGTTGACGGTGATGTTGTCGCCACCGTACTCGCGCGCCAGCGAATGCGTCATCGAGATCACCGCGCCCTTGCTCGCCACGTAGGCCAACAGGTTCGGCGCGCCCCACAGGGCCGTGTCGGACGCGAGGTTGACGATGGCGCCGCGGCCGCTCGCGCGCAGCGCGGCGCGGCAGGCGCGGCCCATCAGCCAGGTGCCACGCACGTTGACGCGCATCACCGCGTCCCAGGTGTCGACGCTGATGTCGTCGGCGGCGCGGCCGCCCGAGTCGGTGACGGCGGCGTTGTTCACCAGGCCGTCGAGCCCGCCCAGCGATTCGATCGCGCGTGCAGCGCAGCGCTCGATCGAGGCGGGGTCGGACAGATCGGCTTCGATCGCGTGCGCGGTGATGCCGGCTGCGCGCAGCGATGCGGCCGAGGCCTCGACCAGATCGGCGCGGATATCGGCCATCGCCACGCTCGCACCGGCATCGCCGCAGGCCCGTGCGAACGCCAGGCCGAGGCCGCGCGCCGCGCCGGTGACGAGGATGCGCCGGCCTGCCAGCAAGTTGTTCGAAGCCATCGCCATGTCAGTGGCGCACGGCCGCCCGAAGCCATTGACGGCCCCCTCGGGGGGCAGGAGCGCAGCGACGTGGGGGCAGCTTCATGTCAGTCGGCCTTGATGCCGAACTCCCGGATGATCTTTCCGAAGCGCTCGTTGTCGGTCGCGATCTGGCGCGCCAGAACGGCCGGCTCGCCACCGAGCGGCTCGATGCCGAGCGAGTTCATCTTCGCCACTACGTCGGGCATCTTGAGGATGTCGTTCATGTGCCCGTTCAGCGTGCGAACGACTTCGGGCGCCAGGCCCTTGGGGCCGAGCAGGCCCATCCAGGCGCTGACCTCCATGTCCTTGTAGCCGAGCTCGATCATCGTCGGCACGTCGGGCAGCAGCTTTGTGCGCTGGCGGTCGGCCACGGCCAGGGCGACCAGCTTGCCGCTCGGCAGGTACTGCATGGCCACTGCGGGCGTGACCCAGCCCACGGTGATGTGGCTGCCGAGCGTGTCGGTCACCAGCGGCGCCGCGCCGCGGTAGGGCACGTGCGCCACCTTGATGTTGGCTTCCTTGTTGAGCATCTCGCCGGCGATGTGCATCGGCGAGCCCGCACCCGGCGTGCCGTAGGTGAAGGGCTTGCCGGCCTTGGCCTCGGCGATGAACTGCTTCATGTCCTTCACGCCCGAGCCGGGCGAGGCCACCGCGAGCAGCGGGATGTTGCCGGTCTTGACGATGGGCGTGAAGTCGGCCGTCACGTCGTGCGCCGTGGTGGGCGCGAGCTTGAGCACGTGCTGCGCGATGGCGAACGTGCTGGGCACGAAGAGCAGCGTGTAGCCGTCGGCTGCGGCCTTGGCCACGGCCGATGCGCCGATGGTGCCGCTGGCACCGGGCTTGTTGTCCACCAGCACCTGCTGGCCGAGGCGTGCGGTCAGCTTCTCGGCATAGACGCGCGCCATGGCGTCGCTGTCGCCGCCCGCCGGGTAGGCCACCACGATGGTGATCGGCTTGCTCGGCCAGGCCTGCGCAGTGGCGGCGCCCGCAGCAAGCCACATGCCGGCAGCGGCGACGAGAGACATCGTGAGGCAGCGGCGAGTCAGCTTCATGCAGGGGTTTTCCGTGAATGGCGTTGGTGGCGTTTGTTTCATTAAAGGAACAAAGTTCAATCGATGAAACAGAAAATCAAGAATAGCCCGATGCTTTTGCTCGAAAAATAGTAATAACCCTATGGTTTGGCCTAGCACCGCGTCGCAGCCGTGTCACGCGGCTGCGGGAGAGTCGGGGCTTCAAGCACATTCCCGGAGTTCACATGCTCATCACCCGCACCACCGTCGCCATCGCCGCATTGATGGCACTGGCCACCGCCACCGGAACACAAGCCCAGACCCTCACCTACCTCGGCCAGCAGATCGTGCCCACCGGTCAGCTCTTTGGCGGCACCACCATCGGCGGCCTGTCGGGCATCGACCGTGACACCGTCACCGGCCGCTACCTCGCGATCAGCGACGACCGCAGTGCCGTCAACCCAGCGAGGTTCTACGACCTGTCGTTGAACCTGGCGCAATTCCAGCGCTCGGCCAACCCAGGCCAATCGGGCGTGACCTTCAACGCGGTCACCACGATCCTGCAGCCCAACGGCAACCCGTTCGCCACCAACACGCTCGACCCCGAGTCGCTGCGCATCAACCCGACGACTGGCGCACTGGTGTGGAGCAACGAAGGCCAGCGCGGCGGTGCCGGCGTGCCCGCGCTGCAGAACCCCACAGTGCGCGAGATGACGAGCGCCGGCGCGTTCACGCGTGACTACGCGGTGCCCACGCGTTTCAACCCCACCGGTACCGGCGCCGCCGACCCTGGCATTCGCAACAACCTGGCGTTCGAGAGCCTCGCCTTCAGCACCGACGGCCAACTGCTCTACACCGCGACCGAGAACGCGCTGGTGCAAGACGGCACGGCCTCGACGCTCGCCACGGGTTCGCCGTCACGCATCGTCGCGTTCAACGCCGCCACCGGTGCAGCGGGCGCCGAGTACGTCTACAACGTCGCTCCCATCGCGTTGCCGCCGGCCGCCGCGAACGGTTTCGCCACCAACGGCCTCGTCGAGCTGCTGGCCACCGGTGACCGACAGTTCATTGCAGTCGAGCGCAGCTTCGCGGTCGGCGCCACCACACCCGGCGTCGGCCCGAACGGCCTGCCCACGGGCTACACGCTGCGCCTGTATGCGGTCGACGCACGCGGCGCCAGCGACGTGTCGGGCTTCGACCTGAACAGGGGCCAGCCCTACACCGCAGTCACCAAGGCGCTGCTGCTCGACCTGGGAACGCTCACCAACGACGACGGCTCGGCCCTCGCGCTCGACAACATCGAAGGCATCACCTGGGGCGCCGACTTCAACGGCCAACGCACGCTGGTGCTCGTCTCCGACAACAATTTCGGCGCCACTCAGTTCACGCAGTTCGTGGCCCTGTCGCTGAGCCCGGCGATCCCCGAGCCGGGCACGTGGGCGTTGATGGTGGGTGGTGTGCTGCTGCTGGGGTGGCGTCTGCGGTCGCAGCGCGGCTGAGCGCATCCGGAAGTCCGCACGGCCAAGGCGCGCCCGCGCAGGCGTCAGCGCAATCCGAAGGAAAGAGCGAGGCCCCGGGATCACCCCGACCGTTCTGGACAAGGCCGGTGGGGTGTTTTGTGTAGCGAAGTCAAGGGGGAGGCCAGGCGAAGCCCAGCCGGAGGACATTCGCGGAACGGAACACCCCGGCGGCCTTGTCTCGCGCGACACAGCCCTCACCCGGCACTCGGATCGATCATCACCTTCGACCCTGTGTTGCGCGGCCCGTAGACGCCGATCGCCTCCAGCGTCAGTGCCTCGCGCAACGACAGCGTGCGCGCGTAGTGGCTTGCGAACGTGGTGTGCAACTCGCTGACCACGCGCTGCTTCAGCCGGTCGGTCGCCTCCGTACCGATGCGCTGCAGGAACGGGAACATCAGCCAGCCGCCCACGCCCCAGGTCATGCCGAAGCTGCGCTGGATCTCGGTCGGCCCCGTGTCCAGGCCACCGTAGATGTAGACCTGCTTGTGCACGTTGCTGCCGTAGCGGCTGTACTCGGTGGCGGTGCGCGCGATGGCTGCTTCCATGCCGGTCAATATCTGGCCCGCCAGGCGCCCGCCGCCGATGGCGTCGAAGGCGATGGTGGCCTTCGTTGCGACCAGCGCTTCCGTCAGGTCGGCCATGAACGACGGCGCGCTGCTGTCGCACACGTGCACTGCGCCGAGGCTGCGCAGCAGCGCGGCCTGCTCGGGCTTGCGCACGATGTTCACCAGGCCCACGCCATCGGCCTGGCAGATGCGGTTCAGCATCTGCCCGAGGTTCGACGCCGCCGCCGTGTGCACCAGCGCGCCGTGGCCTTCGCGGCGCATCGTCTCGACCATGCCGAGTGCCGTCAGCGGGTTCACGAAGCACGAGGCACCGGCGGCAGCGGCCGTGCCCTCGGGCAGCACCAGGCAGCTTGACGCAGGCACGGTGCGGTGCTGGCTGTACATGGCCCCGCCGAGCACCGCCACGGTCTTGCCGAGCAGCGACTGCGCGAGCGCCGAACTGCCGGCCGCCACCACGGTGCCGGCGCCCTCGTTGCCCACCGGCATCGATTGCCCGATGCGCGGCTTCATGCCCGGCAGCGCATTCGCCGGCACCTTGGCCGTGATCACGGGGTTCGCAGGCGTGCCGCTGGCCACGGCCGTGGCCATGTCGGCCGCGCCGAACAGCAGGCCGATGTCGGACGGGTTGATGGGCGTGGCCTCGACCCGCACCACAACCTCGTCGGCCTTCGGTTCGGGCACGGGCGTGTCGACGAGCGAGAGCTGCAGTTCGCCCTCGGCGGTGATCAAAGAGCGCAGTTGCAGGCTGCTCTGGGGTGCTGGCATGGTGTTCTCCGGTGGGGTGTTGAGCGGGGCATGATGCGCGACTTCGCGTCACCCCACCTTCAACCGAAAGCCAACCCATGAACCGAGTCCTCGCCCATTGCGGCGCGCGTGTCCCCATCCTGCAAGCGCCGATGGGCTGGATCGCGCGCAGCGCGCTCGCCTCGGCCGTATCAAGGGCCGGCGGCCTGGGCATCATCGAAACCTCGTCGGGCGAGACGGCCAACTGCCAGCGCGAGATTCGCACGATGGTGGCGAGCGGCCTGCCGTTCGGCGTGAACCTGCCGATCCGCTTCCTGAGGGACGACGCGATGCTGCGCTTCGTGTGCGAGTCGGGCGTTCGTTTCGTGACCACCTCGGCCGGCAGCCCGGCCAAGTTCATCGCGCCGCTGAAGGCGGCCGGCATCGTGGTCTACCACGCGGTGCCCACGCTCGACACGGCGTTGAAGTGCGTGGACGCCGGCATCGACGGGTTGGTGGTCGAGGGCGCCGAGGGCGGTGGCTTCAAGAACCCGGAAGAGGTCAGCACGCTCGTGCTGTTGCAGGCCATCCGCGAACGCGTGAGCGTGCCGCTGATCGCCGCAGGCGGCATCGTCGACGGGCGCGGCATGGCAGCCGCTTTCGCGCTCGGCGCCGAGGCCATCCAGATGGGCACGCGCTTCGTCGCCAGCACCGAGAGCCCCGTGCACGCGCACTACAAGAACGCCATCGTCGCGGCCGAGGCAACCGGCACCTGGGTGCTCAACAAGCGCGCCACGCCGTGCATCCGTGCCCTCAAGACCGCGTACACCGAGCCGATGCACGAGAGCGGCCTGCTTGGCCCCGATGCCTTCGCCGGCATCCAGCAGGTCTACTTCGGTGGCGACATGAACGCCGCGCCGGCGCTGGCCGGGCAGTCGGCGGGGCTGGTGCACGCGGTGAAGCCGGTGCAGGCCATCATCGACGACACGGTGGCTGAGTTCTTCGCGATCAGCGCGCGCATGGCCGGCATGGCGGCGGCGCGTGCGTTCGGCTGACGCGCGCGCTCATCGGGCGAGCGGGCGGGGCGGCAACAGCTCGCCGGCGAATGCGGGGTTCAGCATCCCGCTGCCCGACCCGGCCGTGCCGTGCGGCACCAACACGGGCTCGCCCGTCGGCTTGCCGAGGGTCGTGTGGTGCAGCGATGGGGCCGACTTTCAGCTCGCGCTCAGTTGGGGCCGATGACGAAGCTGCGCGCCGCATGCCGGCCGGCAGCCGGGCCGGCGTAGAGCACCGCATCGCCCTCGCGGCGCAGTTCACCCGTTGGCGCCAGCACCTGCACCCAGCGGTTCCGTTGCGCGTGCTGGGCCAGGTTCTCGATCAGGGGCGCGGCGTCGCCCGCAACTGCCGCACGGGCGCGCGCGCCGGGCTTGATTTCGCTGGCCTGCGCGCCGGCCAGCGCCGCGCTGGACGGCGGCTTCGTGAAGCGTGTGGCGAGCAGTTTCACAAGGGGCGCCACGTCGGCCGGCTCGTCGCCGACGCTGTCGATGCGCAGCGTCAGGTTGCCGAGCTGCAGCCAAGCCGCGTGCAGCTCGGCCTTCTTTCCCTGGTCACCTTTTGGCGCACCCTTGATCGCCCCCGCACCTGCACCCGCACCCGCACCCGCCGCGAAGGCCACGCCCGCAGCGGGCACCAGCGCCTTCGGCGCAGGCGGCACCTCTGGGTTCATGCTGTTTGCGAGCACGCCTTGCAGGCCGAGCAGCGCGCTGCCAACGTCGCCGAACTCGCTGATCGACACCCGCAGCAAGGCCTTGCCGTCGAAACCCTTTCGGGCCCAGAGGTACACGTGTTCGACGGCGCCGGGTGAGTCGGCCATCTCGGCCACGTTGACGAGTTCCCAGCCTTTCAACTCGGCGCCGAGCATGCGGTAGTTGTGGATGTAGACGGAAGGAACGCCGGCGGCTGCAACCCGCCAGGCGCCCATGTCTTGTGGGGTGTTCATGGGGCAGGGCTTTCGTCAGGTCAGAGTCGTTGGATCAGAGCAGGGCGCGGCGCTGGCGCGTGGTGGCGGGCGCGGGCACGCAGTTGCCGCAGCCGCTCGGCCCGGGTGGGCACAGGCGCAGCCGGTAGTTCAGGGTCGCGCAGTCACCGAACAGCAGGTTGGTCGCGAGAAGGGGCGTGTGCGGCGCGCTCGTGGGGTCGGCGTCGCCGTCGACTTTCAGGCAGCCGTCGAACACGTTGTCGAACTGCGTGCAGCCGCCTTTCCACGCGACCTCGTGGTAGCTGAAGCTGCCGTTGAACGGCACGGCCCAGGTGTTGAAGCCGATGGCGATCATCGGGTTCAGCGCGAAGCCCGACTGCATGCGCGACTGCCACAGGTCGCAGCCCAGCAGGTTGGCGAGGGTGGACACGGTGTTCGCGCTGTCGGTGCAGTTGACCTTGGCACCGAGGCCCGGGCCGCCGTTCAGGCGGTTGAGCATCTGCGTCAGGTTGTACGAACCCCAACCGTAGAAGGTGGCGCCGCTCACGGTGTCGTAGGCCACCACACCGCAGCCGTTATAGCGCTGCGTAACGAGCGCCGCCGCCGCGTCGCCGGTGGTGGCGCCGGCCGCCCAGACGCAGGCGATGTCGAGCGCGTCGGCCCAGGGCAGCGCCGTGCTGCCTGCCACCTGCACCCAGGGCAGGGTGGGTGCTGCGAGCGTCACGTAGATGCGGTGGCGCGTGGCGCGCAGGTCGCGCCACGCATCGGTGCTGCGCGCGCGCCACTGCCAGCGCCATTCGATGTCGTGCCGGCCCACGCCGCCGGCGTGGAAGGTGGGTGCGGGCAGCGCGAAGGTCTGCCAGCCCGACGCGCCGGCAGCGTCGAACGAAACCAGTTGCTCAGCCACCGGCCCGAGCGCGCCGCCGCCGGTGGCCCGAACGAACGCGGCGGACAGGCCATTCGCGCGCAAGGCCGCGCGAATGGCGAGCGGCCGGCCCGAGGTGTCGGCGATGCCGTAAAGCGCAATCGAGTCGGCCGCGTTGACCGACACGCCCTTGAGCCACGACGGCGACGGTGCGGCGGCGGCGAAGCTGCGCCGCAGGTTCATCGAATCGTTGCTGCGCGTGGCGTTGTTCCAGTTGAACTCGATGGCCGTCAGCTCGTGGACCACGCGCGTGAACGAGTAGATCAGGTCGTTGAACTTGTCGGCGCCGAAGCCCTTGATGTGGGCGAGTTGCGCAAGGCTGCTGAAGCCGCCCAGGTTGGCGCGCTGGGTGACGATGCGCTGTGCCACCGTCAGGCCGATGTCGTAGCCACGCGACTGCACGCCGCTGCCCGACGTGGGGTCGTCGAACACCGGGCCGGCCTGGTGCTCGGTGCCGGCGAGTGCGGCCGCGCTGCCCACGTTGTTGAGGAACTGCACGATCAGCGCCTGGGTTGCCGCATCGGTGCCGTGGGATGCGAGGGAGCTGGTGATGGTGCTGGCCGACAGACCGCTCATGGTGGGTGCCTCTCGTCGATGCGCGGCGCCGCTTGCTGCGCGTGCTTTTGGTTGGTGTCTGCAGTTCAAGGTAGGCCACGGGGGTGGCTTCGGCCATCCCTATGACGTGGGTGGCGTTCGCGGGTCGCGGGTTTGAGCGGAAAAGGTGCGCCCGGGCGCGCCTTTTCGGGACGGTGGGTGCCCCTTTCGTCGAACCACAAACACCGTTGCTTGCTCGCTCGCTGTCCCGCAAGCCCCTTCGGGTTTGTTCTCTGCCCCGCCCGCGCCCGCACGCAAATCATCGACAGCTCGCTGCGGCTGGCGCAGCGAACGTCGTTTCAACATCCCGAACCGGAGGCTCGAATGACCGACATGACCACTCACCCGAACCAGGCCACGAGCGCCTGGCTGGCCGACTTTTCTTCCGCGCTGGCGAGCGACGATGTCGAGGCCGCCGTCGCGCTGTTCGAGCCCGACAGTTACTGGCGCGACCTGGTGTCGTTCACCTGGAACATCTGCACCCAGGAAGGCCCGCAGGCCATTCGCGAGATGCTGGCCGCGAGGTTGGCCGATGCCCAGCCGTCGAACTTCGCGCTCGAGGGCCAGGCGACCGAGGCAGACGGCATCACCGAGGCGTGGTTCACGTTCGAGACGGCAGTGGCACGCGGGCGCGGCCACCTGCGTTTGCGTGGTGGCAAGGCCTGGACGGTGTTGACCACGATGACCGAGCTGAAAGGCTTCGAAGAACGCACTCACGAGCGGCGTGTGAAAGGCGCCGAGCATGGCGCGCAACCCGGCCGGAAAAGCTGGCTGGAGAAGCGGACTGAAGAGGCTGCGCGCCTGGGTTACGCCGAGCAGCCGTACGCGGTCATCGTGGGCGGCGGCCAGGGCGGCATTGCCCTCGGTGCGCGGCTGCGGCGCCTCGGGGTGTCGGCCATCATCGTCGACAAGAACGCGCGGCCGGGGGACTCATGGCGCAACCGCTACAAGTCGCTGTGCCTGCACGACCCGGTCTGGTACGACCACCTGCCTTACCTGCCGTTCCCGAACGACTGGCCGGTGTTCGCCCCGAAAGACAAGATCGGCGACTGGCTCGAGATGTACACCAAGGTCATGGAGCTGAACTACTGGGGTTCCACTGTCGCGAAGAGCGCGCAGTTCGACGAGGCCAAACAGGAGTGGGCCGTGACCGTGCTGCGCGACGGCGCCGAGGTGGTGCTGCGGCCGAAGCAACTGGTGTTCGCGCTCGGTGTGTCGGGCTACCCCGTGACACCCAGCCTGCCCGGGGCCGATGCGTTCGAAGGCGATCAGCACCATTCCAGCAAGCACCACGGGCCCGAGGCCTATGCCGGCAAGAAGTGCGTGGTGCTCGGCTCGAACAATTCGGCGCACGACATCTGCGCCGCGCTCTGGGAGCACGGCGCCGACGTGACCATGGTGCAGCGCTCGTCCACGCACATCGCGCCGTCCGATTCGTTGATGGAACTGGCGCTCGGCGGGCTGTACTCCGAGCAGGCGGTTGCAAGCGGCATCGACCACCACATGGCCGACCTGATCTTCGCGTCGGTGCCCTACCAGATCATGCACACGCTGCAGATCCCGGTGTACGACGAGATGAAGAAACGCGACGCCGACCTCTACGCGCGGCTCGAGAAAGCCGGCTTCATGCTCGACTTCGGTGTCGATGGTTCGGGCCTGTTCATGAAGTACCTGCGCCGTGGCTCGGGCTACTACATCGACGTGGGCGCGTCGGAGCTGGTGGCCAACGGCAGCGTCAAGTTGAAGAGCGGCGTGAGCATCGAGCGCGTCAACCCGACGTCGGTGACGCTGACCGACGGCACCGTGCTGCCGGCGGACCTGCTGGTCTACGCCACCGGCTACGGCTCGATGAACGGCTGGCTCGCCGACATCATTTCACCGGCGGTCGCAGACAAGGTCGGAAAGTGCTGGGGCCTGGGCTCGGCCACACCGAAAGACCCGGGGCCGTGGGAGGGCGAACTGCGCAACATGTGGAAGCCCACGCAGGTGGCGAACCTGTGGATCCACGGCGGCAACCTGCACCAGTCGCGCCACTACTCGCAGTTCCTGGCATTGCAACTGAAGGCGCGCATGGAGGGGCTGGACACGCCGGTGTACAAGCTGGCGCCGTCGCATCACGTGAGGTGATCAGGTTAGGGCATCACGTGAGGTGATCACATCGGGTCGGGGCGCACGGGCTCGGGCAGTGCCACCATCACGGCCTGCCCCGGCTGCGTGCAGCCCGTGTCGCAGCAGCGGCCGGGCTGGCGGTTTCGGGTGATGGGCCGGCGGTGCTCGCCACCGGTCGGTGCGAGCACGCCACGGTCCAGCAGGCGCTCGACCAAATCCACCTTGCTGCCCACCGGGTAGCTGCGCCAGATCTCCTGTTTCATGGCGGCCGGCGAGCCGCCGCCATGCAGGCTGATGAGCGAGTACCAACCACCCTGGTACGACGCGGTCAGGTCTTCGATGAAACGCGCCACCTCGATGCGCTTGTCGTACGGCACCGCAGGGTTGGCGCGCAGCACCTCGGCCAGCGTGGCGGCGGTGGCGGGGTTGTGGTCTTCGTCGGGGCCGGGAAGGGCCACGATCAGGCCGCCCGACACCTCGTGCGCGAGGCGGTGCATGTCATAGATTTGTGTCGCGAGCAGCAGCTTGCCGATGTTTGCGAACACCGGCTCGGGCATGAACGTGCCGCTGTGCTCGTCGCGCGTGCCGTACACGCTGGCGGCCACGCCGCAGGCGAAGAAGCCTTCGGTGATCTTGATGAGTTCGACCATCGGGTCGCGCAGGTTCGCGTGCGCGCCCGGGTCCAGGCCGTTCGCCTCGCACATCAGCGCGCCGGCGCCGATCAGCAGGTCGCCGAACCCGGCGCGCGCCGCAATGCAGCTGTGGCGGTGGTGGGTCGCGTAGCTGTGGGTCAGGTGGCCCGAGTGCTCCCACTCGTCGGCGTAGAACACCCGCTCCCAGGGCACGAACACCTGGTCGAAGATGACGACGGCGGTCGACTGCCCGTAGCGGCGCGAGAACAATGCCGCGCCGTGCTCCAGCTTCTCACCCGGGCGGCCCGCGGGCCGCGCGACCATGGTGATGCCGGGGGCGTCGACCGGCACCGCGCAGCACACCGCGAAGGCGGCGTCGGCCTCGGTCATGGCCCGGCCGGGCATGACGATCAGCTCGTGCATGTAGGGCGCGCCCGTGACAATGGCCTTGGTACCCGAGATCACGATGCCCCGGCCGTTGCGCTCGACGATGTGCACATAGGTGTCGGGGTTGGCCTGCTCGTGCGGGCGCTTGCTGCGGTCGCCCTTGGCGTCGGTCATCGCGATGCCCAGGCTCAGGTCGGCGTCTTGCACGTGCTGCAGGTAAGCCTGGAAGCGTGCGCGGTGTTCGGTGCTGCCGCGTGCATCGTCGATGCGTGCACTCACCTGGCCGAGCGCGTTCAGCGCATCGTGCGCCAAGTAGCGCTGCGCGCAACCGGTTTCCTGGCACAGCAGGCGCACGGCTTCCAGCTTGTTCAGCAGGTCGCCGGCCGACTCGTTGATGTGCAGCATGCGGTTCACGGCCTTGCCGGGGGCGTGCGACTGCACGGCCGTCATCAGCGGCGCCAACTCGGGCCTGTGCGCAAAGTCATAGGTCACGGCCAGCGCGTTGATGCCAGGCGCAAGCGACGGCGCATCGGCCACGGAGCCGATCAGCTGCCCGTCGACATACACCACGGGCTTGCAGCGCCGCAGCGATTCGCGGTAGTCGGCGCCGGTCATCAGCTTTGGTGGGGTGGCGGGCGGGGTCGGTGCGGTCATCGGGCTAGTCTCCAGTCGACGCAAGTATTGAACAGTGTTCAATGCAAAGAACGACTGTATATTGCAGCCATGGTCGCGTCAAACAACAGTGCAATTCATGCGGTGGCGTCGCGCAGTGCGCGCCAACGCGCCGTTGCCGATGTGAAGCGCGCGCATGTGCTGGCCGCCGCGCGCACTGCGTTCTTCGAGCTCGGCCTGGACGGCGCCAGCATGCGCGAGATCGCGCGGCGCGCGGGCTACACGCCGGGCGCCATCTACAGCTACTTCGCGAGCAAGGAAGAGATCTACGGTGCG
This sequence comes from Rhizobacter sp., assembly GCA_025350965.1. Classification (GTDB taxonomy): domain Bacteria; phylum Pseudomonadota; class Gammaproteobacteria; order Burkholderiales; family Burkholderiaceae_C; genus LMDS01. The sequence goes on from JANXWV010000040.1 coordinate 12,591, forward strand.
CTGCTCGGTGAGTCGCTGGAGCGGCTGAATGCAGGTGTCGCGCGGGCGTTGCCGCCAGCCGAGGCCGAGGCCGTGCCCGGTGGGCCGGCAGGGGCAGGGGCGAGGGCGCCTGCGGACGCGGGCGCCCTGTTGGTAGCCGCCGCCACCGCCTTCTTCGACTTCTTTCGCGAGAACCCGCGCGACCTGGACCTCGGCTTCTACCTTTTCCAGGGCATGCGCCCGCGCGGCCTGACGCCGGCTCTCAACGAGCGCCTGAACGCCCGCCTGCGCGACGCCCTGGCACCTACCGCGCATGCGCTGCTGGCGCTGGGTTTCGACGCCGCTGCCGCCCAGGCCGAGACCACCGCGCTGTTCGCCCACAGCGTGGGCCTGCTGGTGCTCAGCCACACCGGGCGCATCCGCATGTTCAGGCAGGAGTCGCGGGCACTGTTCGGCCACTATGTCGAAGCGCTGCTGACGCGCTCGCCAGCCGCCGCCGCCGCGTGGCCCGAACCGAAGCCCCGGGCCGACGCCCGAGCCAAGCCAACAGTCACCGCAAGAAGGGCCTCGCCATGACCCACACGACCGACCACGTCATTGACCCTGCTGGCTGCGTGCTCGTGCTGGTCGACTACCAGCAGCGCCTGATGCCCGCCATCGACCGCCACGAAGAGGTGCTGGCCGATGCGCTGTGCCTGGCCGACGCGGCCCGCGTGCTCGGCCTGCGCATCATCGGCACCGAGCAGAACCCGCAGGGCCTCGGCCCGAACGGGCCTGAACTGCGCGAGCGCTGCGAGACCACGCTCGCGAAGATGCACTTCGATGCCTGCGCCGACGGCTTGCTCGATCTGCTGCGAGCACCCGCTGGCGCGCCCCAGGCCGGCCCGCTGCCCGACGTGGTCATCGCCGGCTGCGAGGCCCATGTGTGCCTGCTGCAAACCGCGCTCGGTTTGCTGCGTGCCGGTCATCGCGTCTGGGTCGTGGCACCTGCCTGCGGTTCGCGCACCGCCGCCAACCATGCGCTCGCGATGGGGCGGCTGCGCCAGGCGGGCGCCGGCATCGTCAGCGTCGAGATGGTGCTGTTCGAGTGGCTGCAAAGCTGCCGGCACAACAAGTTCAAGGCAGTGCTCGCCATCATCAAGGCCCGCTCCGCGGCATAGGCGCGCGTGCTCGGGTTCGGGTTCGGGTTCGGCACTTTGTGGCACGGCGGTAGGGCGCGTGCAACGTTTCGGGCGGCGTCGTGGCGAGCCCTGCACGAGTCTGCGAAATCGCGGTTGTGACGCTGCGCCGGAGGCCTACATTGCGCCCCCATGACGACCTCCAGCCCCACTCTCCGCGCCGCGATGGGCCGCCGCCGCGCCTTGCAGGCACTGCTCGCCACCACGTGCTCGACGTTGGCCCCCGCGCCGTTCGCGCAAACCGGCCACTCGGTCCGCGTCGTCGTTCCAGTGGGCGCCGCAGCTGGCCTGGGCGGCATCGTCGGGGCAGTTCAGCACGCCTTCGCAAGAGTGTTGGGACAGACGGTCACCGTCGACAGGCAGAGCGGCGTGGGCGGCATCGACGGCACGTCGGCGCTGGTCAGGTCGGCGCCCGACGGTTTCACGCTCGGCTTCGTCGCAAGCAGCCATGTGATGTGTCCGAACGCCTACAGAACCCTGCCGTTGGACCCGATCAAGGACATCACGCCGATTGCCATGATCGGCAACACGCCGACGGTGCTGGTGTGCAACCCGAACGTGCCAACCAGCGACGCAGCCGAAATGCTCGCACTGCTCAAGGCGCGCCCCGGGCGCATGAGTTACGGCTCGTCGGGTCACGGCAGCCTTGCACACCTCGACTTCGCAAGCCTGCTTGATGAAGCCGGCGTGAAGGCGAACCACGTTCCGTTCGAAGGCATCGAGTCGATGCTCGACGGCCTGATCGGTGGCCGGGTCGCGTTTGCGGCAGTCGCGTTGGCGTCGGTACAAGGTCATCTGAAGACAGGCGCATTGCGCGCCCTTGGCGTGAGCAGCGCGCAGCGCGTGGCGGCGGCGCCCGATACGCCCACGATGCTGGAGCAGGGTCTGCCTTGCAGCCTTGCCGAAGGCTGGTTCGCGCTGGTTGCTCCCAGAGGGCTTGCGCCCGCCGAGGTCAAGCGCCTGAACGAAGCGGCGCAGTCGGCATTTGCGGTGCCCGAGGTGGTGCAAGCCATGGCAGAGCAGGGCAACCGCATCCGCATCAGCTCTCCGCAAGTGGCCGCCGCGTTCATCCGCGCCGAAGTTGTGAGCTACGCGACGCTCGCAAAAAAGTCGGGCATCGGGTTGCTGTGATCTGGCCGAACGGCCGGCATCGAGCGCTTTCCACCATCGCACGCCGTCACATCCCGCGCTTCAAGCGGAACTCCAGGTCCATCAGCCCGCCGGCAGCGGCGCGCTGCAGGGTGGGCTAGCGCGGCACGCCATCGGCGTCGATCTCGAAGGGCTTGGCGAGCTTGTCGGTATGGTCGGCACGGTCATGCTTGAAGTTCAGGTCGCGCAGCAGCGCCACCGGCCGGTCGAGGGCCTTCGTGAAGCCGTATTCGAGCGTCACTTTCGGGTTCAGCTCGGCCGCCCATGTGCAGGTCGGAGATGACGTGGAGTTCGTCGAACGAAGGCAGGTCGCTCATATGCTGCGCCTTCGGCGCAAGGGGCGTGCCAGTCGGCGTCGAGCATACGTCGGCGCGCGCGGGGAGACCTCGCCAGAACGGGGGAGAGCCGGGTCTGTCACTATCCAGAGTGTGCCGTTCGGGCACCTGCAAAGGCCCACCATGTCGTCAACCACCACTCGCTGCGCGTCCCCCGCGTTTTTCTCACTCAACGTGTGGCTCGCGGCCGCCGTGCTCGGGCTCGGCGCCACCGGCGCGGCCCGGGCCCAGACGCAGCCCACGCCCGCCGCTTGCCCGGCCCTGCTTCAACAAACCATGAACCGCCTGCAGGACGAGAAGCCGCAAGCGCTTTGCCAGTACGCCGGCAAGGTGCTGCTGGTGGTCAACACCGCCAGCTACTGCGGCTACACCTCGCAGTACGAAGGCCTGGAGGCGCTGCATGCGAAGTACGCGCCCAAGGGCCTGGTGGTGATGGGTTTCCCGTCGAACGACTTCGAACAGGAGCCCGGCAACGGCAAGGAGATTGCCGACTTCTGTTTCAACACCTATGCGGTGAAGTTCCCGATGTTCTCGAAGACCACCGTCGTGGGCAAGCAGGCCGCGCCGCTGTATTTGCAACTCGCCAAGGCGACGGGCGCGGCGCCGGCGTGGAACTTCCACAAGTACCTGATCGACCGGCAAGGCAAGCCGGTGGCCAGTTACGCCAGCAAGGTGGAGCCGGGCGACAAGGCGCTCGTGTCCGCCATCGAGAAGGCGTTGGCGCAGAAGTAGCGGCGGCGTGACCGACTGAAACCCATCGACCGCACGACCGCACGACCGCATGACCACCGACACCGACCTGCCCGACACGCTCAAATCCCCCGGCCTGTGGCGCGATAACGGCTGGACTGCCCGTGTCGTGAAGAACGAGGACGACGAAGGCTGGGCGGTCGAGATGCACCGCGACGGCGAGGCCGAGCCCGCGCTGGTCGGCCCGTGGACGATGGGCCGCGACAAGAAGAACCCGAAGCCGCTGGACGTGTCGGCCTTCAACACGCTCGTGAAGACGGCGGCCGAGGTGATCCGGCGCCATGAACAGTCGCTGCATGCGGTGCTGCACAAATCGGTTGCGGTGACCGCGGCGGCGGCGCGCTGGAACGTGACGCTCGACATCGTGCCCGTCGAGGACGACCCGCACGCGCTGCTGGCCGCGCACGATGCCTACGGTGACTGCGCCGCTCAAGTGCGTGTGCGCGCAGATTTTCGGCTCACTGCAGCGAGTGCTGTGGCGTGGGTCGACAGCGGCTTCGTTCGGCCGGGCTGAATGCGGCGCTGAGGCACTGTCAACGCCCCGTGCGCTCCCCGCGCCGGAACACCAGCGTCAGGTTGTTCGACGGCATGGCCACGCGCTGCTCGAACAGCAGGCCCACGCGCTGGGCTTCGCGCACCACGTCGGTAAGCAGGCGCAAGCCCCATTGCGCATTGCGCAGGCGCAGGTCGAGGTCGAACGCGGTGTTGCCCGGCGCCACGGTTTCGCCCTGCACGAGGAACGGCCCGTACAGCACCAGCACGCCGCCGGGGACAAGGTGCTGGGCGGCTCCCTGCATGAGCGCCGCGCAGGTCGCCCAGGGCGCGATGTGGATCAGGTTCGCGCAGTACACCGCGTCAAACGCGCCCAGTGCCGCGGCCCATGGGCGGGCCAGCACGTCGAGCGCGAGCGCGGGGCGCACGTTGGCGAGGCCAGCGCAGCGTGCGTCGATGTAGGGCAGGGCGCTGGTGTCGGCCTCGGTCGGCTGCCACGCCCAGCCTGGCTGGGCCGCCGCGAAGTGGGCCGCGTGCTGGCCGGTGCCGCTGGCCAGTTCGAGCACGCTGGCACGGCCCGGCAGCGCACCGCAAAGCACATCGAGAATGGGGTCTTTGTTTCGCTCGGCGGCGGGGCTCGTCGGCCAGGCGGGCGAGTCGGTCGGTTCGGTCATCTTGGTCTGGTAGTGCGTTTGCGCAATGCGTTGTCCACCCGGTAGAGTGCCAGAGATGCCAATGACCTCCATCCCCCTATTGCAGGTGCGGGACGTCCGATTCGCGTACGCGGGTCAGCCCGCCCTGGTGCAGGGCTGGTCGGCCTCGGTGGGGGCAGGCGTCACGCTGCTGTTCGGCGACACCGGCAGCGGCAAGACGACCCTTCTGCGGGTTCTTGCGGGTGCGCTGGCCTGCACCGGGCAGCTGAGCATCAAGGGCATTCGCCTGGACCAGGCTGCGCCGGCCTATCGCAGCGCCGTGTTCTGGTTCGATGCCGACAGCCGCGCCGCTGACGCACCGGCACAAGATACGCTCACGCCGCGCGAATGCGTGGCTGCGTGGTGCGCCCTGCACCCGGATTTCGACGCCGCAGCCTGGCAGCGCCATGCCGAAGGCTTCGGCCTGGGCCCGCACCTGCACAAGCCCACGTACCAGCTCTCGACCGGCTCGAAGCGCAAGGTGGCGCTGGCGGCCGCGCTGGCCAGCGCTTGCCCGCTGACGCTGCTCGACGAGCCTACCGGTGCGCTCGACGCGCCATCGGTCGCCTACCTGCTGCACGCGCTCGCCGGGTGTGCACGGCAGCCCGATCGGGCTGTTGTGCTGGCCAGCGCCGAGCGCCCGCCGGGTGTGCCGCTGGCCGGCGTGATCGAACTTCCGCTGGCTGCAGTTGCGGCTGCGCCGGCCGCGGCCTGAGGCCGGCTCACCCGCGCCTGACACAAGCCGAGCGCGACCCGGCTCAGGGTAGATCACGAGAGCCGCGCGCGAAGCAGCCACTATCCTGCGCCGACCCTTGTTTGCAGACCCACTGCACCCTCGTTCAGCCGACCGCAGGAGACCTTGATGCCCCAATCGCCCCGCCACATGCCACTGGCAACACCGCGCGCACTGGCCCTTGCCGTGCTGGCCGCACTCGGCACGTTCGCCGGCGCGCCGGTGCACGCGCAAGACAAGCCCGTCAACCTGAAGCTTGCGAGCTGGGTGCCGGCGCAGCATGCCCTCAACCCCGCGCTCGCGGCCTGGGCCGAAGACATCAAGAAGGCCTCCGGCGGCAGCATCACCTACACGCTGTTCCCGTCCGAGCAGCTCGGCAAGGCGTTCGACCACTACGACATGGCGCGCGACGGCATCTCCGACATCTCGTACGTCAACCCGGGCTACCAGCCGGGCCGCTTTCCGCTGATGGCCGGTGCGAGCCTGCCGTTCGTCTTCGCGAACGCCAAGTCGGGCTCGGCCGCCATCGACGCGTGGTACCGGCCCTATGCCGCGAAGGAGATGAAGGACGTGAAGTACTGCTTCGCGTTCATCCACGACCCCGGCACCTTCCACAGCAAGAAGAAGCTGCTGTCGCCCGCCGACGTGAAAGGCCTGAAGGTGCGCCCGGCCACCAGCACCATTGGCCAGATGGTCACGCTGCTCGGCGGCACCAACGTGCAGGCCTCGGCGCCCGAAGCACGCGACGCGCTCGAGCGCGGCGTGGCCGACGCCATCACCTTCCCGTGGGGCTCGCTGAGCCTGTTCGGCATCGACAAGGTGGTGAACTTCCACATGGACGTGCCGCTCTACGTCACGCCCTTCGTGTGGGTGATGAACACCGACAAGTACAACGCCATGTCGACCGCGCAGAAGAAGGTAATCGACGAGCACTGCACGGCCGAGTGGGCCGAGAAAGTGGGCTCGGCCTGGGCCGATTTCGAGTACGCCGGCCGCGCCAAGCTGGCCGGCCTGCCCGGCCACGAAGCCTACAAGCTGACCGCTGCGCAAGCCGACGAATGGCACAAGGCGGTGGCCCCGCTCGAAGCGCAATGGGCTGCGAGTGTCACCAAGGCCGGGGCCGACCCGAAGCAGGTCATGGATTCGCTGAAGGCGAACCTCGCGAAGTACAAGGCCGGGCTCTGAGCGTGTGCATGCGGGCCGGGCGCGCGGCATGACAACGCAGGCCGAGCCCGCCCCGGGGGGCGTTGCGCCTGCGCGCAACGCCATGGACAAGTTCATCGACGCAATCGAGTGGTGCGCCGCCACCTTCGTCGGCATCGTTGCGCTGAACATCTTCCTGGCGGTGGTGCTGCGCAAGTTCTTCAGCACTTCCGTCCCCGACAGCTACGACATCGGCAAGATGCTCCTCGGCACGCTGATCTTCTGGGGCATTGCCGCCACCAGCTACCGTGGCAGCCACATCACCGTCGACTTGGTGTGGAGCGCCGCCGGCCCACGCCAGAAGCGCTGGATCGACATCTTCGCGACGCTGGTGCTGCTGTTCGTCGTCACGGTGCAGACCATCACGCTGTTCGACAAGGTGCGCAGCACCTACGTCGACCATGTGCTCACCTACGACCTGAACCTGCCCACCTGGCCGTTCTTCGCGATGGCGTGGATGGGCGACGCAGCCGCCGTGCTGCTGATCGCGATCCGCACGTACCGGCTCATCTTCCAGCCGCAGGCCTTGCATGACGAGTCAGAGACCAAGGCGGTCGAATGAGGGTTGACGAATGAGCGTTGACGAATCGAGAGCCGCCGAGTGAGCAACGACAGCGTCGCCATCATCGGCTTCGTCGCCCTGTTCGCGTTGATGCTGCTGCGCGTGCCGGTCGGCATGGCGATGGGCCTCGTCGGCGTGACCGGGTACAGCTACATCGTTGGCCCCGGGCCGGCGCTCAAGCTCGTCGGGCAGACCTCGATGCGCACCGTCACCGACTACACCTTCGGCGTGATCCCGATGTTCATGCTGATGGGCGCGTTCGTCTCGGTCTCGGGCCTGAGCAAGGAGATGTTCAAGGCGGCCGATGCCTTCGTCGGCCACCTGCGCGGCGGCCTGGGCATTGCCACGGTGGTGGCCTGCGGCGGCTTCGCGGCGATCTGCGGCTCGTCGGTGGCCACGGCCGCCACCTTCGCCGCCGTGGCCTACCCCGAGATGCGGCGGTTCGGTTACCCGCAGTCGTTCTCGACCGGCGTGATCGCGGCCGGCGGCACGCTCGGCGCCATGCTGCCGCCGTCCACGGTGCTGGCCGTCTACGCCATCCTGACGCAGCAAGACATCGGCAAGCTCTTCATGGCCGGCATCCTGCCCGGCCTGCTGGCGATGGGCATGTACGTGCTGACCATCGCGCTGATCGTGCGCCTGCGCCCCGGCCTGCTGCCCGCCGGGCCGAAGCGGCCGTGGCCCGAGCGGCTCCAGGCCCTTAAGCTGGTGTGGGCGCCGCTGGTGCTCTTCGTGTTCGTGATCGGCGGCCTGTACGGCGGCTTCTTCACGCCGACCGAAGCCGGCGGCGTGGGCGCGACCGGCGCCTACCTGCTGGGCGTGCTGCGCGGCAAACTCAACCGCGCCAACACGCGCGAGGCCTTGCTGCAGGCCACGCGCACGGCTGCGGCGGTGTTCACGGTGCTGATCGGCGCGTTGCTGTTCGGCTACTTCCTGACCATCACGCAAACCCCGCAGAAGCTCACCGAGTTCCTGACCGGCCTGGGCCTGGGCCGCTACGGCGTGCTCGCGCTCATCATGCTGATGTACCTGCTGCTCGGCTGCCTGATGGACGCCATGGCCATGATCATCCTGACCGTGCCGATCATCTTCCCGGTGATCATCGCGCTCGGGTTCGACCCGATCTGGTTCGGCATCATCATCGTGATGACGGTCGAGCTCGGGCTCATCCACCCGCCGGTGGGCATGAACGTGTTCGTCATCAAGAGCGTGGTGAAGGACGTGAGCTTCACGACCATCTTCAAGGGCGTGCTGCCCTTCGTCGCGACCGACCTGCTGCGGCTGGTGATCCTGATCGCGTTCCCGATCATCGCGTTGTACCTGCCCGGGCGCATGGGTTGAAGAAGTGGGCTAAAACGGCGGGCTGAACAGGCGGGCTGAACAGGCGGGCTGAACAGGCGGGCTGAACGATGGCTCTCGACTCCACCATGACCGACCGCACCTGCTACCCGACCACGCCCGAATCCCTGTTGCCGCTGGTGCTTGCGGCCATGCAGCGCACGCCCGACGCGCGCCTGCGCGAGTTGATGGCCGGCCTCACCACGCACCTCCACCGGTTCGTGCTCGAGCACCGACCGACCGAGGCCGAGTTCGAGCGCGCCATCGGCTTTCTCGTTGGCATCGGGCAGGCCACCGGCGCAACCAAGAACGAGGTGATCCTCGCGTCCGACCTGCTCGGTGTGTCCACGCTCGTCACCCTGCTGAACAACCCGCACGGTGATGCGGCTGCGGTTGCAGGTGCGGCGGTTACCGCCGATACCACCGGTACCACCAACACCACCAACACCACCGATACCGCCTCTCACGCCGCCTTGCTCGGCCCGTTCTGGCGGGCCAACGCCCCGGCCTGCGAGGCCGGCGCCAACATCGCCCGCGCCTGCACGCCGGGCGTGCCGCTCGGCGTGAGCGGCACGGTCTTCGGTGCCGACGGCCGGCCGCTGGCCGGTGCCGTGCTCGACGTGTGGCAGGCCTCGCCCGTGGGCCTGTACGAGAACCAGGACCCGGACCAACCCGACATGAACCTGCGCGGCTGCTTCACCACCGACGCCGCCGGCCGCTACCACTTCCGCTCGGTGCGCCCTGCGGGCTACCCAGTGCCCACCGACGGCCCGTGCGGCGAGTTGCTGCGCGCGCAGCAGCGCCACCCGTACCGCCCGGCGCACCTGCACTTCATGGTCTCGCACCCGGCGCACAAGCTGCTGATCACGCAGGTGTTCGCCGACGACAGCGAGCACCTGGCCAGCGACCCGGTGTTTGGCGTGACTGCAGCGCTCGTCGGCCGCTTTGAACTCACCGAGCGCGACGGTGCGGCGCTGGCCCTGCTGGCGCAGGACTTCCGGCTGGTCGCGGGCGAGCCGGTGTTCCCGCACCCGCCGATCCCGTGATGCTCCCCTCGACCTCTTCATGACCGCCACGACCTTCGCCCCCACCGACACCCTGCAAGGCCGCGTTGCCGTGATCGCCGGCGGCACCGGCGCCATCGGCCTGGCGACCGCGCGCCGCCTGGCCGCGCTGGGCGCGCACTGCGTGCTGCTGTACCGAAGCGGCACGGCAGAGGCCGCCAAAGCGCACGCCATGCGCTGCCCGGCGGCGCCACCGCTTCGCGATGCTGCCGATGGGCGACGCCGACAGCGCGCTGCGTGAGCTGGAATACGCGTTCGACACGCTCAAGGCCGACGGCATCGGCCTGCTCACGAGCTATGGCGACAAGTGGCTCGGCCACCCGCAGTTCGCGCCGGTGATGGACGAGTTGAACCGCCGCAAGGCCATCCCGTACACCCACCCCACGGCCGCCAACTGCTGCCGCGAGCTGCAGCCCGACGTGCCGCCCACGGTGATCGAGTTCGGCACCGACACCACGCGCACCATCACCGACATCGTGTTCTCCGGCACGGCCCCGCGCTGCCCCGATGTGTGCTTCATCTTCTCGAACGCTGGCGGCACGCGCCCTTTCTGACCGAGCGGCTGCTGAAGATGCCCGTGCTCGACCCGAAGCTCGCCGCCCGCGTTCCCAGAGGCGTGCTGTTCGAGCTGCAGCGCTTCCACTACGACACCGCCTGGGCCGCGCACCCGATGGCCATGGCCTCGCTGCTGAAACTGGTGAACGTGTCGCAGGTGCTGTTCGGCAGCGACTACCCCTACCGAACCGGCGAAGACAACGTCAAGGGCCTGCTCGACCAGGGCTTCACGACCGCCGACCTGCGCGCCATCGGCCGCGACAATGCACTGCGCTTGATGCCGCGCTGGAGGGCTTGACCGGCCGGGGCCAAACGCCACACCATGAACTTGCAACCCAAGGAGCACCGCATGATCCACGTCGTCGCCATCATCACCACCCAACCCGGCCAGCGCGCCGCGCTGCTGGCAGCCTTCAACGCGAACGTACCGGCGGTGCTGGCTGAAGATGGCTGCATCGAGTACGTGGCCACCATCGACGCCGCCGGCATCCCCACGTCGAAGGGCAACGTCGGCCCCGACACCTTCGTGGTGGTCGAGAAGTGGGCCAGCCTGGACGCCCTGAGGGCGCATGCGGTGGCGCCGCACATGCAGGCGTATGCGGCCAAGACGAAGGAGATGCTGGCGGGGCGGGTGATTCATGTGCTGGAGCCGGTGGACGTATAAGCCGGGACCGGTTCGCCAGTGCGCGTCAACAGAACGGCCAGTTTGGATTTGGTCTGAATGAGTGGAAGCGAGCCCGAACTCTGTAACCGAACCGCTGAAGCTTGCGCCGACGGGGTCCAAATGGAACAGGCGTGGTTCGCTGATTGTTAGGCCTCCTATATCGGCACGATCACTGTGGGAACAGGTGCCAACTCTGGGAACTCATGATGAAGCAGTTTGTTAGACCGACTCATTCGGCAATTCGCAGTTGGCCCACATTACGTTAGACCCTTAATACAATAATCATGCGACCACCTATCTGGCAACTTGTTCGTGACGCTGCGCAAAGTCTTGGCGGAGAGTTCACGTACGGTGAAATTAAACAGCACATCTGGTCAACGTATCCTGGGGTCAGTGCGACCACACTTACTTGCTCAATAATTTTATGCTCAGTGAATCATCCATCACGAATTCACTATCCAGAGAATAAAAAACCAAGACTGTGCACGGCGCAGTATGACTTCCTATTCAACACGGGTAGAGGAAAGGCGACTTGGTACGATCCGGAAAGACACGGACAGTGGGAAATTGCTGAGATTGCAGCGCAACTCGCAGTTCGGGAAGTGCAGGAAGGTACAGCTGAGTCACCACTTCCAATCGAAACAACCGAAGGGCAGGGCGGTCTATTCGCACTCGAGAGTCACCTGCGTGATTACTTGGCAAAGAATCTCCCGGCATTTGATGCGGGGAATACTACTCTTCAGCTCTACATTAGCGAGGATGGCCGAGACGGAGTGGAGTTTCAAACTGACGTTGGCCCGATTGATATACTGGCAAAGGCTTCAAATGGTGATTTATTTGTGTTTGAGCTCAAGCTTGGTCGCGGAGCCGATGCGGCGCTAGGTCAAATCCTTCGCTACATGGGCTGGGTGGAGAAGCATCTCTGTATTGGCAACAATGTGGTCGGCATCGTAGTTGCAGCCGAAATAAGCCAAAAACTCAAGTACGCAGCAACTCAAGTACCGCAGGTTCGGCTCATGGAGTACGAACTAAGCGTGAGCCTAAAACCCGCGTCACTAGCAAATACGGTCTAACCCTTCGTTCGAGCCGACCCGCTCCGGCAGGCCGATTTTGGCCTCCATTTCATTCTGGCTCAAAAGCTGCCTGCCTGCGCGGGCGGCTCAACTCAAACGTTAGGCCTCATATGTCACAGTTCAAAGGGTTCGCCGAACTTCGCACTCCCTATGACTTGCTGCTGAAACTGCAGCACGACATGACGCGAATGTCCAACGATTCAAGCGACGAGTACGCCGCCTTCGACTTCTTTGTAACCGCCGAGCATCTTGTTGACTGGCTGCATCCGAACTCAAGGGTCGATCGCGAGGCGCTGCGGGACAGTGATCCACTTCTCAAAATTACCTCGCACCTCGCGAACGGAGCGAAGCACTTCGCAGCCACTTCTCTGCACCACAAGAGCGTCGCCTCCGTTGAGCGCGACGGGTACGCCGATGATTACTTCGCTGACGACTACGTCGAAGAGCCAATCGTTATCACGCTTTCTCAGCAGGAGGCCATCGCTCTGGGGTGCAGCCAGATTGACGCAATCACACTGGCGTATCGAGTTCTTGCCTATTGGCAAAGCAAGATTCCCGGGGCTGGCTAACCCTTCGCTCGAGCGGACCTTCACCGGCTTGGCACTTGGCCCGCGAGCCGGCCAGTGTCATCATCCGTCTCGCGGGCCAGGTGCCAATCCGGTGGCGTCCGCTCAGCTCAAACTACAAGGGCTTCCTTCAAATTGCAAGCGACAGACAGCCGGGGTCGATCGCGAAGCGATTGATCCCAACATGCACAGTTCGAGAGCTGATGCAGCGCAGACGAAGGCATTGATCCAAACGGTCAAAGGTGCGGACTGCCGACACTACAAACGGTCATCGGTGCAGCGATCGTGCTGCGGACCCTGATCAAAGACGCGTGCGGGGGCCTCATTCGTTAGTCGCGGACGACGGAGTTCGTCGCCGCCCAGAGTTAGTCAGGCACTCCCCGCGCAGGTCCAACCTTTGATGTCATCAACGCTGGCCGTCACGCGGCGGCAAAGACAAACAGAAATTCGTTGAAACAGGCTCCTTCGGAACTTTGGGCATTTGGGGCGCGGTCGGCTGCCGTCGCCGGCCTTGGTGATGTGTCCGAGCCGGGCCTTGCCGCCCGAGCTGTACTGGCCGGGGACGAGGCCGATCCAGGCGGCGAGTTGGCGGCCGTGGCTGAAGTCGTGCCCGTTGCCGATCATCGCCACGAGTGCCTTGCTTGCCCGAAAGCCGGCAAGGCACGACGAACTTCGGCGCCGTCAAGCGCACGGTGTGGCCGTGCTGCGCAAACAGCCGCGCCCCGTGGTGCGCGCCCGAGCAGGCTTCCATGCCAATCGTGCACGGCGCCAAGCTCGCAACCAACCGACTCGTGCAGCTTCGCCCGCGCGACCTTCGGGCGCACCAGCTCCGGCTTGCCAGTGGCGCCAACGCCGTGAACCGCGAAAACGTTCTTGGCGAGATCGATGCCGAAATACAAAATGACCACGACTTCCCCTTCCGAATGAGTTGATGAGACGTTTGCGCTTCCCATCTTGGCACTGGTGGCCCACTGCCGCCATGCGGCTGGTTCGGGACGGGGAAGTCCCTTCTATTCGTTAGCCGTCTCCAGGCTCGCCATCCGGTTCGGTACCTGATAGTGGTACTATTAGTGCATGAAGCGGAAGCACCAGCGAACTTTTGAATTGATCTTCGCCCGTCCCACAAGTGGAAACGTCCAGTGGCGTGATATCGAAGCGCTGTTTGTCGAGTTGGGCGCCGAAGTCAGTGAGCGAGAAGGTAGTCGAGTCGCTGTAGTCTTGTTCGAAGAAGTACGGGTGTTCCACCGACCACACCCCTCTCCGAACACAGACAAAGGGGCGGTGGCAAGCGTCCGCAAGTGGTTGGAACAACACGGAGTGGAACCATGAATGTAATGACGGTAGACGGATATCACGCGAAGATCGAATACGACGAAGAACTCGATCTCTTTCGAGGTGAGATTCTTGGCCTGAACGGTGGCGCTGATTTCTACGGTAAGAACCCGAAGGAACTTCGGGCCGAATTTAGGAAGTCGCTCCAAGTCTTCCTGGAGGTTTGCAAAGAAAAGGGGCTTGAACCACGGCGTAATTTCTCGGGCAAGTTCAACCTGCGCATCTCGCCCGAGTTGCATGAGCGGCTGGCGATCGAGGCACAGGCTCAAGGTAAGAGCATCAACACTCTTGCTCAAGAAGCGTTGCAAGAACGGATCGCTTCTTGAGACAGACGGCTAACCCTGCCTTCAAGCGAACGTCGTTTCGGGCCGCCGCTTAAGTCGAACCTTGGGCGTTTTGATTGACGGATGCTTTTCTATGCCAAATCCCCTGGCCTCATTCGTTAGTCGCGGACGACGGAGTTCGTCGCCGCCCAGAGTCAGTCAGGCACTCCCCGCGCAGGTCCAACCTTTGATGTCATCAACGCTTGCCGTCACGCGGCGGCAAAGACAAACAGAAATTCGTTGAAACAGGCTCCTTCGGAACATCGGGCATTTGGGGCGCGCTCGGCTGCCGTCGCCGGCCTTGGTGATGTGTCCGAGCCGGGCCTTGCCGCCCGAGCTGTACTGGCCGGGGACGAGGCCGATCCAGGCGGCGAGTTGGCGGCCGTGGCTGAAGTCGTGCC
>JANXWV010000137.1 GCA_025350965.1 Rhizobacter sp.
AGATGCCCCAGGTATCGAACACGCGAACCTTCGGGTCGTAGAGACGCATGAACGCATCGACATCGCGTGCCCAGACAGCGGCCTTGTAGGCCTCGAGAATTTGATGTGTGGGCGAATCCAAATTGCTCACGGGTGATCTCCGATTTTCGATGGCGACGGGCGGCGCTCTTGAGCGGCTGACCGAAGGCGTGCCCGATGGAAGGCGGGTTCAGGCCGCGCGCCGCTGCAAGAAGGCGCGCATGGCGTCAGCGACCTTCTTCGGCTGGGTCAGCGACGGCACATGCCCGCAACCCTGGAGCACATGAAGCTCACTGTCGGGCAGCGCAGCAGCCAAAGCCCTGCCGGACTCCAGCGGCACGATTTTGTCCAGGTCACCATGGATCACGAGTACTGGTTGGGTGACGGCCGCCAACTCCGGGGTGATGTCGGTCACCGAGCCTACGGTCCGTAGCGCAATAGCGGCACTCGCTTCGGCTCGAGCCAGGATCTTGCGTCCCCACGCCTTGATGTGCTCCGACTCGGGCTCGGGGATGCACAGCTGAACGAAGCGCTCGATGGTTTCAGGATAGGCCGTGCGAAGGCCGTGGAGGAATGGATCGTTCGCGCCGGCGACGCCACGTGAGTACATGCCGTCGACGATGATCACGTGTGACACGGTCTGCGCAGCGCGAGCAGCGAGGGCCAGCGCGGTTTGCGCCCCGGCGGACTCTGCCGCAACCACGCAGCGGTCAATGCCGAAGTGTTTGAGAACTGCCAGTGCGTCCCCGACCAGATTCTCGAACGTGATCGAGTCCGAATCGCAGACTGAGAGTCCCGACCCACGATGATCGTAGGTGACGGTCACGTAAGAGTCGCTGAGATCGGCCAGCGGCCCTTGCCAGAGCTCGGAACTTCCGATCCACCCGCCGATGGCCAGGATCGCGGTTCCGCGGGCAGGGCCGCTCCGTACCGCGAAAAGTTTGGCGCCAGGGACTTCGATGAACATGGGAACGCTCTGGACAGTTGGCTTCGTGAGGTCGATGTTGGACTCAAGCGGCGTGTCGCACGCAAGTCGCCTGGATTGAGGGGGTACGCATCACTTGAGTGCCTCTGCGGCTTGCCACAGTTCTGCCTTACGGACAGTTGGATGCCACTGTTCGAAGCGACTGCGCCAACCTTCGAGCGGTTCCGACAGCGGTCGTCGAGGATCTTCGCCGAGCGAGTATCTAATATGCGTCTCCATGCATAAAGTTGGTTGCGAGCAGGTGGCGATGGCAATTTGGTGGCTAACGTGATTTGATCGCCAGCGAAACCCGCTGCGCGGCCGATCCCGCCGACGACGCAGCCGCCACAGGCGTCGCCGAAGCTGCAGCGGCCGGCCCCGCCGCGCCGTCCACGGTCACGCCCGGCAGCGGCACCGCACTGACCGGCCGGGGCGTGCCCATCGGGGCGGTCGATTGGCCGAGTTGCGTGGCGGCGATGTCGGCCTCGCTCGGGTACTGACCAGACAGTACAAAATCGAACACCCGCCGCGCGATCGGAGCAGCGGCCCCTGCACCGAAGCCCGCGTTCTCGACCACCAGCGCCAGCGCGATCTGCGGGGCATCGACTGGGGCGAACGCGGTGTAGAGCGCGTGGTCGCGGTGGCGCTCGTCGATCTTGCTGGCGTTGTACTTTTCGTCCTTGCCAATGGCAATGACCTGGGCCGTGCCGGTCTTGCCACCCGACTGGTACGGCGCGTTCACGAACGAGCCGCGCGAGGTGCCTTCTTGCGTCACGCCGAACATGGCGCGGCGGATCACAGCCACGTCGTCGGGCTTCCACGCAAGCGGCGGCAGCGCCTCGCCGACCGGGCGGACCTGCGCGCGGGTCTCGAAGTTCTCGACCAGCCTGACCAGGTGCGGCTTGAAGCGCTGCCCGCCGGCCGCCAGCGTGGCCGTGGCCTGCGCGAGCTGCAACATCGTGAACGAGTTGTAGCCCTGACCGATGCCGAGCGAAATGGTCTCGCCGGCGTACCACTTCTGCGCCTCTTTCTTGCGGTAAGCGTTGCGCTTCCATTCGGTCGACGGCAGGATGCCGCGCAGCTCGCCTTGCAGGTCGATGCCGGTGAGTTGGCCGAGGCCCAGCGGCGCCATGAAGTCGTGCATGGCGTCCACGCCCAGGTCGTTGGCGAGCGTGTAGTAGTAGGTGTCGCACGACTGCACGATCGACTTGTACATGTCGACTGCGCCGTGGCCGCCTTCCTTGTCGTCGCGGAACTTGTGGTTGCCGAACCAGTAGTAGCCCGGGTCCATGGTCACCTGTTGCGGCGTGCGCTTGCCGAGCGTGAGCGCGGCCAGGGCCATGAAGGGCTTGTAGGTCGAGCCGGGCGGGTAGGTGCCGCGCAGCGCCCGGTTCAGCAGCGGCTTGTCGGGCGACTCGTTCAGCGCCTTCCAGTTCTCGACATCGATGCCGTCGACAAACAGGTTCGGGTCGAAGTTGGGTTTGCTGACGAAGGCGAGCACCTCGCCGTTGCGCGGGTCGATGGCGACGAGCGCGCCGCGCCGGTCGCCGAACAGCTCTTCGACCAGCGCCTGCAAGCGAATGTCGATCGACATGACCAGCGCATTGCCGGGCGTGGCGGGGTTGCTCTTGAGGCGGCGCACCGGGTGGCCGCTGGCGCTGGTTTCCATCTCTTCGAAGCCGGTCGTGCCGTGCAGCTCGGCCTCGTAGTTCTGCTCGACGCCGAGCTTGCCGATGTACTGCGTGCCGCGGTAGTTGGCTTCGTCGTCGGAGTCGTCGATCTTCTCTTTCTCGGCTTCGTTGATGCGGCCGATGTAGCCGATCAGGTGGCTGCCGACTTCACCGAGCGGGTAGTTGCGGAACAGCCGGGCCTTGATGTCGGCCCCGGCAAACCGGAAACGCTGCGCCGTGAAGCGCGCGACCTCGTCGTCGCTGAGCTTGGTGCGGATCGGCAGGGACTCGAAGCTCTTGTTCTCGTCCATCAGCCGCTTGAAGCGCTTGCGGTCGCGCGGCTGGATCTCGACGACCTCGGCGAGCCGGTCGATCAGCGCCTCGACATCACCCACCTTGCTCGGCGTGATCTCGAGCGTGTAGGCCGAGTAGTTGTTGGCCAGCACGATGCCGTTGCGGTCGAGAATGAGCCCGCGGTTCGGCACGATGGGCACGACCGAGATGCGGTTGTTCTCGGCCTGCGTCGACAGCTCTTCATGCTTGTAGACCTGCAGGTAAACGAGCCTCGCCACGAGCAGCCCGAACGCGAACAGCACGAACACCGCCGCCGCCGCCAGGCGCATGCGAAAGCGACCGACCTCTTGCTCGACGTTCTTCAGCTCGGTCATAGCGGTCGATTTTCGTCCCGATCAGGCGCGCGGCGCTGCGGCGCGAGCAGCAGCCACGTGGCGAGCGGCCAGAGCAGCGCCTCGAACACCGGAGCAAGCAGCAGTTGCCAGCCCGGGAACATGCCGCCGGCGATCATGCGCACGATGAGTGCCACCGCATGCGCGGCGAAGAACACCGGCAGGATCTGCACCGCCTGCGACGGCACCGTGAACCACAGCAGACGGCGGTGGATGGTGATCGCGAAGAAGCTCAGCAGCGTGTAGGCGAGCGCGTGCTGGCCGAGCACGGCCCCGTCGTGCACGTCCATCAGCAAGCCGAAGAAGAACGCCAGGCCGACCCCGACGCGGCGCGACTGGTGCACGTTCCAGAACACCAGCACCAGCGCCAGGAAGTCGGGCATGGCGGGCATGCGGCCGAGCGGCACGATGTTCAGCCCGAACGCCACCAGCAGCGTGAACGCCACGAACAGCGGGTTCACGGGCAGCAGGAGTTGGTCCGATGATCTGGGCATGATCATTTGCGCGCCCCCTTCTTGCCCGGGCGCTTGGTGTCCTCGGCCACCGGCTCGGGGCGCGGCGGCAGTTGCAGGCCGACGGGCTCGATCACGATCACATGGCGCACGCCGTCGGGCTGCGCGATGGGGGTCAGGCGGATGCGGGCGAAGCCTGACTCCAGCCGCCGGTCCACGCCCACCACCTTGGCCACGGGCAAGCCCGGCGGGTACACGCCGTCCACACCCGAGGTGGTGAGCAGGTCGCCCACTTGAACGTCGGCGTTGCCGGCCATGAAGCGCATCTCCATGCCGGCCCCTGCTGCCGCACCGAAGACGGCGCTGCGCACCTGCGTGCGGGTGTTGAGCACAGGCATGGCGGCATCCTGGTCGGTCAGCAGCGTGACCTCGGACGACAGCGGGTAGACGCGCGTGACCTGCCCGAGCACACCGCTCTCGTTGATCACCGGCGAGGCGAGCAGCACGCCCTGCGTGGCGCCCCGGTCGATGATGACCTTGCGCGAGTACGGGTCGGGTGCCTCGAACAGCACCTGTGCGGCCTGCGTGCGCACCGTCAGGCCGGCACGCAGTTCGAGCAGGGCGCGCAGGCGGGCGTTCTCGGCCAGCAGTTGCTCGACGCGCAGCGCGCGCTCGGCCTGGCGCGCCAGGTCGCGGCGGGCCGCTTCTTCATTGGTGATGGCGTGCTTCAGGCCCAGGCCGTAGTCGCCCGCGCCTTGGAGTGCCTGCACCGGCACCAGCAACGCCTGCTGCGGGTAGTAGAGCGCTGTGGCCAGCACGGCACGCAACTGCGCGGCGAGCGTGAAGCGGTTGTCGGCCACCATCAGGAACAGCGCCAGCGCCGAACACAGGATGAGCTTGGTCAGCGCCGACGGGCCCTGCCGGAAGAACGGCGGCGGCGTGCGGTCGATGGTGCCGATGGCCATGGCAAGCGCCGAGCGTGGGCGGGCGAATCAGGCGTGAAAAAGCCGGCCGCGTGGACCACGCGCCGGCTCTTGCGTGCGCTTCAACGCGTCACTCGGAGGTGAAGATCGAACCCAGCCGCTCCATGCGCTCCAGCGCCATCCCGCAACCGCGCACCACGCACGTCAGCGGGTCTTCGGCCACGAGCACCGGCAGGCCGGTTTCTTCGGAGAGCAGGCGGTCGAGGTCGCGCAGCAGTGCGCCGCCACCGGTCAGCATCATGCCGCGCTCGGCAATGTCGGCGCCCAGTTCGGGCGGGGTCTGTTCGAGCGCGTTCTTCACGGCCGAAACCATCTGGTTCAGCGGGTCGGTGAGCGCTTCCAGGATCTCGTTGCTGCTGATCGTGAAACTGCGCGGCACGCCTTCGCTGAGGTTGCGGCCCTTGACTTCCATTTCCTTCACCTCGGAGCCGGGGAAGGCGCTGCCGATGTTCTTCTTGATGGCTTCGGCCGTGGGCTCGCCGATCAGCATGCCGTAGTTGCGGCGGATGTAGTTGATGATGCTTTCATCGAACTTGTCCCC
>JANXWV010000100.1 GCA_025350965.1 Rhizobacter sp.
AACGCCGCCGAATGATTCAGGCGTGGGCGAATCTGCTCGATCATCTGGCGGCCGGCAAGTCGGAAGTCCTTTCGAAGGATTTGCGCGATACCGCGTCAACGGTGCTTTAAAACACTCGCCTCACATTAAAGAATGCTTTACTATGATGAGACGTCATTCAAGCGGCCTTTGATACGATGCGCGCCACCGGTACCTACGTCACCACCACCACGCTCGGCGAACCGGTGCGCGCTTTCGTGCCGCATCCGCTGCCTGCCACCAAGCCACCGCTGAAGGCTGACAGCTACTCCGCGGCCACCCACCGTGCCGAGATGGCGCTGGCTCGGCTCTCGGGCATGGCCGGCCTGGTCCCATCGATCGACTGGCTGCTCTACAGCGCCCTCCGCAAGGAAGCGCTGCTGACGTCTCAAATCGAAGGGACGCAGGCCACGCTGACCGATCTGTTCGACAAAGAGGCCGGCCTCGTGGTGGCCAATGTCGACGACGTGGCGGAGGTCACCAACTATTTGAGTGCCTTCCGCCTGGTGCGCGATAACTTGCGAAGCCCTGACGGCCTGACTCTCTCGGTCCGCCTTTTGTGCGACGCGCATCGGCTGTTGCTGAACGGCGCCCGAGGTGCCGGCAAGCAGCCCGGCGAGCTGCGCCGCTCGCAAAACTGGATCGGTGGCACCCGGCCGGGGCGTGCCGCGTTCGTGCCGCCACCGCCAGACCGCGTGCCGGAATTGTTAGCCGATCTGGAGCGCTTCATTCATGACGTCGACCCGAAGTTGCCACCGCT
Source organism: Rhizobacter sp. (assembly GCA_025350965.1). Taxonomy (GTDB): domain Bacteria; phylum Pseudomonadota; class Gammaproteobacteria; order Burkholderiales; family Burkholderiaceae_C; genus LMDS01. The sequence continues at coordinate 779 of JANXWV010000100.1, forward strand.
GGTGCGGATCGCGCTGGTCCATGTTCAGTTCGAGACCATCCATCCCTTCTTGGACGGAAACGGGCGCATTGGCCGCCTGCTGATCGCGACGCTGCTCGAACAGTGGGGCCTGCTGCCAGAACCGCTGGTGTATCTGAGCGGCTATCTCAAGCAACATCAGACCGAGTATTGCCGGCGCCTGTCGGCCGTGCGGACCGATGGCGATTGGGAAGGCTGGATCGCGTTCTTCCTCGATGGCGTGGAGGCTGCTGCCGTCGAAGCCGAACGCGGCATCGTCGCCCTGGCCAGCCTCATCAACGCCGACCGCCGTCGCCTGCTGGCCGCGCCGCGCGCGGGCGTCGTGGCCCTGCGATTGTTCGAACTGCTCCCGCTGATGCCACGCTTCACCATCGAGCAAATTCGTCAAAAGCTGGAGACCACGTTCCCCACCGCGACGGCCGCGGTGAAGCTCTTGGAGGAGCAAGACATCGTGACGGAGCTGACCGGACAAAAAAAGAACCGTTCCTTCAGCTATGCCGCGTACGTCGAAGTGCTGACTCGTGACACCTGAGCGCGCACAGAAGTCCATGGCGCGCGACCGGCTCAAATAAGACTGCAGAACGCTCGCCTGAATGGTCGAGGCGGACTGGCGACATTGCCATGAACTGGCTGGGGCTCTCTCACAAGATGCCGCCAGGGCCACGCGGATCTTGGCATTGCAGATTCGCTGCCAGCCGGCCTACTCCCCAAAGTGCTTCAATGGCGCCTTGGATTCAGGACCGATACTGCGCCATCCGGCAAAGCAAGACGCTCGCCTTCGCCCGTGACTCGACAGCGATGACCGACTCGCTTCGCAACCTTGCACAGCAGCTCGACCAGTTTGCTCAAGATCGGAACTAGCAGCAGTTCCATTCTCCGAAAAACCTGGCCTCGGCGCTTGTCGTTGAAGCCGGGGAGTTGCTGGAGTGTTGGCGCCGGCCGAATATTGATCGGCAAGTGAGGGTGATTCCGGCCGCGCATTGACCAGGGTGAACGACCTACCCTGCCTACTTTTATGGCAGGGGAGACAGGGGTGATCACCATGGCATTGATAGGCAAGATTCGCGGCATGCGAATGCGCGACGGCAAGTCGATCAGCGAGATCTCCCGGCTGACCAGCCTGTCACGCAACACGATCAAGAAGTGGCTGAAGGCGCCGCAAGGGGCCGAGCCGAAGTACCGGCGGCGCGATGTACCGACCAAGCTCACGCCGTTCATTGAGACGCTGACGCAGGCGCTGCAGGCCGATGCGCGGCGAGCGAAGCACGAACGACGCACCGCACGCGCGTTGCATGCTCAGCTCACCGGCGAAGGCTATGGTGGGGGCTACACACAGCTGACCGACGTCATTCGCGAGTGGCGAGCCACTCAGGGCAAGCTCATCAGCGCGCACGCCTTCGTGCCACTCGCCTTCGAACTCGGCGAAGCGTTCCAGTTCGACTGGAGCGAAGAAGGCTTGGTGGTCGGCGGCATCTACTACCGACTGCAGGTCTCGCACATGAAGCTGTGCGCGAGCCGCGCGTTCTGGCTGGTGGCGTACCCGAGCCAA
>JANXWV010000116.1 GCA_025350965.1 Rhizobacter sp.
TGTAGCGCTTGATGCGGAAGTTGTCGTTGCCAGGCGCATCTTGCGGCAGCGCGCCGCGCTGAGACTTCATCTTGTGCGCCGCCTGCCAGGTACGGATGATCACCTCGCCCACGCGCCCCATGGCCTGGCTGTCGCTCGACATCATCGAGAACACGCCCAGGTCGTGCAGGATGTCTTCGGCGGCGATGGTCTCGCGCCGGATGCGGCTTTCGGCGAAGGCCAGGTCTTCGGCGATGCTCGCGTCGAGGTGGTGGCACACCATCAGCATGTCGAGGTGCTCGTCGATGGTGTTCACCGTGTACGGCATCGTCGGGTTCGTGCTCGAAGGCAGCACGTTGGGCAGGCCCGCGGCCTTGATGATGTCGGGCGCATGGCCGCCGCCCGCGCCCTCGGTGTGGAACGTTGCGATCGTGCGGCCCTTGAACGCCGCGAAGGTGTCTTCGACGAAGCCCGACTCGTTCAGCGTGTCGGTGTGGATCGTCACCTGCACATCGTGCGCATCGGCCACGCTCAGGCAGTTGTCGATCGCCGCGGGCGTGGTGCCCCAGTCTTCGTGCAGCTTCAGGCCGTAGGCGCCGGCCTCGATCTGCTCTTCGAGCGCGCGCGGCAGGCTCGCATTGCCCTTGCCCTGGAAGCCCAGGTTCATCGGGAAGCTCTCGGCCGCCTTCAGCATCGAATGGATGTGCCACGGCCCCGGCGTGCAGGTGGTCGCGAAGGTGCCGGTGGCGGGGCCGGTGCCGCCGCCCATCATCGTCGTCACGCCGCTCATCAGCGCCTCTTCGATCTGCTGCGGGCAGATGAAGTGGATGTGCGTGTCGATGCCGCCTGCCGTGACGATGTTGCCCTCGCCCGCGATGATCTCGGTGCCCGGGCCGATGACGATGTCCACGCCCGGCTGCACATCGGGGTTGCCGGCCTTGCCGATGCCGGCGATCAGCCCGTTCTTCAGGCCGATGTCGGCCTTGACGATGCCCCAGTGGTCGATGATCAGCGCGTTGGTGATCACGGTGTCGGCCACCTCGGCGGCCAGCCGCTGGCTCTGCCCCATGCCGTCGCGAATGGTCTTGCCACCGCCGAACTTCACCTCTTCACCGTAGCCGCCGGCGGCGAGCGTGTAGTCCTTTTCGACCTCGACGATCAAGCCCGTGTCGGCCAGGCGCACGCGGTCGCCCGTGGTGGGTCCGAACATCTCGGCGTAAGCGCGGCGGCTGATGTGAGCCATCAAAGCGCCCCTTGGACGAGACCGCGAAAACCGAACACCTTCCGCGCGCCCGAGTAGTCCACCAGTTCCACTGTGCGCTGCTGCCCCGGCTCGAAGCGCACCGCGGTGCCGGAGGCGATGTTCAGCCGCATGCCGCGCGCGGCCGTGCGGTCGAAGCGCAGGGCCGCGTTGGTTTCGGCGAAGTGGTAGTGCGAGCCGACCTGCACCGGCCGGTCGCCGGTGTTCTCGACCACCGCGGTCAGCGTGCGCCGGCCGGGGTTGAGCAGATGGTCGGGGCCGTCGGTGAAGAGTTCGCCCGGGGTCATCACTTCTTCCTCGTGAACCACACCGCAGCGGCGGCCACCGCGAAGGCGAGCGGCAGGAACAGGTCGGTCGCGTGCCAGTGCACGCTGCCCATGCCGTGGACGGCGTGGGCAAGGGCCATGTCGGCGCACAGGCCGAGCAGCGCAGAGGTGAAGAGGGTTCGCATCGAAGGCTCCGGGGGTCGAAAGGAGTCGCGGGGGACTGGGGGAATCACGCAATCGGTTGGTGCACCGTCACCAGCTTGGTGCCGTCGGGAAAGGTGGCTTCCATCTGGATCTCGGGGATGAGTTCGGCGACGCCGTCCATCACGTCGGCGCGGGTGAGCCAGGTCTTGCCTTCGCTCATCAGGGCGGCCACGGTCTTGCCGTCACGGGCGCCTTCCATGATCGCGGCGCTGATCAGGGCCACGGCCTCGGGGTAGTTCAGCTTCAGCCCGCGCGCCATGCGGCGCTCGGCCAGCAAGGCGGCGGTGAAGATCAGCAGCTTGTCTTTCTCGCGCGGGGTCAGTTCCATGGGCGGGCAGGGTAGCAGGACACGTGCCGCAGATGCTAGGGCACAAGCGCGAAGGCACCAGCGCAAAGGTACAAGCGCGAAGGCACAAGCGCGAAGGCACAAGCGCCAGGGCACCAGCCCGGGCACCGATGCAAGCGCTCAACCCCGCGCACGCCGCTTGTACCATCGGCTGCATGAGCGCCCTGCAGCCCGCGACCAACGCCTCTGGCGAGCCGCGCTTGCCGGTCGGCCAGGGCGCCGCGCCGCCGCCGGGCGCCAAGCCGGTGCAGCAGGTCATCAAGGTCCGGCGCGACTACAACGCCTGGGTTGCGCGCGAGACGATGGAAGACTACGCGCTGCGCTTCACGCCGCGCTCGTTCCGCAAGTGGTCGCCGCTTCGCGTGGCCAACACTGCGTTCGGCGCAGCCTCGTTCCTGGTGCTCGAAGCGGTCGGCGGCACCTTGATGGTCGACTACGGGTTCGTCAACGCGCTGTGGGCCATTCTCGCCACCGGCGCGATCATCTTCCTCGCCGGGTGGCCGATCAGCGTGTACGCCGCACGCCACGGCGTCGACATGGACCTGCTCACGCGCGGCGCCGGCTTCGGCTACATCGGCTCGACCATCACGTCGCTGATCTACGCCAGTTTCACGTTCATCTTCTTCGCGCTCGAAGCGGCCATCATGGCCTATGCGATCGAACTGGCGTTCGACATCCCGCCGGCCTGGGGCTACCTGCTGTGCTCGCTGGTGGTGATCCCGCTCGTCACGCACGGCGTGACCACCATCAGCCGGCTGCAGGTGTGGACGCAGCCGGTCTGGCTGCTGATGCTGATCGTGCCGCTGGCCTATGTGCTGCACCAGCACCCGGGCGTCATCGGCGAGTTGTGGCACTACGGCGGACAGGGTGCCGAGGGCCCGCGGCCGGCCGGCTTCGACCTGATGCGCTTCGGCGCCGCCATGACCGTGGGCATCGCCCTCATCACGCAGATGGGCGAGCAGGCCGACTACCTGCGTTTCATGCCCGAGCCTGAGGCCGGCAAGCGCGGCCGGTGGTGGGCCGCGGTCGTGATCGGCGGGCCCGGCTGGGTCATTCCCGGGGTGCTGAAGATGCTCACCGGCACGCTGCTCGCCTACCTGGCGCTCGGCTATGCGGTGCCGGCAGACCGCGCCGTGGACCCGACGCAGATGTACCTCGTGGCCTACAACGCGGTGTTCTCGCAGTACGGGCTGGCGGTGGCCGCGACCGCGCTGTTCGTGTTCGTCTCGCAGCTCAAGATCAACGTGACGAATGCCTACGCCGGGTCGCTGGCGTGGTCGAACTTCTTTGCCCGGCTCACCCACAGCCACCCGGGCCGTGTGGTGTGGATGGTGTTCAACACCGCCATCGCACTGATGCTGATGGAACTGAACGTGTTCCAGGCGCTCGGCAAGGTGCTGGGCCTGTATTCGAACATCGCGATCTCCTGGATGATGGCCGTGGTGGCCGACCTGGTGATCAACAAACCGATGGGCTGGTCGCCGCCCGGCATCGAGTTCAAGCGCGCGCACCTGTTCGACGTGAACCCGGTCGGCGTGGGCGCCATGGGCGTGGCGTCGCTGCTGTCGATCGTGGCCTACCTGGGTGTGTTCGGGCCGATGGCGCAGGCCTTCTCGGCGCTGATCGCGCTCATCACGGCGTTCGTCGCCTCGCCTTTGATTGCCTGGGCTACGCAGGGCCGCTACTACATCGCCCGCCAACCCACGCCGCACGCCGATGACGCCGACCACGCCGGCACCTACAAGCGCCTGACCCGCTGCGTGATCTGCGAGCGCGACTACGAGCGCGACGACCTCGCGCATTGCCCCGCGTACCAGGGCGACATCTGCTCGCTGTGCTGCACGCTCGACGCGCGCTGCAACGACCTGTGCAAGCCGCACGCGCGCCTGTCGGCGCAGTGGAACGGCGCGCTGCGCGCGGTGCTGCCGCGCGCCGTGTGGCCTTACCTGGAGACGGGCCTGGGCCACTTCCTGCTGCTGATGGCCGTGATCGTGCCGCTGCTGGCCGGGCTGTTCGCCGCGCTCTACCAGCAAGGCGTTCTGTCTGCCGAGCCGGGCGGCGCGGTACCGCTGGCGTTGCAGGCCGCGCTGAAGCAGGGCTACATCAAGGCGTTCGCGGCGCTGCTGCTGGCGAGCGGCATCGTCGCGTGGTGGCTGGTGCTGACGCACAAGAGCCGCCAGGTGGCGCAGGAAGAATCGAACCGCCAGACGCAGGCGCTGGCCGAGCAGACGCGGGTGCTGAACGAGCAGGCCGCGCAACTGCGCAGCGAGGTCGAGTCGCACCAGCGCACCGACGTGCAGTTGCAGCAGGCCAAGCTGCAGGCCGAGCTGGCCAACCAGGCGAAGAGCCGCTACATCACGACCGTGAGCCATGAGCTGCGCACGCCGCTGAACAGCATCCTGGGCTATGCGCAACTGCTGGAAGAAGACCCTTCTGTGCCGGCGCACCGGCGCCAGGCGGTGACCGTGATCCGGCGTGGCGGCGACCACCTGCTCTCGCTCATCGAAGGCACGCTCGACATCGCCCGCATCGAGGGCGGGCGGCTGCGGCTCGACAACAAGCCGATGCGCTTTCGCGAGTGCGTCGAAGAGATCGTGCGCATGTTCGAGCTGCAGGCGGCGGCCAAGGGCATTGCGTTTCGCCGCGTTCTGGCCGACGCGCTGCCCGGCGTGGTGCGCGCCGACGAGAAGCGGCTGCGCCAGATCCTCATCAACGTGCTCGGTAACGCAGTGAAGTTCACGCAGTCCGGCAGCGTGGTGTTCCGTGTGAGCCATGCGCGCGAGATGGCGGTGTTCGAGATCGAAGACACCGGGCCGGGCATTGCGCCGGACCAGATCGAGCACATGTTCGAGCCCTTCGCGCGCGGCAACGAGGCGAGCGGCGGCACCGGCCTGGGCCTGACGATCAGCAAGATGCTCACCGGCCTGATGGGCGGCGAGATGACGGTGCGCAGCACGGTCGAGGCCGCAGGTGTGGGGTCCAGCGGCACCGTGTTCCGCATTCGCCTGTTCCTGCCCGAGGTGCACGGCGCACGCCTGCCGCTGGAGGCGCCGCGCCGCGCGCGCACCGGCACCACCGGGCCGCGCCGGCGGGTGCTGGTGGTCGACAACGAAGAGGTCGAGCGAGAGCTGCTGGTGAGCGTGCTTCAACCGCTGGGGTTCGAGATGCACACAGTGGCGTCGGGCCACGCGTGCCTGGCATGGCTGCAAGACCACCGCGCCGACGCCATCCTGATGGACCTGGCCATGCCCGGCATCGACGGCTGGGCCACCGTGCGCGCGATCCGCACGCAGGGCCTGAGCGACGCGCCGGTGGCCATCGTCTCCGGCAACGCGTTCGACAAGGGCCTGGACAACGACGTGGGCATCTCGATCGAAGACTTCATCCTGAAGCCGGTGCGCGTCAATGAACTGCTCGACTGGCTGGGCACGCGGCTGCAGCTCGAATGGCTGGAAGCGGCGCCTGCTCCGGTCGCTGTGGTCGACATACCGGCTCCGCTGCAAGGCAGCACGCCCGACGCTGCCCAACTGCGCGCGCTCGACGAGCTGGTGAACCTGGGCTACTTTCGCGGCATCGTGCGCAAGCTCGACGAGATCGAGGCGCTCGAGCCCGCGCAGGCCGCGTTCGTGAACCAGCTGCGCGGCCTGGCGCGGCAGTTCCAGCTCGACGCCATGACGCGGCTCATCCGCCAGGCGCTGAGCGAACAGGCGGCTGCGCCATGATTCCGGGAACGCCGCCCGACCGCCCGCTGTTCGACCGTGCCAGCGCGCAGGTGGTGCTGATCGTCGACGACGTGCCCGACAACCTGTCGGTGCTGCACGACGCGCTCGACGAAGCCGGCTACACCGTGCTCGTTGCGATCAACGGCGCGAGCGCCTTGCAGCGCGCGGCGCAGGCCCTCCCCGACATCGTGCTGCTCGACGCGGTCATGCCGGGCATGGACGGCTTCGAGGTGGCGCGCCAGCTCAAGGCCCACACCGACACGGCGCACATCCCGATCATCTTCATGACCGGCCTGACCGAGACCGAGCACGTGGTGGCTGCGTTCGCGGCCGGTGGCGTGGACTACGTGACCAAGCCGATCCGCGCGCAAGAGGTGCTGGCGCGCATGACCGTGCACCTGCGCAGCGCACGCCAGGCGGTGCAAGCCCACCAGGCCCGCAACGCGCTCGACGCGTTCGGCCACGCGACCATGGCCATCCACATGGACGAGGCCGACGGCCCGATGCGCGCCGTCTGGCAAACGCCGCTCGCGCGCGAGCTGCTCGCGGTGTATTTCGAAGCACCTGCGGGGCAGATCCCGGGCGCGGTGCTGGAGTGGCTGCGCAGCGAGGCCGCGCAGGCGGTGCTGGGGCGCGAACCGCGCACGCTGGCGGTCGGGATGGGCAAGGGCGTGGCCGAGCGCCAGCTCGTGCTCGCACTGCAGCAGCGCACCGGCGACGACGACGTGCTGATCGTGATGCGCGAAGTCTCCGACGCAGCTGTGGTGCAGACGCTGGTGGCGGCCTGCAAGCTCACGCTGCGCGAGGCCGAGGTGCTGTACTGGGTGGCCAAAGGCAAAACCAACCGCGACATCGGCGACATCCTGGGCGCGAGCCCGGCCACGGTGAAAAAGCACCTCGAGCGGGTGTATGTGAAGCTGGGCGTCGAGACGCGCACGGCCGCAGCGGCAATCGCGATGGCGAAGCTGCGGCCGGCAAGCTTGCGGTAGTTGCTCCGCTCCCGGATCCCTCTCACCCTGGGAGAGGGAGTCATTCAACGATCCAGCGTCAACGCCCCTTCGTGCAAGCGCACCCGGTCGCCCACCTTGAACGCTGGCGCGTCGTCGAAAGCCACCATCTGCTGGCTGCCGTCGGTGCGCATGCGCAGCACCACTTCGAAGTGCTCGCGCTTGCTGCGGCGCTTCTGCACTTCGCGGCCCAGCAACGCGCCACCGACCACGCCGGCCACCTGCGCCGCCGTGCGACCGTTGCCCTGGCCGATCTGGTTGCCGAGCACCGCGCCAAGCAGGCCGCCGGCCACGGTGCCGCCGATGTAGCGGCCGTCACCGTCGACCTCGACCCGGTTGATGGCGGTCACGGTCGCGCACTCCAGGCACGCCGTGGCGCCGGGCAGGTTGACCAGACGGTTGGCGTCGAGCCCGCGTTCGAGCGTGCTCGTCGCCGTCAACTCGCCGACGCGCAAGCGGGCCACCACGGGTGCATTGGCGTCGAGCCGGTCGGTGGGCCGCACGACATAGGTGCCCACATAGTCGCCTGCGCGTTCCTCGGTCAGGCGGAAGCGCTCCTGCGCACCGACCAGGCGCACGCTGGCGCGGCCGCCGGGCGTGCCGCGCAACGTGAAGCGCAACTGCTCGCCGCTGCGGGCAGAGCCTTCATGGCGCACGTCGAAGCGCTCGATTTGTGGCGCGGTCGCGGCAGCCGCAACCGGGCGCTGGGGCTCGCTCTGCAGGTTCTCGTCGAGCGTGGCCGTGCCGACCTGGTTGCCGCTGCGCAGGTTCGCGCTGACACGTGCATTGCCGGCCAGGCGGTCGCGCTGGCTGATGATGTAGGCACCCTTGTAGACACCCGGGCTCACCTCGGTCAGCACCACCGCGCGGCGGGCACCGTCGATCTGCAATGCCGCCTGCGCGCGGGGCGTGCCCCACACGGTGAAGTTCAGCTCGGTACCGGGCGTGAGCTCGGTGACTTGCTCGACATCGAAGCCGGTTATGCGCGGCGCCTGGGCAACCGTGCGGTAGGTTTGCGCCTGGGCGGTGGTGGCCAGCGGCGCGGTCAGGGTGAACGCAATGGCCGTCAGCAGGGTGGGGAGGTGTCTCATGTTTTTCCTTGTTCGATCCGGGCGCGCCGGCAAGGCACCGACGCCCTGCCCGAGCGCCGATGATTCTGGCGCGGCGGGACGTTGCCGCGCGTCGGGCGCGGGCGTGATCGCACGTCAGACAACAGCGCCCCGCAAGTGGGTGCGCGGGGGCGCTGGCATAGCCCATGCATGACCCCGGCATGAATACATTCGTGCGCGTTGTCGAAGTCTGGGTACCGTCGGAAGACGGCCGCCTGCTCGAACTGGCCGGCGGCCTGTTCGACGCCGCGCCGGCCTACGGCGCCATCAGCCGCCGCATGTGCTTCGGCCGGGGCGAGGCCTTGCCCGGCCGCGCATGGGACGAAGGCTGCCCGCAGTTGCTGCCGCGCCTCGAGGGCTCGTATTTCCGGCGCACCGCCGCCGCGCAAGCGGCCGGCCTGACCTGCGCGGCGGCGGTGCCCATCTTCATCGGTGAGCGGCTCACGTCGGTGGTGGTTCTGCTGTGCGGTGACGACCCCACGCAGGTCGGCGCGGTCGAGCTCTGGCACAACGACCCGCGAATCACCAGCGACCTGAAGCTCGCCGACGGCTACTTCGGCGCCACCGACCCGGCCGTCGAGGCGCTCACGCGCGACGGCTCGCTGCCGCGCGGCACGGGCGCGCCCGGCCTGGCCTGGCAGCGCGAGTCGGCGGTGTTCATCGACAACGTGGGTGACTCTTCGCAGTTCCTGCGCTCGCAGGTGGCGGCGCGCGCGGGGATTCTGCGTGCGCTCGCGATCCCGTGCACGTCGCAAGACCGCAAGAGCTGGGTGCTGAGCCTGCTGTCGTCGAGCGGCACGCCGATCGCGCGGCGCTTCGAGAGCTGGATCGTGAACGACGACGGTGGCGGTGACACGCCGCCGCACCTGCAACTCGGCTTCGGCTTCTGCGAGGTGCAGGGCCGGCTCACGGCGAGCGGCGCGGCCAGCATGCCGCTGGCGGGCCCGGGCGCAGTGGCCGAGGCTGCGCGCACGGGCGTGGCGCAGGCCGTCGGTGGTGCGGCCGCGCTGGGCGCCATGAGCGCCGCCGACGTGCAGGCGACCGGCGTGCGCTCGGTGCTCGCGATTCCCGTCATCTGCGACGCGGCTGTGACCGAGGTCGTGGCGTTGTACTTCTGACCGTCATTCCCAAACAGCCTTCATCCGGGAGCTTCGCTTGGCGCTTTCAACCTGGTGTCTGTTCGCGCGCAAGCACCTGCGCCGCATCGCCTTGCTGGCTGCATCGGCCTCGATCTGCGCCGCCGCACACGCGGCTGACGCGGCTGACGCGGCTCGTGCCGCTCACGCGGCTCACGCGGCTCACGCGCCCACGCCCGCGCGCTGCCTGACCGATTGCACGCCGCGCATCGGCATCGTCTCGGCCTTCGGCGCCGAGGCCGACCTGCTGGTCGCGCAGACGCGGTCCAGGCGCCTCCACACGATCAACGGCAAGCGCTTCACCACCGGCGTGTTGCGCGGCAACCGCGTGGTGATCGTGCTCAGCGGCGTGAGCATGATCAACTCCACGCTCGTCACGCAGCAGATGCTCGACCACTTCCGCGTCGAACGGCTCGTGATGAGTGGCATTGCCGGCGGTGTGGACCCGGCCAACCACGTGGGCGACGTGACCGTGCCCGACCGCTGGGCCATGCCGATGGAAGTGTTCTGGAGCGCCGATTCCACCTTGCCATCGCCCTGCGGCAAGCCGAACGACGTGAGCTGCCTGGGCCTGCAGCTCGCCACCGGCGCCGATGGCCAGCCCTTGCCGCCGTTCGTGCTGAGCACACCCAACGGCCGCGTCGAGACCGGCCTGTTCATGCGCCAGAACCACACGCTGAACGGCGCCAGCGCACCGAACGGCGAGTTCATGTTCGACTACCCCGTCGATGCGCAAATGCTCGCCGTGGCGCGCGCCTTGAAGCCCGTGCTGGAACGCTGCGGGCCGCGCGCGAAAGCCGCCGACGGCAGCATCGACGAGAAGCTGTGCGTCAAGCAGCAGCCGCGCCTGCTCGTCGGCGGGCGCGGCGTATCGGCCACGGTGTTCCTGGCCAACGCGCAATACCGCCGTTACCTGTTCGACGTGCTGCAGGCGCAGACCTTCGAGATGGAAACCGCTGCCCTGGCGCACGTGGCGCATGCGAACGGCGTGCCCTACATCGCCTTCCGTTCGCTCAGTGACCTGGCCGGTACCGAAGGCTTCGACGCCGACGTCGGTGCGCTGTTCGCCAGCGGCCTGGCCGAGGCCAATGAAGCGGCGGTCACGTTGGGGTTTCTCGACGCCTGGGCGGCGCGCAACAAGCGCCGCTGACGCCCACCCGGGCGGCTATGCTCTGGCGCCGCACTCTTTGCCGATGAGCACGACCGAAATCTTCCTGATCGCCATTGCGATCATCTTCAGCGTGCCCTACCTCGTCTGGCGGCTGGGGAACACCGACTACTACGCCCCGCTGGTGGTGGTGCAGATCATTGCCGGCATCCTGCTCGGCCCGGGCGTGCTGGGCAAGGCCTTCCCCGAGTACTACCGCTTCGTGTTCAGCGCGCCGGTGGTGCAGTCGTTGAACGGTATCGCGTGGTGGGCGGTGATGGTGTTCGTGTGGATCGCCGGCATCGAGCTCGACCTCAAGAAGGCCTGGGCGCACCGCCGCGAAAGCAGCATCACGGCCGGGCTGGCGCTGGGCACGCCGCTCGCATGCGGCTGCGTGGCGGCGGCCGGCATGCTGACCGTTCCGGGCTGGGTGGGCCCGAAGGCGATGACCTGGCAGTTCATCGTCGGCGTGGGCATGGCGTGTGCGGTGACGGCATTGCCCATCCTCATCCTGCTGATGGAGAAGCTCGAGATCCTGCGCCAGCCCATCGGCCAGCGCATCCTGCGCTATGCGAGCCTGGACGACGTGGCCATCTGGGGCGTGCTCGCCGTCATCCTGCTCGACTGGGAGCGCGTGGGCAAGCAGGTGGCCTTCCTCGCGTGCTTCGCACTCGCGACCTGGGGCTTTCGCCGGCTCATGGCCTGGATGCCCGCCGGTGACCGCTGGTATGTGGGGCTGATCTGGCTCGCGGTGTGTGCCTTCGGCGCGGACTGGGCGGGGCTGCACTACATGGTGGGCGCGTTCCTGGCCGGTGCGGTGATGGACGCCGACTGGTTCGATCAAACCCGGATGGACATGCTGCGCGGCCACGTGCTGCTGGTGGTGATGCCGGTGTTCTTCCTGAGCACGGGCCTGCGCACGAACTGGAACGTGGGCGGTGTGGCGGTGTTCGTGGCGGCCTTCGCGTTGCTGGTGGCGTCGGTTGCGGGCAAGCTGATCGGCATTCGACTGGCGGGCCAGGTGCTGGGCTGGAAGCCGGGCGAGGCGTCGGTCATCGGCTGGCTGCTTCAGACCAAGGCGCTCATCATGATCATCTTCGCGAACATCTTGCTCGACAAGCAGATCATCACGAGCGAAACCTTCACTGCACTGCTGTTGATGGCGGTCGCCAGCACCATGCTGACCGTGCCGGTGGTGGCGCCGAAGCTCGCCCGCATGAGCGAGCTGATCAGCCGCTCGCGTTGACCTCGCCCCGCATCGCGTCGGCCTCGCCCGGTGCGAGCGGCGCAGCGCCGGCCTCGATGAAGATGCGCTTGATCATCGGGAAGCGCAGCCGCACTTCGCGCTGCGTGGCGGTGATGGCGCTACCCGCTTCGGCGGCGCTGGTGCCATCGGCAAAGTCGAGGTCGAGGGTCACCAGAACGTCGTCGGGGCCGATGTACATCGACAGCACGCGCCCCGCATCGCGCACGTGCGGTTGTGCCAGAGCGACGGCCCGGATGGCGCGCGCCGTCTCGGGCCGCAGGCCTTCGCCGATCAGCAGGCCGCGCGACTCGCGCACCAGCACCAGCGCCACGCCCGCGAGCAGCACCCCGATGACGACCGATGCCGCCCCATCGAGCGCCGGCATGTCGAGCCGGTGGCTCAGGTACACGCCTGCGCCGGCCACCACCAGGCCGAGCAGCGCGGCGGAATCTTCGGCCAGCACGGTGTAGGTGGTCGGGTCCTTGCTGCGGTGCAGGGCTTCCCAGAACGGCGCGCGGCCCTTGCCCTTCAGGAACTGGCGCAGCGCAATGGTGAAGCTTGCGCCCTCGAACACCAGCGCGGCGCCGAGCACCACGTAGTTCCACATCGGGTCACGCATCGGCTCGGGGTGCAGCATGTGCCGGATGCCTTCGTAGAACGACACGCCACCGCCCAGGCCGAACACCAGCACCGCAACGATCAGGCTCCAGAAATACAGCTCCTTGCCGTGCCCGAACGGGTGCTCTTCGGTCGCAGGCCGCTGGCTGCGCCGCAGGCCGACGAGCAGCAGCACGCCGTTGAGCGTGTCGACCGCCGAGTGAATGCCCTCCGACAACATCGCCGAGCTGCCGGTGACCCCGGCGACGATGAACTTGGTCACCGCGATGGCCACGTTCGCACCGATGGCGCCATAGATGGCGAGCCTGGACTCCGACATGAGGCCGAGCGTATCGGAATCGCGGCCGCTGCCGAGGCTATGCTCGTGAAATGAGGATGAACACGTGGCGATGAACAAGCGCGCAGGCGACGGCTCGGGCGGCCTGGTCTACTCGACCGATGGCGGCACCATGTGCCCGCAATGCCGCAAGCCCGTCGCCGAATGCGTGTGCAAGCGGGCGGCGCCGGTTGCCGGCGACGGCACGGTGCGGGTGTCGCGCGAGACGGCGGGTCGCGGTGGCAAGGCCGTGACGGTGGTGCGTGGGCTGGGCCTCGACGAGGTCGCGCTCGCTTCGCTGGCCAAGCAGTTGAAGGCCTTGTGCGGCTCCGGCGGCACCGTGAAGGACGGCGTGGTCGAAGTGCAGGGCGATCACTGCGAGCGCGTGATCGAGGCACTGCAGAAACAGGGGCGGGTGGTCAAGCGCGCAGGGGGTTAAATTGGCGGAGTCGCAACCGCGACTGCAAGCGAACAAGGAGCACTCCATGCCCACAGGCACCGTTCGAATCCACCGCGTGCTTCGCGCCGCGCCGCAGAAGGTCTACCGCGCATTCCTGGAGGCGGGGGCCATGGCGAAGTGGCTGCCTCCCTACGGCTTCACCTGCACGGTGCACCACCTGGACGCCAAGGTCGGCGGCACGTTCAAGATGTCGTTCCAGAACTTCGGGAATGGGCAGGGGCATTCGTTTGGCGGCGAGTACCTGGAGCTGGTGCCGAACGAGCGCATTCGCTACAGCGACCGCTTCGACGACCCGAACCTGCCCGGCGAGATCACGGTCACGGTGGTGTTGAAGCCGGTGATGTGCGGCACCGAGTTGAACGTGGTGCAGGAGGGCATTCCAGAGGTGATCCCGGTCGAGATGTGCTACCTCGGCTGGCAGGAATCGCTGGTGCAGCTCGCGCACCTGGTCGAGCCGGACATTCCCGCGTAACTTCGCGGGACCTGCCGTCTGTTGC
>JANXWV010000145.1 GCA_025350965.1 Rhizobacter sp.
TACATCGACGATGTGATCCAGCCGCACGAGACCCGCAAGCGCATCTGCCGCTCGCTGGTGATGCTGCGCGACAAGAAGGTCGACGACCCGTGGCGCAAGCACGGCAACATTCCTTTGTGAGCGCTCGGGAGAACAAGAACATGTTTGCCAAGATCCTGATTGCCAACCGCGGCGAGATCGCCTGCCGCGTCATCAAGACCGCGAAGAAGATGGGCATCAAGACGGTGGCCGTCTACTCCGAGGCCGACCGCGATGCGTTGCATGTCGCGTTGGCCGACGAGTCCGTCTGCATCGGCCCGGCGCCGAGCCGCGAGTCGTACCTGGTGATGGACAAGATCATCGCGGCCTGCAAACAGACCGGTGCGCAGGCGGTGCACCCGGGCTACGGCTTTCTCTCCGAGAACGCGGCGTTTGCGAAGCGGGTCGAGGAAGAGGGCATCGTCTTCATCGGCCCGAAGCACGCATCCATTGCCGCGATGGGCGACAAGATCGCGTCCAAGAAGCTCGCCGGCGCGGCCAAGGTCAACACCATTCCGGGCTACAACGCGGCCATCGAGACGGCCGAGCACGCGGTCGAGATCGCCCAGGGCATCGGCTACCCGGTGATGATCAAGGCCTCGGCCGGCGGCGGCGGCAAGGGCCTGCGCGTGGCCTTCGACGCCAAGGAAACCTTCGAAGGCTTCACCTCGTGCCGCAACGAGGCCCGCAACAGCTTCGGTGACGACCGCGTGTTCATCGAGAAGTTCGTCGAGGAGCCGCGCCACATCGAGATCCAGGTGCTCGGCGATGCGCATGGCCATTGCGTTTACCTGTGGGAACGCGAGTGCTCGATCCAGCGCCGACACCAGAAGGTGATCGAGGAGGCGCCGAGCCCCTTTCTCGACGACGCCACGCGCAAGGCCATGGGCGAGCAGGCGGTGGCGCTGGCGAAGGCGGTGAACTACCAGAGCGCGGGCACCGTCGAGTTCGTTGTCGGCAAGGACAAGAGCTTCTTCTTCCTCGAGATGAACACGCGGCTGCAGGTGGAGCACCCGGTCACCGAGTGCATCACGGGGCTCGATCTGGTGGAGCAGATGATCCTGGTTGCGGCCGGCGAGAAGCTTGCGTTCACGCAAGCGCAGATCCCGCGCAAGGGTTGGGCGATGGAGTGCCGCATCAACGCCGAAGACCCGTTGCGCGGCTTCCTGCCGAGCACCGGGCGGCTGGTGACGTTCCAGCCACCGGCGACGACGATGTTCGCGTCGAAGCCGATGCCGCCGGACGGTGGCGTGCGCGTGGACACCGGCGTCTACGAAGGCGGCGAGATACCGATGTTCTACGACTCGATGATCTGCAAGCTCATCGTGCACGGCAGCGACCGCACCGACGCGATCGCGAAGATGCGCGAGGCGTTGAACGCGTTCGTGATCCGCGGCATCTCGACCAACATTCCGTTCCAGGCGGCGTTGCTGGCCCACCCGCGCTTCGCGTCGGGCAACTTCAATACCGGCTTCATCGCCGAGGAGTACCCGAAGGGCTTCACCGCCGATTCGGTGCAGCACGACAAACCCGTCTTCCTGCTGGCGCTGGCGGCCGCCGCCAACCGGCGTGTGCTGGCGCGCTCTGCCGGCATCAGCGGGCAGTTGCGGGGGCACGAACTGGAGATCGGCCGCGACTTCATCATCGTTCACACCGACGCTGCCGGCGTTCGCACGCTGACCCCTGTGGATGTGCAGGCCGAAGGCGACTTGTTCACCGTGGTCGTCGGCGCCGAGACCTGTGCGATCCGCCTCGACAGTGTGTTGCGCGACGTGGCGGTGCATGGCCTGGTCAACGGTCGGCCGTTCAGCGCGCAGGTCGAGCGCCTGATGCTGGCCTACCGCGTGATGCACGATGGCGCGCAGCTCGAAGTGCGCGTGCTCTCCCCGCGCGCTGCCGAGCTGATCGAATGGATGCCGTTCAAGGCGCCACCGGATATGTCGAAGTTCCTCCTGTCGCCGATGCCGGGCTTGCTGGTCGATGTGGCGGTGCACCCGGGGCAGGCCGTGCGCGCCGGCGAGAAGCTGGCGGTGATCGAGGCGATGAAGATGGAGAACATCCTCGTCGCGCAACGTGACGGCGTGGTCGCCAAGGTGCTCGTCGGCAAGGGCGAGAGCCTGGCCGTCGATCAGGTGATCCTTGAGTTTGCCCCGGAGGCCGCATGAGGGTTGCAACAAGCACGCGGCCGTTCAAGGTGCTCGGCATTCAGCAAGTGGCCATCGGCGCGCCCGACAAGTCGCGCCTGCGCACGCTGTGGGTGGACATGTTCGGCCTCGACGTGACAGGCAACTTCCGCTCCGAGCGCGAGAACGTCGATGAAGACATCTGCACGATGGGCGTGGGCGCGTTCAAGGTCGAGGTCGACCTGATGCAGCCCATCGACCCGGACAAGAAGCCGGCCGTGCACACCACGCCGCTGAACCACATCGGCCTGTGGGTCGACGACCTGCCGCGCGCGGTCGAGTGGTTGAGCGCAAGCGGTGTGCGCTTCGCACCCGGCGGCATCCGCAAAGGCGCAGCGGGCTTCGACATCTGCTTCGTGCACCCGAAGAGCAACGATGCGTTCCCGCTCAGTGGCGAAGGCGTGCTGATCGAGCTTGTCCAGGCGCCGACCGAGGTGATTGCGGCCTTTGCGAAAATGGCCGCATGACGATTCGCGAAATCCTGAAGATGGGCGACGCGCGCCTGCTGCGCGTGGCCCAACCTGTCGAAGCGTTCGGCACGCCGGCGTTGCGCGCGCTGATCGACGACCTGTTCGAGACGATGCACTCGGTCAACGGCGCAGGCCTGGCCGCACCGCAGATCGGCGTTGACTTGCAACTCGTCGTGTTCGGCTTCGGCAGCACGAACCAGCGCTACCCCGATGCGCCGCCCGTGCCCGAAACCGTGCTCATCAACCCGCAGATCACACCGCTTGGTGACGTGGAGGAAGAAGGCTGGGAAGGCTGCCTCTCGGTGCCCGGCCTGCGCGGTGTGGTGCCACGCTTTGCGCGGATTCGCTACACCGGCTTCACGCCCGACGGTGCGTTGATCGACCGCGAGGCCGAAGGCTTTCATGCACGGGTTGTGCAGCATGAGTGCGATCACCTGATCGGCAAGCTCTACCCGATGCGGGTGCGTGACTTCAGCCGCTTCGGGTTCACGAGCGTGCTGTTCCCGGGGCTGGGCGCTGGCGACGACGATTGACGATTGACAACTGACGTGTGGCGCGGCCTGTCTTCATTGCTGAGTTGTAAAGGAAACTCTCCGCCGAGAGACCTTGGTCGGCGTGGTGCGGTGGATGAGCGTTGAATACAGGCACTCTCCGAAAGTTCGTGCCATGACTCCTGCGCTCAAGCTTTGGTTCATCCGTCAACCGGGTGGGCAACTCGTCCACCGGTTCAACCCCGCGCGCGCATTGGCGCTGGCCACGGCCTTGCTCTTCACCTGCGCCTGGGCCATTCATGCCACCGCGCAACCGGTGCCGGCCGACCCGCCGGGCCGGGTCGCCCGCGTCGCGAGCGTCGAAGGCCAGGTGTGGGTCTGGAGCCCCGACACGAACGAATGGGCCAGTGCCCGGCGCAACCAGCCGCTGACCAGCGGCGACCGCCTGGCCACCGACACGGGCGCGCGGGCCGAACTGCAAGTGGGTTCGACCACCGTGCGCCTCGACGCCGGCACCGAACTCGACGTGGCGCTGCTCGACGACGACAGCTTCTCGATGCAGCTGCGCAGCGGCAGCGTCGCAGCCCGTGTGCGCGACACGTCCGACGCCGGCCGCGTCGACATCGGCACGGCCGATGGCCGGTTCCTGTTGCAGCGCGCAGGCCGCTACCGGGTCGACTTGGGCGCGCGCTCGAGCTTCGTCACGGTCTATGCGGGCGAGGCCTTTTTCGAAGGTCAGGGGGCCGGCGTGGCGGTGCAGCCGGGCCAGCGGGCCGAGTTCTTCATCGACCAGAACAACGTGGCGCAGTACGGTGTGGCCGGGCCCGTGAGCGATGCGTTCGCCGCCTGGAACAGCGACCGTGACCGCGACCGGGATCGCGCCCCGGCCGTGCGCTATGTGTCTCCCGAGATGACCGGTGCCGACGAACTCGATCGCTACGGGCGTTGGGAGCAGAACCCCGACTATGGCTCGTTGTGGGTGCCGCGCCAGGTGGCCGTGGGTTGGGTGCCGTACAGCACCGGCCATTGGGCCTGGGTGCGCCCATGGGGCTGGACGTGGGTTGACGATGCCCCGTGGGGCTTTGCACCATTCCACTATGGCCGTTGGGTCAACGTGCGCAACACCTGGTGCTGGACGCCGGGCGTGCGCGTCGTGCGGCCGGTCTATGCGCCGGCGTTGGTGGCGTGGGTCGGCGGGCCGCTGCTGAGCGTGTCGATCAACATCGGCGGGGGCGGGCGGACGGCCGCGCCGGCGGTCGGTTGGTTCCCGTTGGCACCACGCGAGGTGTTTGTTCCGGGTTACCACGCGAGCCCGCGCTATGCGCAGAACATCAACATCACGAACGTCACGAACATCACCAACATCACGACGGTCATCAACAACCCGCAGGCGCCCCGCGAGTTCCAGAACCGCCACCTGCCGAATGCGTTGGTGGTGGTCCCGGCCACGGTGCTGACCGGCCGCGAGCCGGTGGCTGATGCAGCGGCGCAGTGGCGCCAGGCACGCGGGGATCGTGGGGATCGTGGGGATCGCGGAGACCGAGCCGATCAACGCCGTGCCGATGCAGCACCGGTACTGATCACCGCACCCGTCGCGGCGCCGCCCGTTGTCGCGGGAACGGCTCGCTCGGCGCCGCTGCCGGTGGGGCGAGGCGATGACCGCCGCGGCGGGCGCGGTGGCAGCGACGAGCGGGGCGGGGATCGGGGCCGCGACGCCACGCCAGCACCGCCACCGCCGCGAGACACCGTGCGCCCGCCGGTCATGCAACCGGCCCAGCCGCCCGCACGCGTGCCGGCGGCGGGCGCGCAGCCAACGCCGACGGCACCGGTTGCAGTGACGCCTGCCCCGGCCGCTGCGGCGCCGGTCGCACCGCAGCGCGCAGCGGAAGACGCCGGCCGTGCGCCGCGCGGGGAGAACCGCCGTGGCGATTTCACGCCATCGGCCGAGCGCGCTGTCGCACCCGGGGCAGCGCGCCCGGCGGTGCCGCAGGCGGTGCCCGCACCTGCCGTGGTGGTGGCACCGGCAGCACCGGCCCCAGCACCGGCCCCAGCGCGCGCGCCGATGGCCGCGCCTGCTGTGCCCGCCGTCCCGCCGCCGCCGGTCGTGCGTGCACCCCCGCCGCGCGAGCCTGCCCACGAACCACGCGCCGCCTCACCCGGGCCGATGCAGGAAGTGCCCACGATGCGGCCGCAGCCGGTCCGCCGCGGTGAAGAGCGCCCGCAGGCTGCCCTCCGCCCTGCGGAGCCGGTACGATCCGAGCCACCGCGCAGCGAGCCGCCACGCCCGCGTGCCCCGGAAGCAGCGCCAAAGCCACCCGCCGCAGAGCCCGCGAAAGAGCAACCCAAGGAAGCTGCCAAGGCTCCGCGCGAAGAACGCAGGGGGGAGCGCGAACGCTAGAACAGCGCGCCGACCGGGCACGCAGATCGACGGCGCACGCCGTGCGCGCTCCTCAACCCAGCATCGGCCCGAGCACCGCCCAGACGTTGTCCAGCATCACCGGGTGTGCGGCTTCGCGGGGGTGAATGCGGTCGGCCTGGAACAGCAACTCGGCTTGCGGCGCATCGGCCACGCCCTTCAGGAGAAAGGGCACGAGGCCCACGCCTTGCGCCTTGGCGACGCTGGCAAACAGGCCCGCGAAGTCGTCGCCGTACTGGCGCCCGTAGTTCGGTGGCACCTGCATGCCCACCACCACCACCTTGGCGCCGCCCGCCTTGGCAGCGCGGGCCATCTCATCGAGGTTGGCGCGTGTCATGCTCAGGGGCAGGCCGCGCAGGGCGTCGTTGCCACCGAGTTCGATGACGACCACGTCCGGCTTGTGCAGCTTCAGCAGCGCCGGCAGGCGCGAGCGGCCACCCGACGTGGTGTCGCCACTGATGCTGGCGTTGAGGATCGTGGCGCGCAACTTCTTCTGCTGCACGCGTGCATCGAGCAAGGCCACCCAGCCGCTGCCGCGCTTCAGGCCGTACTCGGCCGACAGGCTGTCACCGACCACCAGCACCAGCTTGCCGCGCGCCGCCCCTTCGGCGTGCACGGGCGATGTGGCGGCCAGCGTGGCTGCAGCGACCAGCGCGGTACAGTGCGCCAGCCAAAGTCGGCGACTCGTCTTCACTTGAAACAGAACACCGTCATTCATGTCTGAACCCATCATTGCCGTCGAGCGTGTGACCAAGCAGGTGCGCGACTCCACCGGCACCTTGACGATTCTCCATGACATCTCCTTTGACCTGGCGCCGCGCCAGTCGGCGGCCATCGTCGGCGCGTCGGGTTCTGGCAAGAGCACCTTGCTCGCGATCATCGCCGGGCTCGACACGCCGACCACCGGCACGGTGAAGCTCGCCGGCGTCGACCTCTTCACCATCGACGAAGACGCGCGCGCTGCGGTGCGTGCCGCGAAGGTGGGGTTCGTGTTCCAGAGTTTCCAGTTGCTCGGGAACCTGAATGCGCTCGAGAACGTGATGTTGCCGCTGGAGCTGCAAGGCCGCAGCGATGCGCGCTCGCTTGCGACCGAGATGCTGCAGCGCGTGGGCCTGGGCGAGCGCCTGCGCCACTACCCGAAGGTGCTTTCCGGAGGTGAGCAACAGCGCGTTGCGCTGGCTCGGGCTTTCGTCGTGCAACCGGCGGTGCTGCTGGCCGACGAGCCCACCGGCAGCCTCGACTTCGCGACCGGCGAGACGGTGATGAAGCTGATGTTCGACCTGAACCGCGAGTCCGGAACGACGCTCGTGCTCGTCACCCACGACCGCGCCATCGCGGCGCGCTGCGACCGGCAACTGCGCATCGAGGCGGGGCGGCTACATTCCGAGTCGGAAAAATAGCCGAGCAAGGTCGCCGCAGGCGACCTTGCCACAGTAGCGCAGCGTTCAATTGCTGAACTTGTAGTCCGTTTTCGCTTTGGCGCGCACCTCGTCGCGGAAGGCGGCAAGGCGTTGTTGCTCCAGGCGCTGCTTGATTTGCGGCTTGACTTCGTCGAAGGGCGGGAACTGCGCTTCGCGCGTGTCGTCGAGCTTGATGATGTGGTAGCCGAATTGCGACTTGACCGGCTCCTGCGTCATCTCGCCCTTCTTGAGCTTGACCATGGCCTGCGAGAACTCCGGCACGTAGGAGCCGGGAGCGGCGAAGTCGAGGTCGCCGCCGTTGGCGCCCGAGCCTGGGTCTTTCGAGTTCTTCTTGGCGAGTTCTTCGAAGTTGCCGCCGGCCTTGATCTGTGCGATCAGCGCCTTGGCTTCGTCTTCCTTCTCGACCAGGATGTGCCGCGCGCGGTATTCGGTGCCGCTGGACTGGGCTTTGAACTTGTCGTATTCAGCCTTCAAGTCGGCGTCGGTCACAGTGTTCTTCTTGGCGTAGTCCGACAGCAGCGCTTGCATCAACACGGCCTGGCGTGCCTGCTCCATCTGCACCTTGTATTCCGGCGTTGCGGCGAGGCCGCGCTTTTCGGCTTCCTGCGAGAAGATCTCGTCCATCACGATCTTGTCACGCACGCGCTGGTCCAGGTCGGGTGGCAACTGCTGGCCTTGCCCTGCAGCCTGGGCCTGGATCTGCTTGATGAACGCGTCGACGCGCGCCTTGGGCACGGCCTTGCCGTTCACGATGGCAACGTTCTGGGCTTGCGAAGCCAGCGGCAACGCAAGCAGGGTGGCGAGCAGCAGCGCAGGGGCGCTGGCCGCCATGAGACTCTTCTTCAGCATGAGCAGGTGCCTTTCAGTGGAATGCGAGGGTGGGGCCAGGCGCTGGGCAAGATGCAGTCGATGCACACGCCGGCTGGCAGAGAAAACAAGTGGATGGAGATCAAGCCGCGCGGGGCTCCGAAGGTGCCTTCGCATTGATCGCCAAGGCATGGATGCCGCGTGGGATCAGCAAACCGAGGCAATCATAGACGAGCCGGTGCCGCGCCACGCGTGACAGGCCCGTGAACCGCTCGCTGACGATCTGCACGCTGAAGTGCCGGCCTTCGCGGGCGCCTGCGTGGCCGGCGTGCAAATGACTGTCGTCCTGAACGTCGACCACGCTGGGCGCCAAGGCGGCTGCCAGCGTGGTGCGAATGTCATCGGCGGAAACGCCGGCCGCTGGGGTTGAATCGGTCATCGCAGTCATTCCGGAGTTTGCGCGCCGCCGGCTTTCGCGCCCGGCGCGGCCTCGGGCAGCAGGTGCTTGTTCAGGTAGAAGCCCTGCGCCACCATGAACACCAGCATCAGCCCGGTCGCACCGAAGGCCTTGAAGGTGGCCCAGGTCGACGTGGAGTAGGTGTAGGCCACGTACAGGTTGATCACACCCATCAGGCCGAAGAAGGTGATCCACGCGGCGTTCAGGCGCCGCCAAACTGGCGCAGGGAGTTCGAGCTGGTCGCCGATGAGCGTTTGCAGCAGGTTCTTCTTGAACACCGTCTGGCTGATCCAGAACGACGCTCCCATGGCCCAGTACAGAACGCTCGGTTTCCACTTGATGAAGGTCGCGTTGTGGAACCACACGGTCGCGCCCCCCAGGACCACGACCAGCACGAAGGTGATCCACAACATCATGTCGATCTTGCGCCGGCGTGCCAGCAGGTAGGCGATCTGCGCGGTGGTGGCGACGATGACCACCAGCGTGGCGAGCAGCACCGGCGCTTCCTCGGTGCCGACCACACCGCCCGAGACGATGAAACCGAAGTGCTCGCTGGCGAAGCGCGCGGCCCAGTCGGCATGGCCTTCGGCGTACTTGAACATGCCGAAGAACAGGATGATCGGAAGGAAATCGAGCAGGATCTTCATTTACTTCGGAGCGAAGTCTATCGCGGCGGAATTGATGCAAAAACGTTCGCCTGTGGGCTGCGGCCCATCCTCGAACACGTGGCCGAGGTGCGAGCCGCACTTGTTGCACCGCACCTCGACGCGCACCATGCCGTGGGTCTTGTCGACGATGCGTTCGATCACCTCTGCATTGACCGGCTCGAAGTAGCTCGGCCAGCCGCAGCCGGCGTCGAATTTGGTGTCGGACTTGAACAGCGGTGTGCCGCAGCCCACGCAGTTGTACTGGCCGTTGCTCCAGTGGTCCCAGTACTTGCCGCTGAACGGCCGCTCTGTGGCGGCGTGGCGTGCGACCTGAAACTGCATCGGGTCGAGCTGGGCGCGCCACTCGTCCTCGGACTTGCTGACCGCGTAGTGCTTGGTCTGATCTGGTTTGGGTTGCTTGGGGTCGCTCTGACTCATGATGAACAAGACACCTCGATGGTTTTCGCCCATTCGGGCGGGAAGCCGGCGTAGCGCAACGTTGCGTCACGGCCTTGCTCGTCGAACGGTCGGGCGAGCACCGCGTGCAAGCGCTCGACTTCGCTGAAGTCACCGGCGCGGGCTTGTCGGATGGCGACATCGGCCAGATGGTTCCGCAACACGAACTTGGGGTTCACGCGGTTCATCCGCAAGGCGCGCTGGGTGTCGGCTTCGGGGCCCGACGCGCCACCGGCGTCGCGCTGCAGGCGGGCGGCGTAGCGCTGGGCCCAGGCATCGAAGGCCTCGCGGTCGATGAAGAGGTCGCGCACGCTGGCGTTGTCGGGCCCCGCTGCGGGGTTACGCGCGGCCGTTGCGAACGCTGCGAGGCGGCGGAAGGTGATCGTGAAGTCGCAGGCGTCGGCCGCCATGCGGCGCAGCAGGTCGTCAGCCAGCTCGCGGTCACCGGCTTCGGTGCCCTGCAGCCCGAGCTTCGCGCGCCAGTGGTCGAGGAGCGCATCGGCGAATGTGGCCCTGAAGGTTTCGATGGCGGCGAGCGCCTGGTCCGAGTCTTCGATCAAGGGTGCGAGAGCCTGCCCGAGCGCATGCAGGTTCCAGAAGCCCACGTTCGGCTGGCGCGCCCAGGCGTATCGGCCCTGGTGGTCGGAGTGGTTGCAGACGTGACCCGGGTCGAACGCATCGAGAAAGCCGAACGGGCCGTAGTCGATGGTCAGACCGAGGACCGACATGTTGTCGGTGTTCATCACGCCGTGGCAAAAGCCCACCGCCTGCCAATGCGCCATCAGCACAGCGGTGCGTTGTGCCACCTGCTCCAGCAGCGCCGCGTACGGTTGTTGTGAATCGCGACTCGCCGGGAAGTGGTGGTCGATCACGAAATCGGCCAGCGCGCGCAAGCGCTCGGGGTGAGTGGCATCAGCGTGATGCGCGAAGTGCTCGAAATGGCCGAAGCGAATGAAGCTCGGTGCCACGCGCGTGACCACCGCCGCCGTCTCTGCCTCTTCGCGCCGCACCGGCAGTGTGCTGCCCGTGATGCACAGGGCGCGCGTTGTGGGCACGTTCAAGGCGTGCATCGCCTCGGAGCACAGGAACTCCCGGATCGACGAGCGCAACACGGCGCGCCCGTCGCCCATTCGCGAGTAGGGCGTGCGGCCGGCGCCCTTGAGCTGCAGTTCCATCGGGCCTGCGTGTGTTTCAAGCTCGCCGAGCAGCAGCGCCCGGCCATCGCCGAGCTGACCGGCCCACACCCCGAACTGGTGCCCGCTGTAGACGCTGGCCAGCGGCCGCATTTCGGGCCACAGCGCATTGCCGCTGAAGACATTCAGCGCGTTCAGGTCGGCGCGCTGCGCCCAGTCATCGGGCAGGTCGAGAAGGCTCGCGCACGC
The DNA here is from genome assembly GCA_025350965.1 of Rhizobacter sp. GTDB lineage: Bacteria > Pseudomonadota > Gammaproteobacteria > Burkholderiales > Burkholderiaceae_C > LMDS01. The sequence continues at coordinate 10,749 of JANXWV010000145.1, forward strand.
CGCGCTGGTGGCGACCCAGTGCGGGTTCGGCATCGGCTCGGGTGGTAACGGGGTGAAGAAGGCCTCGCCGAGTCCGTGGAAACGATTGCGCCACGTTGGCTGTGATGATGCATCGGCGTTGCCGGGTTCGACGAGTGCGGTGCGCGGAATGTCCATGGTGCCCATCGGGTTGAGTGTAGCCAGCGGGGCCGCAGTTCAATGGCAAAAGGGGGAACCCGGGGCGGGTGGCGTGCTGTCCCGCCTGCGACAGCGCTTCGGGGAAGTCCCTGTAACTGCGAGGCCGCGCATCCGTTACCGTTCACCGCGATCACTTTTCTCCCAGGAGACCCCCTTCATGACCACCGCGCGCAGCCCTTTCAGCCGATGCTTGTTCACCTTCAGCCAGCTTACCGTCGGCGCTGCCTTGGTGGTCAGTGCCGGTACCGTTCTGGCGCAGGCCAAACCCCTTGCCGGCCAGACCGTCAAGATGATGTGGATCGACCCGCTCACCGGCTTGATGGGCCCCGTGGGTTCCAACCAGTCCAAGAGCTGGCAGTTCTTCGCCGAGAAGTTCAACGCGTCGAACCCGGCGGGCGTGAAGTTCGAGATCATCGCCGTCGACAACAAGTTGAGCCCCACCGAGAGCCTGAATGCGCTCAAGTCGGCCATCGACCAAGGCATTCGCTACGTGATCCAGGGCAACGGCTCGTCGGTGGCCACGGCACTGATCGATGCGATCAACAAGCACAACGAGCGCAACCCCGGCAAAGAAGTCGTCTACCTGAACGAAGCTGCGGTCGACCCCGACCTCACCAACAGCAAGTGCAGCTTCTGGCACTTCCGCTTCGACGGCGACACCACGATGAAGATGGAGGCCATGACCACCTTCATCAAAGACCAGAAGGACGTGAAGAAGGTTTACCTGTTGAACCAGAACTATTCTCACGGCCAGCAGGTGGCACGTTACGCGAAAGAGTACCTGGCCCGCAAGCGCCCCGACATCCAGATCGCCGGCGAAGACCTGCACCCGCTCGCGCAGGTGCGTGACTTCGCGCCCTACATCGCCAAGATCAAGGCTTCGGGGGCCGACAGCGTGATCACCGGCAACTGGGGTTCCGACCTTGCGCTGCTGGTCAAGGCAGCCAACGAAGGCGGGTACACCGGCAAGTTCTTCACCTACTACACCGGCGTGACCGGCACGCCGGCGGCACTTGGCACCAACGGCGCCGGCCGCGTGTACCAGGTCTCATACGTGCACTACAACATGGGTGGCCAGATGGACGCTTGGCTGAAGGAGTTCAAGGCCAAGAACAACGACGACTTCTACACCGGCTCGATCGTCCGCATCTATGAAACGCTGAGCGCCGCCATGGTCAAGGCGAAGTCGACCGACCCGGTCAAGGTGGCTTTCGCGCTCGAGGGTTTGAAGGTCAAGAGCGCGTTCGGCGGTGAGATCGAAATGCGCAAGGCCGACCACCAACTGCAGCAGACGCTCTACATGACGGTCTGGCAAAAGGCCGATGCCAAGTACCCGTACTCGCCCGAGAACACCGGCATGACGCTGGCGCCCGTGGCCACCTACGAGCCCTACGTGTCGAGCACGCCGACGAGCTGCCAGATGGTGCGCCCGACGACCGGTTCCTGAGCAAGCGCTGAGTTCGCGCGCACTGGCTGCAGGGCCCGACCGAGCTTGACTCGTCGGGCCTTGTTCTTCAGCGGCGCCGAAGCTGTCTGCCGCACTGCTCCTTGACACGGTCCAACGACACCCCCATCGACCCCCGCGAACCCTTCGCGCTCGCCACCGGACCAACCGCACACGATGGAGTTCTTCACCATATCCATGCTCAACGGCCTGAGCTACGGGCTGTTGCTGTTCATGCTGAGTTCGGGGCTGACGCTCATCTTCAGCATGATGGGCGTACTCAACTTCGCGCACGCGAGCTTCTACATGGTCGGCGCCTACGTGGCCTATTCGATCACCCGCGTGGTCGGCTTCTGGCCCGGGCTGTTCATTGCGCCACTGATCGTGGCGGCCCTCGGTGCGGCGTTCGAGAAGTACTGCCTTCGGCGCGTCCACAAGTTCGGCCACGTGCCGGAACTGCTGATCACGTTTGGCCTGTCGTACGTGATGCTGGAGCTGGTGCAATTGATCTGGGGTCGCACGGCGGTCGAGTTCCAGCCGCCCGAGGCGCTGCGCGGGCCGCTGTTCACGCTCGTCAACTCGTCGATCGACGGCATGCACGTGCTGTGGGGCGCTGCCCCTGCGGCCATGTGCGCTTCGGCCGACGCCGCAGTGCGAATCGTCTGCTCGCCGTTCCCGGCCACGCGCGGCTTCATGATGTTCATTGCCCTGGTCATGCTCGTGGCGCTGTGGCTGATGCTCACGCGCACCCGCATCGGCCTCGTGATCCAGAGTGCGCTGACGCACCCCGAGATGGTGGAGTCGCTCGGCCACAACGTGCCGCGCGTGTTCATGATGGTGTTCGGTGCAGGCGCGGGCCTTGCTGGTCTCGCGGGGGTGATCGGCGGCAGCACCTTCGTCACCGAGCCGTCGATGGCAGGCACCGTGGGCTCGGTGATCTTCGTGGTGGTGGTGGTCGGCGGAATGGGCTCGCTCGCGGGTGCGTTCGTCGCATCGGTCCTGATCGGCGTGATCCAGACCTTCGCGGTGGCGCTCGACTATTCGGTTTTGACGGCGCTCAAGTCGGTGGGCTTCACGCTCGGTGCTGCGGCGGCCGACAACTCCTTGATGAAACTGACCCTGGCGCAAGTGGCACCGATCCTTCCCTACCTGTTTCTCGTCCTGATCCTCATCTTCAGGCCCAAGGGCCTGATGGGCACCCGGGAAGGCTGACATGACCTCATCGGCCAATCTCTACGGCGCGCTCGGCGCGCGCGACATGACCGTTTGGGTGCTGTTTGCCGCCGTGCTGCTCGCAGCACCGCTGGTATTCAGCAGCGGCCTGGGCATCACGATGTTGTCGCAAGTGGGCATCGCCATCGTCGCCTGCCTGTCGTTCAACATGCTGCTCGGGCAAGGCGGCATGCTCAGTTTCGGCCACGCGGTGTACTCGGGCCTGGGCTCGTTCGTCGCCATCCATGCGCTGAAGGCGGCCGGGGCGGGCACCTTCCCGGTGCCGGTGAGCCTGATACCGCTCGTGGGCGGCATCGCCGGGCTGGGCTTCGCGGTGCTGTTCGGCTTCGTCACCACCAAGAAGTCGGGCACCACGTTCGCGATGATCACACTCGGCATCGGCGAGCTGGTGTTCGCCGCCTCGTTGATGATTCCGGAGTTCTTCGGTGGCGAAGCCGGGGTCGCGGCGAATCGAGTGGTTGGCAAGGGCGGTGGCATCACCTTCGGGCCGCAGATCCAGGTCTACTACCTGCTCGCGCTCTACACCATCGTCTGCACCGCCGGCATGTACGCCTTCACGCGCACGCCGCTCGGCCGCATGCTCAACGCGGTGCGCGACAACCCCGAGCGCGTCGAGTTCATCGGCTACAACACGCAGCGGGTCCGCTATATCTCGTTCATCATCGCCGGTTTCTTCGCGGGTGTGGCCGGTGGCATGTACGCGCTGAACTTCGAGATCGCCACGGCCGAAGTGGTCGGTGCGGCGCGCTCGGGCGCCTATCTGCTGTTCACCTTTCTCGGTGGCGCCACGTTTTTCTTCGGCCCGATCATCGGCGCGGTGCTCATGGTCGTTGCCTTCGTGTTGCTGTCCGAGTTCACGAAGGCGTGGCTGCTGTACCTCGGCCTCGTGTTCCTGCTGATGGTGATGTATGCGCCCGGTGGCATTGCCAGCCTCATCATGATGAACCTGCGAGTTGCCAAGTTCGGCAAGCTGCGCGGCCTGCTCGGCTGGTACGCGCTTCTGGCATTGACCGCCGTCGTCACCTTCTGCGGCGTGGCCTCGCTGATCGAAATGGTTTATCACCTGCAACTCAACGAGGCCATGGGTCCGGTGTTGCACTTCCTGGGCGTGGACCTCGACGCCAAGTCGGTGGCCACTTGGGTCGGCGCGCTGGCGGTGGCGGGTGTCGGTTTCGCGCTGTTCGAGTTCACGCGCCGCCGGTTCGCAGTGCGCTGGGGCGACGTGCAGGGCGAGATCGAAGCAGCCATCCGCGCACGGGAGGCGGCATGAGCTTTGCCATCGAGTTGAAGAACCTGCGCAAGTCGTTCGGCAAGACCGAAATCATCCGCGGCGCCGACCTGGCGGTACTGGCCGGTGAGCGCGTGGCCATCATCGGCCCGAACGGTGCGGGCAAGTCCACGCTGTTCAACCTCATCAGCGGGCGCTTCGGGCCCACGAGCGGCGAGATCGTGCTGAACGGCCAGCGCATCGACGGCATGAAGCCGTTCGAGATCGCCCGCATGGGCTTGGCCCGCAGCTTCCAGATCACCAACATCTTCAGCCGGCTGTCGGTGTTCGAGAACCTTCGCTGCGGTGTGCTTTGGTCGCTGGGCTACAAGTACGCGTTCTGGAAGTTCCTGGCAGGCCTGGACGACGCCAACGCGCAGGCCGACAAGCTGATGCGAATGATCAAGCTCGACCGCAAGCGCGACACCCTCGCCATGAACCTGACCTACGCGGAGCAGCGTGCGCTCGAGATCGGTATCACCATTGCCGGCGGTGCGAACGTGGTGCTGCTCGACGAGCCCACCGCCGGCATGAGCAAGAGCGAAACCAGCCGCTTCATCGAACTGATCCGCGAGGTCACGGTCGGCAAGACGCTGCTGACGGTCGAGCATGACATGGGGGTGGTGTTCGGCCTGGCGGACAAGATCGCGGTGCTGGTGTACGGCGAGGTCATCGCCTTCGACGTGCCGGATGCAGTGCGCGCGAACCCGAAGGTGCAAGAGGCTTACCTCGGTTCGGTGCTGGCCGATGCACAAGCGGCGGAAGCGGGTCACTGACATGCTCGAACTCAAAGAACTCAACGCCTATTACGGCAAGAGCCACATCCTGCACGGCGTCGACATGCGTGTCGGCGAAGGCGAGATCGTCGCGTTGCTCGGCCGCAATGGCTCCGGCCGCTCGACCACCGTCAAGACGATCATGGGCCTGGTGACTGGCGAGGGCTCGGTGAAGTTTCGTGGCCAGGAAATTCTTGGTCATCACACCTTCGACATCGCCCACCGGGGCATCGGCTACGTGCCCGAGAACCGCGACATTTTCCCCAAGCTCACGGTGCACCAGAACCTGCAACTCGGCGAGAAGCGCGGGAAGACTGCGCCACGCTGGTCGTTCAAGGACATGTACGAGATGTTTCCCCGCCTCAAGGAGCGCGAGCACACCGAAGCCGGCGTGTTGTCGGGGGGCGAGCAGCAGATGCTCACGTTGTGCCGCACGCTGATGGGCGACCCCGACCTCATCATGATCGACGAGCCCACCGAAGGCCTGGCGCCGAAGATCGTGGAACTTGTTGCGCAGTACCTGAAGACGCTGAAGGATCGCGGCGTGTCGGTGCTGCTGGTCGAGCAGAAGCTCACCATTGCGCTGGAGATTTCCGAGCGTTGTTACGTGATGGGCCACGGCAGCATCGTCTTCGAAGGAACTCCGGCAGCCCTGCGTGCCGACGCCTATATTCGCAAGGAGTGGCTGGAAGTCTAGAAGCTTCGCCATACCCGGCAGATGCAGGCGCTGTCGCACCAGAGACAGCGCCTGTTTTCTTTTGCTGCATAGAATAGAACGACCGTTCTTTTTTGCCTTTTCCACCATTCGAGGGCCCTCCCATGAGCGCGAACTACGAAGTCCACGGCAACGTTGCCGTCATCACGCTGAACAACCCGCCGGTCAACGGCCTGGGCTACGAAACTCGGGTGGGCATCACCACCGGCCTGGACAAGGCGCTGGCCGACACTGCGGTCAAGGCGATCGTGATCACCGGTGGGGGCAAGGCGTTCTCGGGCGGGGCCGACATCCGTGAGTTCACTTCCGCCAAGGCGACCGCCGAGCCGAACCTGCTGAGCGTGATTGCCGCCCTGGAAGCCAGCACCAAGCCCGTGATCGCCGCGGTGCACAGCGTGTGCATGGGTGGCGGCCTGGAACTGGCGCTCGGCTGCCACTACCGCGTGGCCGCACCGGGTGCGCTGGTGGCGCTGCCCGAAGTGAAGATCGGCCTGATCCCCGGCGCCGGTGGAACGCAGCGCTTGCCGCGCGTGCTGGGTGTGGAGACCGCGCTGAACATGATCGTCAGCGGCGAGCCGGTGAAGAGCGAGATGCTGGCTGCACTGCCGGGGCAGAAGCTCTTCGACAAGATCATCGACGGCGACCTGATGGCCGGTGCGCTGGCCTACGCCGCCGAGAAGGCCGATGCCCGGCCCTTGCCGCTGGTGCGCACCCTGAAGGTCAGCCACCCGAACGCCGACGCCTACCTGCAGTTCACCCGCAACATGGTGGCCGGCATGTCGAAGAACTTTCCCGCGCCGCTGAAGTGCATCGAGGCGGTGGCCGGTTCGCTCAAGCTCAAGTTCGACGACGGCATGAAGCTCGAACGCGAGATCTTCATGGCCTTGATGGTCACGCCCGAGTGCAAGGCGCTGCGCCATGCGTTCGTGGCCGAGCGCGCCACGACCAAGATCCCCGACGTGCCGGGCGACACGCCCGTGCGTGATGTGAAGAAGCTCGCCGTCATCGGCGCCGGCACCATGGGTGGCGGCATCGCCATGAACTTCCTGAACGCCGGTATTCCGGTCGTGATGCTCGAGATGAAGCAGGAAGCGCTCGACAAGGGCGTGGCCATCATCCGCAAGAACTACGACTCACAGGTCAAGAAGGGCAAGCTCAAGCAAGACAAGCTCGACGCGCGCATGGCGCTGCTGACCACCACGCTGAACTACGCCGACCTGAAAGACGCCGACATGGTGATCGAGGCCGTGTTCGAAGACATGGGCGTGAAGGAAACCGTGTTCAAGACGCTTGACGAAGTGATGAAGCCCGGCGCCATTCTGGCCAGCAACACCAGCACGCTCGACGTCGACCAGATCGCCGCGTTCACCAAGCGCCCGCAAGACGTGATCGGCACGCACTTCTTCAGCCCGGCCAACGTGATGAAGCTGCTCGAAGTCGTGCGCGGCAAGCACACCGCGAAAGACGTGCTCGCAACCGTGATGGCGCTGGGCAAGAAGATCAAGAAGACCTGCGTGGTCTCAGGCGTGTGCGACGGCTTCATCGGCAACCGCATGATCGAGCAGTACTCGCGCCAGGCCGGTTTCCTGCTCGAAGAAGGCTGCACGCCGGCGCAGGTCGACAAGGCCATGGAGAAGTTCGGCATGGCGATGGGCCCGTTCCGCATGGGCGATCTGGCGGGCAACGACGTGGGCTGGTACATCCGCAAGCGCCGCTACCTCGAGAAGCCGAACCTGCGCTACTCCAAGACGGCCGACCTGCTGTGCGAGCTGGGCCGTTTCGGCCAGAAGACCGGCGCCGGCTGGTACGACTACGCACCCGGCAAGCGCGACGCGATCCCGAGCAAGGTCGTCACCGACATGCTCGACAAGCACCGTGCCGATCTAGGCATCACACCGCGCAAGATCAGCGACGACGAAATCGTGCACCGGCTCGTCTATGCGCTGGTGAACGAAGGCGCGAAGATCGTCGACGAAGGTATCGCACTGCGCGCGTCCGACATCGACATGGTCTACCTCACCGGCTACGGCTTCCCGCTGCACCGCGGTGGGCCGATGTGCTACGCCGACACGGCGGGCCTCTTCAACGTGGCTGCCGCCATGAAGCGCTTCGCGCAGAACCCGCTCGACGACGGTGCGTTCTGGCAACCCGCGCCGCTGCTCGCAAAGCTGGCGGCCGAGGTCAAGAGCTTCAGCTGACGCGCCCCGAAGCTCACACGCGAAGCCCACACGCGAAGCCACGCAACCGAAGCCACCCATGCGCAAGCTGCTCGCATTGATCGGTCTCGTGGTCCTCGCGCTGGCGCTGGCGGTGGGCATCAAGACCATCACCATGCCGTCGCGGCAGGTGGCCGCGGCGGCAGTGGCGCCGGTTGCGCTCGACGTCGCCGGCGCGTCGGCACGGCTCGCGTCGGCAGTGCGCCTCAAGACCATCGCGTCGCTGACCGACGTGAACGCGAACGCGGCCGAGTTCACCGGCCTGCACGCGCTTCTGCAGTCGAGCTTCCCGAAGGCGCATGCCGTGCTCAAGCGCGAGGTGGTGGGCCGCTTCGGCCTGCTCTACACCTGGCCCGGCAGCGACCCGAAGGCAGCGCCGATCGCATGGATGGCGCACCAGGACGTCGTGCCCGTCGCCCCCGGAACCGAGGCCGACTGGCAACAGCCGCCTTTCGACGGCGTCGTGAAAGACGGCTTCGTCTGGGGCCGTGGCGCGTGGGACGACAAGGGCAACCTGATGTCGATGATGGAAGCGGTCGAGGTTCTCGCAGCCAGCGGCTTCACGCCGCGCCAAACGCTCTACCTCGTGTTCGGCGACGACGAAGAAATCGGCGGCCAGCGCGGCGCGCTGCAGATCGCCAAACTGCTCAAGGAACGCGGTGTGCGCTTGCAGTTCATCGTCGACGAAGGCCTGCTCATCACTGAAGGCGTGCTCAAAGGCCTGGACCGGCCCGCCGCGCTCGTCGGCGTGGCCGAGAAGGGCTACCTCACGCTGCAGCTCACGGCGTCAAGCACGCCCGGCCATTCGTCGATGCCGCCGCCGCAGGCCGAGGTGTCGGCCATCGGCATGCTCTCGGCCGGCCTCGCGCGGCTCGAAGACAAGCAGATGCCGCTCGCGATCCGTGGCCTCTCGAAAGACATGTTCGAGTCACTGGCGCCAGAGATGAACGGCCTGAACCGCGTGTTCCTGTCGAACCTGTGGCTGTTCGGCCCGGTCGTCGAAAGCCAGTTGAAGAAGACCGCCAGCACGAATGCGATGCTGCGCACGACCACCGCGCTCACGGTCATGAACGCCGGCAATGCCGACAACGTGCTGCCCGGCCGCGCGAATGCGTCGGTCAACTTCCGCCTGCTGCCCGGCGACAGCAGCGACGCCGTCGTCGAGCACGTCACCAAGGTGGTGGGCAACGCCGGTGTCAGCGTGGCCAAGGCGGCCGGCTTTTCCGAGGCATCGCGCGTCGCGGCGAGCGACGTGCCGGGCTTTCGCCTGGTCGCGCGCACGCTGCGCGAACTGCACCCCGATGTGGTGGTGGCGCCGGGCCTGATGTTGGGCGCTACCGACTCGCGCCACTTCGAGGGCGTGGCCGACAACATCTACAAGTTCTCGCCGGTGCGCGCCGGGCCCGACGACCTGAAGCGCTTTCACGGCACCAACGAGCGCATCTCGAGCGCCAACTACGCCGAGATGATCCAGTTCTATCACCAGCTGCTGCGCAACGCGCAAGCGGCGCCCTGACTCGGAGCCTCCCATGAACGACCGCGCCACCTTCACCCGCATGGAAGACAGCACCCAGGGCGACTGGCAGAAGATCGTCGGCGAATATGTGCCGTTCGCACGCACGCTGCCCGACCGGCTGATGGCCCACCTGAAGGTGCTCGAAGGCGACTACGGCGGCTTCCCGGTCGACCGCTACACGCATTCGCTGCAGACCGCCACCAACGCGCTGCGCGCCGGGCGCGACGAGGAATACGTGGTCTGCGCGCTGTTCCACGACATCGGCGACACGCTGGGTACGTACAACCACTTCGACATTGCCGCCGCCATTCTCAAGCCCTTCGTCAGCGATGCGAACCTGTGGATGGTGCAGAACCACGGCATCTTCCAGGGCTACTACTTCTTCCATCACCTCGGCATGAACCGCGACCTGCGCGACCAGTTCCAGGGCCACGCGCACTACGAGCGCACGGCCGAGTTCTGCGACCAGTACGACAACCCGGCCTTCGATGCGAACGCCGAGACCTTGCCGATGAGCGAGTTCGAGCCGATGGTGCGGCGCGTCTTCGCGCAGCCCCGCAACAGCATCTACACCGCCGCACTCAGCACCTGAGCCGCGCGCCCCACCCGTCCATTTCAGGAGAGAACCCCATGACCAGCGCCGTGATCGTTTCCACCGCCCGCACCCCTCTTGCCAAGAGCTGGAAGGGCGCCTTCAACATGACGCACGGCGCCACGCTCGGCGGCATCGCGGTACGCGCCGCCGTCGAGCGGGCGGGCATCGAGGCGGCTGAGGTCGATGACGTGATCATGGGCTGCGCCACGCCCGAGGGCGCCACCGGCAGCAACATCGCGCGCCAGATCGCGCTGCGCGCCGGGCTGCCGGTCACGACCAGCGGCATGACGGTGAACCGCTTCTGCTCCAGCGGCCTGCAGACCATCGCGATGGCCGCCCAGCGCGTGATCGCCGGCGAGTCCGACGTGATCGTGGCCGGTGGCGTCGAGAGCATCTCGTGCGTGCAGAACGAAGCCAACCGCCACATGGGTGCCGACCCGTGGCTCGTGGAGCACAAGCCCGAGATTTACTGGAACATGCTGCAAACGGCAGAGCAGGTGGCCAAGCGCTACAACATCGGCCGCGAGCGCATGGACCACTACGGCGCCGGCAGCCAGCAACGCGCTGCTGCCGCCCTTGCTGCGGGCAAGTTCACCGACGAGATCATCGCCTGCACCGTCATGGCCGGTGTGGCCGACCCGGTGATGGGCCTGCGCACCAAGGAAGTCACGATCAGCGCCGACGAAGGCATTCGCGCCGGAACCACGTACGACGGCATCAAGGACCTGCGCTCGGCCTTGCCCGGCGGCCTGATCTCGGCCGGCAACGCGAGCCAGTTCAGCGACGGCGGCGGCGCCTGCGTGGTGATGAACGAGGCGCTTGCTTCCAAGCGCAACCTCAAGCCGCTTGGCCGCTTCCTCGGCTTCGCGGTGGCCGGCTGCGAGCCCGATGAAATGGGCATCGGCCCGGTGTTCGCCGTGCCCAAGGTGCTGAAGAAGCTGGGCCTCACGGTGGCCGACATCGACCTCTGGGAACTCAACGAAGCCTTTGCCGTGCAAGTGCTGTATTGCGCCGACACGCTGGGCATTCCGATGGACAAGCTCAACGTGAACGGCGGCGCCATTGCGGTCGGCCACCCCTACGGCGTGAGCGGCCAGCGCCTGACCGGCCACGCGCTCATAGAAGGCAAGCGCCGCGGTGCCAAACGCGTGGTCGTGACCATGTGCATCGGCGGCGGCATGGGCGCAGCGGGTGTGTTCGAGGTGCTTTGACGAACCTCGCCCCCACAGCACCATGACCTACCGCCAGACCACCGACTTCCTGCTCTACGACTGGCTGAATGTCGAGTCGCTGCAAACGCGCGCGCGCTTTGCTGATCATTCCCGCGAGACCTTCTCGCAGGTGATGGACACCTGCGAGCGCATTGCACGCGAGAAGTTCGCACCGTTCTCGCGTCTGTCCGACGTTGAAGAGCCGTGGTTCGACGGCGAGCGGGTCCACCTGCCGCAGGCCAGCCATGACGCGGCCAAGGCCTACGCCGAATCCGGCATGCTCGCGGCGGCGCAAGACTACGAACTGGGCGGCATGCAGCTGCCCTGCGTCGTCGAGATGGCGGCGAACAGCTTCTTCTCGAAGGCCGGCATCGGCATCGGCGGCGGCGGCATGCTGACCAGCGGCAACGCCAACCTGCTGATGGCGCATGGCACGCCGTCGCAGCAGCAGGTGTTCGCAGCGAACGAGTTCTCGGGCCGCTTCGCCGGCACCATGTGCCTGAGCGAGCCGCAGGCCGGCTCCAGCCTGTCAGACGTGGTCACGCGCGCCGTGCCCGACGGCAACGGTTCCGAGAGCGACCCGCTCGGCCCACGCTACCGCCTGCGCGGCAACAAGATGTGGATCAGCAACGGCGAGCATGAGCTCACCGAAAACATCGTGCACCTCGTGCTGGCCAAGATTCCCGGGCCCGACGGAAAGTTGATCGCCGGCACGAAAGGCATTTCTCTTTTTATCGTGCCGAAGAAGTTGGTTGACGCGCACGGCCAGCTCACTGGCGAACGCAACGATGTGGCGCTGGCTGGCCTGAACCACAAGCTCGGCTACCGCGGCATACCGAACACGCTGCTCAACTTCGGCGAGGGCAAGTTCCCGGTGCGGGGCGGCAGCGGCGGCGGGCTCGATGGTGCCGGCAGCGGCGCCATCGGCTACCTCGTCGGCAAGCCGCACGAAGGCCTGCGCTGCATGTTCCACATGATGAATGAGGCACGCATCGCTGTCGGCCTGGGCGCTGCGGTCATCGGCTACGCGGGCTTCGAGGCGTCGCTCGACTACGCCCGAACCCGCCCGCAGGGCCGGCCGATGGGCGTAGGCGGCAAGGACGCCACCCAGCCGCAGATTGCCATCATCGAGCACGCCGACGTGAAGCGCATGCTGCTCGCGCAGAAGAGCTACTGCGAAGGTGCGCTCGCACTCGAATTCTATTGCGCGAAGTTGGTGGACGAACAGCACACCGGCGACGCGGCCGCGTCGGCCGAAGCGGCGCTGCTGCTGGAGATGCTCACGCCCATCGCCAAGAGCTGGCCGAGCGAGTGGTGCCTGGAAGCGAACAGCCTGGCGATTCAGGTGCATGGCGGTTATGGCTACACGCGGGACTTCCCGGTCGAGCAGCTCTGGCGGGACAACCGCCTGAACATGATCCACGAGGGCACGCACGGCATTCAAGGCCTCGACCTGCTGGGCCGCAAGGTGGTCATGCAGCAGGGCGCGGGCCTGGCGCTGGTCGTGATGAAGGTCGGCGACACGGTGGCGCGTGCGCGCGGCATCCCCTCACTGGCTGCGCATGCGGATGCACTGGCCGCCCAGCTCGACCACCTCGTCACCGCCACGCATGCAGCCTGGTCTACCGGCGAGCCCGAGGCGGCCTTGGCCAATGCCACACCCTACCTGCAGGCCTTCGGCCACACCGTGCTGGCCTGGATGTGGCTGGACGTGGCGCTGTGCGCCCAGGCTCGATTGAACTCGCAAACCCCGCCCACCCACGCGCCGATGCACGCCGGCCTGCTGGCGGCCTGCCAGTACTTCTTCCACTACGAGTTGCCCAAGGTTCCGGCGTGGCTGGCGGTGGTGGAAACGCGTGACGACACCTGCCGCAGCATGCAAGACGCGTGGTTCTGAAACCCGTTTCGCCTGCCATTGCCATGAGCGCACGCAAGGTTGAAACCTGGGTCTGGGTGCTCGTGTACGGCGGCATGACCGTGCTGGGCATCGGCCTGGCAGTGCAACGAACCGACGCGCCTACAGGCTGGCTCATTGCCGGTACCGGCGGCGTGCTGGTGGGCCTGGGCGCACTGCTCGTGTGGGTTCGCTCGCGCATGCGCAACGAGCCCTGAAACTTTGAATTCATGACCTGAAAGCATCTGACCATGAGCACACCGATCCAAAAACTCTTTGACCTCACCGGCAAGAACGCCGTCATTACCGGCGGCTCGCGCGGCCTGGGCCTGCAGATTGCCGAGGCCCTGGGTGAAGCCGGCGCCAAGGTCATGCTCACCTCGCGCAAGGCCGCTGACCTGGAAGAAGCCGTCGCCACCTTGCAAGCCCGGGGCATCGACGCCCGCTGGGTGGCGGCCGATGCCAGCCAGCCCGCCGAGATCGACCGCGTGGTGAGCGACACGCTCGAACGCATGGGCCACGTCGACGTCCTCGTCAACAACGCTGGCGCCACCTGGGGCGCGCCTGCGGAAGACTACCCGCTCGACGCGTGGGACAAGGTCATGAACCTCAACGTTCGCAGCATCTTCCTGATGAGCCAGGCAGTCGGCAAACGCAGCATGATCCCGCGCCGCAGCGGCCGCATCATCAACCTGGCGTCGATCGCCGGCCTCGGCGGCAACACGCCGGAGATGACCATGCTCGCCTACAACACCAGCAAGGCGGCCGTCGTGAACTTCACGCGCACGCTGGCCGGTGAATGGGGCAAATACAACATCAACGTCAACGCACTCGCGCCCGGCATGTTCCCGAGCAAGATGACGAAAGGAACGTTCGACCGCCTCGGCGCCGAAGCACTGGCTGCGCACGCCCCGCTGCTGCGCGTGGGTGACGACGACGACCTGAAAGGCGCGGCACTGCTGTTCGCTTCGCAAGCCGGCAAGCACATCACCGGGCAGACGCTGCCGGTCGACGGCGGCGTGTCGGCCATCATCGCGGGCTGACCTTCACGGCGCGCCGCACGATGGAATTCGCCGTTCACATTCCGTTCGTCGAGCTACTAGGTTTCGAGCTTCTCGTGTGCGAGGCCGGGCGAGCCGAGATTGCGCTACCGCTGCGCGACGAACTCACCAATTCGTGGAGCGTGGCGCACGGCGGTGTGCTGATGACGCTGCTCGACGTGGCCATGGCGGGAGCGGCGCGCAGCCCGAATCAACCGGGCCATGCCACATCGCACGGCGTGGTCACGGTCGAGATGAAGACAAGCTTCATGCGCCCCGGCCTCGGCCGCCTGCTGGCCACCGGCACGCTGCTGCACCGCAGTGCGTCGATGGCGTTCTGCGACGCCCGCGTGGTCGACCCGCATGGCCTGATCGTGGCCCACGCGACCGGCACGTTCAAGTATTTGAAAGGCCTGCCTGCGGGCGGCAAGAAGATCCACCGGCAGGATGCCTCCGACTGAATGCCTCCGCTGAACGCTCCATCTCAACCACAAGGGTTCCCCATGCCACTGACCAACGCCCAGCTCCACCTCGTCTCGCGCCCTGCACCCGAGGCCGTGGTCGAGAACTTCAACCTCGTCGAAGTACCGGTGCCCGAACTGAAGGACGGCCAGGTGCTGGTGCGCCACCACTTCATGAGCCTGGACCCGTACATGCGCGGCCGCATGAACGACGCCAAGAGCTACGCCACGCCGCAGCCGCTGAACGCGGTGATGCAGGGCGGCACGGCGGGTGAAGTGGTGGCGTCGAAGCACCCCGCTTATCAAGTCGGCGACAAGGTCGTCGGCTTCGGTGGCTGGCAAGACTACAGCGTGGTCGATGCCGGCGTGCCGGGCACGATGCGCAAGGTCGACACCACGCACATCCCGCTGTCGGCCTACCTCGGCGCAGTCGGCATGCCGGGTGTCACGGCGTGGTACGGCCTCATCAAGATCATTCAGCCGAAGGCCGGGCAGACGGTGGTGGTCAGCGCCGCCAGCGGCGCGGTCGGCAGCGCGGTGGGTCAGTTGGCGAAGGCGCGCGGCTGCCGTGTGGTGGGCATCGCCGGCGGGGCCGAGAAGTGCAAGTACGTGGTCGATGAACTGGGCTTCGATGCCTGCGTCGACTACAAGGCGCAGGCCGATGCCAAGGCGCTCTACAACGCGCTGAAGGAAGCCACGCCCGACGGCGTGGACGGCTGCTTCGAGAACGTCGGCGGCCCGGTCTTCGAGGCGGTGCTCTCGCGCATGAACGCCTTCGGCCGCGTCGCCCTGTGCGGCATGATCAGCGGCTACGACGGCGAGCCCATTCCGCTCAAGAACCCGCAACTGCTGCTCACCCAGCGTTTGATGATCGAAGGCTTCATCGTCAGCGAACACATGGCGGTGTGGCCCGAAGCGCTGAAGGAGTTGGGCACGATGGTTGCCACCGGCAAGCTCAAGTACCGCGAGAGCGTGGCCCAAGGTTTGGCGGCTGCGCCCGAGGCCTTCCTCGGTTTGCTGAAAGGCCGCAACTTCGGCAAGCAGATCGTCAAGCTGGTGTAGCGCGCGGGTGTCACGCGCTGGTAAAAAGCTAACGGGCAGCGCAACGAGCACGCCGTGAACACGCGAACCCATGAGGTGCTTGACGCGCTGGTCGGCCACAACGTCTAACGCCGGGACACCCAGTACCAGTGTGCTGTTCTGGCTTTGGGTCCTTGACGCACCTGAGGTCGTCCGGGTTTTGAGCAAGCACCAAAAGTCGCTCTCTCCAAATCTGAATGAGCGGGTCGGCGCGGTCAAGTCGGAGATTGCGGAACTTCGGATGCCCTTCGCCAAGCAACAGTTGCGAGGGTCAAACGTCACCATCGGCAGCGAGGCGTTCGTCGAGTGCGCCAGCACGGAGTTCAAAGACATCTCTTTCGTGATCAAGGGCAAGGTCTATTGGGCGCGGGAGGTGGTCTCCCGATTCGAATCTCTGCTGGCTTCGGTAGCGAGCCAAGATGTGTTGGCGTCAATCGGCGCCAGTGAGAGTTAGCTCAGGCCGTTGAGCGCGCGCCCCACACGCGGCCCCACGGTTTCGGTCCGCCGCTCAATTGAACGATCCCGCAAAGAAGCCTAAACGAGACAAAACGCCATGCCCAACCTCATCCTCCACCACTACCCCAACTCCCCGTTCTCCGAGAAGGTCCGCCTCATCTTCGGCATGAAGGGCATGGCATGGCAGTCGGTCATCGTGCCGGCCATCAACCCGAAGCCGGACGTGGTGGCGCTGACCGGGGGCTACCGGCGCACGCCGTTCATGCAGATCGGCGCTGACGTGTACTGCGACACCGCGCTGATGTGCCGCGTGATCGACCAACTCCACCCCCAGCCGCCGCTGTACCCGGCCGCTACCCAGGGCCTGGCCGAGATCGTGGCGCAGTGGGCCGACACCACGCTGTTCTGGTCGGCTGTGCCGTTCACGATGCAACCCGCCGCCATCGGCCACGTGCTGGCCGCCGCCACGCCCGAGATGCTCAAGGCCTTCGGCGCCGACCGCGCAGCGATGAACCCGAACTTCAAGCGCCCCACGCCGACTGACGGCGCAGCGCACGTGCAGACGCAACTCGCGCGGCTCGAAGCGTTGCTCGCCGATGGCCGGCCGTTCCTGCTCGGCGCTGTGCCCTGCATTGCCGACTTCTCGGCCGCGCAGTCGGTCTGGTTCATCCGCCTGGCGCCGCCGATCGCGACGGTGCTGGAGCCCTTCACGAAGGTGTGCGCCTGGTACGCGCGCATCCAGGCCTTTGGCCACGGGCGGCCCGAGAAGATGACGAGCGCGCAGGCCATCGCGGCTGCGGCCGGCGGCACGTCAGCGGCCACGTCGTTCGAGGCCGAGCCCGGGCTGGCGCTGGGCGATGAAGTGACCATCACGCCTAGCGACTACGCGCACGACCCGGTTGCCGGTCAACTCGTCGGCCTGGGCCGTGAAGAGGCCGTGATTGCACGCACGGACGAGCGGGCAGGCCGGTTACATGTGCACTTCCCACGGCTCGCGTTCCAGATCAAGAAGACTCAACCCGCCTGATTGCCGTTTCAAGCGATTCAAGCGGTTCAACGCACTTCAACACGATTCAACGAAAGCACGCTCACCATGAAGACCTTCCAAGGCCGCACGGCCGTCATCACCGGCGCGGCATCCGGCTTCGGCCTGGAGACGTCCCGCATCGCCGCCCGCCTGGGCATGAACGTGGTGATGGCCGACGTGCAACAAGACGCGCTCGACACGGCTGCCGCCGAAATCACCGCGCTCGGCGCGCCGGTGCTGGCCCACCGGCTCGACGTGTCGAAGGCCACCGAGGTCGAGGCCTTGGGCGCCGCCGTGCTGACGCGCTTCGGTGCGCCGCACTTCGTGTTCAACAACGCCGGCATCGGCGCGGGCGGCCTGATCTGGGAGAACACCGTCAAAGATTGGGAGTGGGTCATCGGCGTCAACATCATGGGCGTGGCCCACGGCGTGCGCGTGTTCACGCCGATGATGCTGGCCGCCGCGAAGGCCGACCCGGCTTACGAGGGCCACATCACCAACACCGCGTCGATGGCGGGCCTGCTGAACGCGCCGAACATGGGCGTCTACAACGTCAGCAAGCACGCGGTGGTGGCCTTGAGCGAAACGCTGTACCAAGACCTGCGCCTTGTCACCGACCAGATCAGCGCGTCGGTGCTGTGCCCGTTCTTCGTGCCCACCGGCATCACCAAGAGCCACCGCAACCGGCCCGGCGAGTTGCAGGACGACGCGAAGCCCACGCGCAGCCAGCTCATCGGCCAGGCGATGAGCGACAAGGCGGTGGGCAGCGGCAAGGTCAGCGCGGCGCAGGTGGCGCAGTTCGTGTTCGACGCCGTCGCCGAGAGGCGCTTCTACGTGTACAGCCACCCGAGGGCACTGGCCACGGTGCAAACGCGGCTCGAAGACATCATGACCCAGCGCAACCCGACCGACCCGTTCGCGCACAAGCCCGAGCTGGGCGAGCAGTTGAAGGCGCAGTTGCGGGCGGAGTGACCGGCCGGCTTTACAGCCGATAACAGCCGGCTCAGCAGCCGATCTTCAGCGCCTGCACCGGCCGCCCGGTGTCGGCGTTGACGACGACCAGGTTCACCTCGCGTGGGTGCTCGGCATCGGCCGGCAGCGCGGCATCGAACTGCAGCGCCGCCGGTGCGTCGGCCTTGGCCTGCCAGGCGGCCACCGGGCGGTACTCGCGCACCACGTAGTCATGCTTCAGCGTCACGCCGTTGTTCTCGCCGGCCTTCACGTTCGACACATGGCCTTGCTCGGTCACGGCCCAGTAGGCGGCCAGCCGCGCGGGGGCGCCGGGCAGGGCCGCGACGCTGGCGCTGAAGTGCGAGCCGTCGCGCATCAGGGTCACGTCGACCGGCGCGGCGCTGCGGCTTCGTTTCGCTGCGGCGGCCACGTTCAGGCTCGGCCAGTCCGGCCGGTCGGCGCCGTCGAACAGCACCTGCGGCGTGTAGCTGAAGCGCGCGCCGCTGCCGGCTTGCGTTTGCGTCTGGCGCTGCGTGTAGGCTGGGCTCGCGAAGCGGTCTTTCCAGCCCAGGCGGTCCCAGTAGTCGACATGGAAGGCGAGCGCCACGACGCCGGGCTCAGCCTTCACGCGCGACAACCACTGGTCCGCCGGCGGGCACGAGTTGCAGCCCTCCGAGGTGTAGAGCTCGACCACCGGCGTGATGGTTGCGCTGCTGCGTGCGCTGCACAGGCCGGCGGCCTGCGCCGATGCCGTGGCGAGCGATGCAACCGCCAGCAGCGTGGCGGCGATGGGGGTTGGCGGTTGGGTGAACATGAATGCTCCTCGGGGCGTGTGCTCTCCGGCTCTGTCGCCCACGGCGCCGGCTTCTTACGGCCACCGCCTGTGCCACACTGCGCGCCCCATGATGACGCCCGCCGCACCTCCGACACTCCGCGTGGCCATCGTCGGTGGCGGTGCGGCGGGGCTGATGGCGGCCGAGGTGCTGGCCGCAGGCGGCGTGCAGGCCGACCTGTTCGATGCCATGCCCTCGGTGGGCCGCAAGTTCCTGCTCGCCGGCCGGGGCGGTTTGAACCTCACGCACAGCGAGCCCTTCGACGCGTTCGTGGCCCGCTATGGCAAACGCCATGCGGCGCTGGAGCCGATGCTGCGCGCCTTCGGCCCGGCCGAGGTTCGAGCGTGGGCGCAGGGCCTGGGCGTGGCCACCTTCATCGGAAGCTCTGGCCGCGTGTTCCCGACCGACATGAAGGCCGCGCCGCTGCTGCGCGCGTGGCTGCACCGCCTGCGTGCGGCGGGCGTGCGCTTTCACATGCGGCACCGCTGGCTCGGCTGGCGCAGCAACGGCGCATTGCGCTTCGCCACGCCGAACGGCGAGGCCGCGCACACGTTCGAGGCTGTCGTACTTGCGCTCGGCGGCGGCAGCTGGGCACGCCTCGGCTCTGATGGCGCGTGGCTTCCGTGGCTCGCCGAGCGTGGCGTCGATGTGGCGCCGTTGCAGCCGTCGAACTGCGGCTTCGACGTGGTGCGCCTCACTTCCGACGGCGAACCCGCGCCCGGCTGGAGCGAATACTTTCGCAGCCGTTTCGCCGGCCACCCGATGAAGACGGTGGCGCTGTCGATCAACGCCACCGACGGGCGCGCGTTCGCGCAAGCGGGCGAGTTCGTCATCACCGAAGGCGGTGTCGAAGGCAGCCTGATCTATGCCGCTTCAGCCATCGCACGTGACACGATTGCCGCCACCGGCCGAGCGCAGGTTGTCATCGACCTGCAGCCCGGGCGCAGCGCGCAGTTCGTGCACGACGAAGTGGCGCGCCCGCGCGGTGCGCGCTCGCTGGCCACGCACCTGAAGAGCCGGCTCGGCATCGACGGCGTCAAGGCCGCGTTGTTGCACGAACTGCTGCCGCGCACCACCCTGGCCGACCCGCTTCTGCTGGCCACCGCGATCAAGGCCTTGCCTCTGACCTTGGCCGCCCCGAGGCCCATCGATGAGGCGATCAGCAGTGCCGGCGGCGTGCGCTTCGAGGCCATGGACGACGGCTTGATGCTGCGCGCCGCGCCCGGCGTTCATTGCGCTGGCGAAATGCTCGACTGGGAGGCCCCGACCGGTGGCTACCTGCTGACGGCGTGCTTCGCCAGCGGCGCCGCAGCGGCGCGCGGCGTGATGCGGCCGGCGTAGTGCGGCCGGCGTAGTGCGGTCGCCGTAGTGCGGGCGGCGTCCTACAGCCATATCGGCTGAATCGGCGGCGGTGGTCGGTGTCGGCCGACGCGGCGCACGAGCGCGGCGCCGCAGAGTGTCTGCACGTTCAACCGACACGAGGAGACGACCATGCACGCCATTTCACCCGCCTGTGGGCAGAGCCTGTTGCGCAACTGCGTGGCAACCGCCTTGCTGGGCCTCGCCCTCGGCGGCGCGCACGCCGCGAACGCAGCCAAGGCCGCGCCCGCATCGGACACCTCGGACATTCAGGCGCGCTACATCAAGGACCGCGCAGCCTGCATGAACGGCATGTCGAACCAGGACCGCGCCACCTGCCTGAAGGAAGCCGGTGCCGCGCGCGACGAGGCACGCCGTGGGCGGCTCAACGACGGTGACGCGAAGTACCGGCGCAATGCCCGCGAGCGCTGCGACGTGCTCACGGGCGACGAGGCAGCCGACTGCCGCGCGCGCATGCGCGGTGCCGGCACCACGAATGGCAGCGTCGAGGCAGGCGGCATCTTCCGTGAGACCGTGACCGTCGAGACCAAGCCGGCCGATCCGGCGGCGTCGGCACCGGCCAGGTAGCTCAGACTTTCCAACACCGGGCAGGGTCACTCAGAGCGTTCTTTGGAGTTGCTCCCTCTCCCCCTGGGAGAGGGTTGGGGTGAGGGCAGGCCGCGATGAAGGGCCAATCAAGGAGCGTATGGCACACTGCGCCGCTCCGTTTTTCAAGCCGCTCGCGGCCCCGCCCGTGGACAAGATTCTTCTGCAGATCGCCGCCGAACTGAAGGTTCGCCCGGCCCAGGTCAACGCCGCTGTCGAGCTGCTCGACGGGGGCGCCACGGTGCCCTTCATCGCTCGCTACCGCAAGGAGGCGACCGACAACCTCGACGACATTCAACTGCGCGAACTCGAAGCCCGCTTGTCGTACCTGCGTGAGCTGGAAGACCGGCGCGTTGCAGTGCGCAAGAGCATCGATGAGCAAGGCAAGTTGACCCCCGCACTGAGCGCGGCCATCGACGCCGCGGCCACCAAGCAAGACCTCGAAGACCTCTACCTTCCCTTCAAGATCAAGCGCCGCACCAAGGCGATGATCGCGCGCGAAGCGGGCATCGAGCCGCTGGCCGATGCGCTGTTCGCCGACCCGTCGCTCGACCCGCTCGTGCAAGCCGCCGCCTGCATCAACGCCGAGGCCGGTTTCGCCGACGCACACGCCGTGCTCGACGGCGTGCGCGACATCTTGAGCGAACGCTGGGCCGAAGACCCGATGCTCGTACGCACCCTGCGCGACTGGTTGTGGAGCGAAGGCCTGTTCCAGAGCCGCCTGCTCGCTGGCAAAGACGGCGAGCACCCCGACCACGCCAAGTTCCGCGACTACTTCGAGTACGACGAGCCGATTGCCCGCGTGCCGTCGCACCGCGCGCTCGCGGTGTTCCGCGGCCGCACGCTGGAACTGCTCGATGCGAAGCTGGTGCTCGACGAGCCGTCGGTCGGCACGGGCACCACCACAGGCACCAAGCCCCAGTCGCTCGCCGAAGGCCGCATCGCCCTGCACCTGAAGTGGAGCCACCGCGCGCGGCCGGCCGACGACCTGATCCGCAAGTGCATCGCCTGGGCCTGGAAGGTCAAGCTGAGCCTGAGCCTGGAACGTGACCTGTTCAGCCGCCTGCGCGAAGAGGCCGAGCGCGTCGCGATCAAGGTGTTCGCCGAGAACCTGCGCGACTTGCTGCTCGCCGCACCCGCCGGCCCGCGCGTGGTGCTGGGCCTGGACCCCGGCATTCGCACCGGTTGCAAGGTGGCGGTGGTCGATGCGACCGGCAAGGTGCTGGCGACAGACACCGTGTACCCGCACGAGCCGCGCCGTGACTGGGAAGGGTCGCTGCATTCGCTCGGGCGCCTGTGCGCTGCGCACGGCGTGAACCTGATCGCCATCGGCAACGGCACCGCCAGCCGCGAGACCGACAAGCTGGCAACCGACCTGATCAAGCGCATTCAACAGCTCGCACCCGGCACGCACATCGAGAAGGTGGTCGTCAGCGAGGCCGGTGCGTCGGTGTACTCGGCCAGCGAGTACGCGAGCAAGGAACTGCCCGACCTGGATGTGACGCTGCGCGGTGCGGTCAGCATTGCGCGGCGCCTGCAAGACCCGCTGGCGGAGCTGGTGAAGATCGAACCGAAGAGCATCGGCGTGGGCCAGTACCAGCACGACGTGAACCAGAGCGACCTGGCGAAGAGCCTGAACACCGTGATCGAGGACTGCGTGAACTCCGTGGGCGTGGACCTGAACACCGCCTCGGCGCCGCTGCTGTCGCGCGTGTCGGGCCTGTCGGGCGCGGTGGCTGCAAGCATCGTGCGCTGGCGTGATGCGAACGGCGCGTTCCGCTCGCGCAAGCAGCTGCTCGACGTGAGCGGGCTCGGTGCCAAGACCTTCGAACAGAGCGCCGGTTTCCTGCGCATTCGTGGTGGTGACAACCCGCTCGATCAATCGGGCGTGCATCCCGAAACCTACCCGCTGGTGGAACGCCTGCTCGCGGCCGTCAACAAGCCGGCTGCCGAAGTGATGGGCCGAAGCGACGTGATCCGGTCGCTCCGCCCCGAGCTGTTCGCCGACGAGAAGTTCGGCGTGATTACGGTGGGCGGCATCCTCGCAGAGCTGGAAAAGCCGGGGCGTGACCCGCGCCCCGACTTCAAGGTGGCGCGCTTCAACGACGGCGTGGAAGACATCAAGGACCTGCAGCCCGGCATGCTGCTGGAAGGCACCGTGAGCAACGTGGCGCAGTTCGGCGCGTTCGTCGACCTGGGCGTCCACCAGGACGGCCTGGTGCACGTGAGCCAGCTCTCCAACAAGTTCGTCACCGACGCGCGCGAGGTGGTCAAGACCGGCGACATCGTGAAGGTGAAGGTGGTGGAGGTCGACCTGGCGCGCCAGCGCATCGCGCTCACGATGAAGCTCGACACGAAGCCGCAGGCCAAGGGCGCGCGCAGCGCCGACAACAACTATCGGCCGGCGGCGCGCAACGAGCGCTCCTCGGGCGGACAGATCGAGTACGCGAACGCGTCGGAGGCGTCGCTCGCGGTGTTCCGCTTCGACGACGCCGAGCGCTACCTCTCCGAGTCGATGCGTCGCGCCGCCGTCGACTCGTGGGGCAACCCCTTTCAGCACGCCGCGCAGCTCTACATCGCCGAGGCGCGCGTCGCCGAGGCGGTG
>JANXWV010000147.1 GCA_025350965.1 Rhizobacter sp.
TCACGTTCACCGACCCGCACTACTGCTCGGGCGGCGTGATCATCAGCAAGAGCGACGCCATCAAGACCGCCGCCGACCTGAACGGCAAGACCGTGGCGGTGCAGACCGGCACGACCTACCTCGACAACGTCAAGAAGCTCGCCGGCGTGAAGGAGATGAAGAACTTCCCGCAAGACACCGACGCGCGGGCCGCCTTGATCACCGGCCGCGTCGACGCCTGGGTGACCGACCGCTTCGTCGCCAAGACCTCGCTCGCTGCCAGCCCGAGTGCCGGCATGAAGATGGGCGACTTCCTCTTCGTCGAGCGCATCGCCTCGGCCGTGAGCAAGGGCAACACCTCGCTCGCCGGCGAGGTCAACAAGGCGCTCGCGGCGATCCTGGCCGACGGCAGCTACGCCGCGATCTCGAAGAAGTGGTTCGACGAAGACATTCGCTGCAAGTGATCTGATCGGCGCCCGCTGAACACACGAGCCTGAAGCCGTGAGTCAACGATCGTTTCATGTGTGGCCCGCGCGTTGGGGCCGCCAGCAGCGCAGCTCGGCCACCATGGCGGCGGCCGGTGTGGTGCTGGTGTTGATGTTGTGGCTGATGGCGATCCCGATGTCGTGGGCGCCCGAGCCGATCGGCAACAACGCGCAGTATTTCGCCGAAGGCACGCGTGTGACCGTCGAGCTCACGGCCGTGGCGGCCGTGGCCGGCGTGTTGATCGGTGTGCTCGCGGCGCTGGGCAAGACCTCGCGCTTCCCGCCTTTGCGCTGGGTGGCCGGTGTCTACATCTGGATCATTCGTGGCACGCCGCTTCTGGTGCAGGTGCTGTTCGTGTACTTCGCGCTGCCGGTGCTGATCCCGGCCCTGCAGCTCAGCGACTTCGCCTCGGCCTGCGTGGCGCTGAGCCTGAACGTCGGCGCCTACAACGCCGAGGCGATCCGCGCCGGCCTGCTCGCGGTGCCGAAAGGGCAGGTCGAGGCGGCGCGCTCGCTGGGGCTGTCGCCGTGGTTCACCTTCATCGACGTGACCTTTCCGCAGGCTTTCAAGATCTCGTTGCCACCGCTCGTCAACAACATCGTCGCGTTGCTGAAGGATTCTTCGCTCGCCTACGCGATCGGCGTGGTCGAGCTCACCAACGTCGGCAACCGCATTCAGGCCGCGACCTTTCAGCCGCTGCCGATTTTGCTGACCTCGGCGACGATCTACCTGCTGCTGACGACCGTTCTGACGCAGATCTCGAACGCGGTGGAACGCCGCTTCGACGTGGAGGGCCGGGTCGCATGAACGCCGTCGCCGCACCCGAAAAAGCCGGGCCGTTGATCACGGTCGACAACGTCAACAAGCACTTCGGCGCGGCTCATGTGCTGCGCGACGTGTGCACCCATTTCAACGCTGGCGAAGTGGCCGTGATCATCGGCGCCTCGGGCTCGGGCAAGAGCACCTTGCTGCGCACGCTGAACCGGCTGGAAAAACACGACAGCGGTCGCATCGTGGTCGACGGCATCGAGGTCTGCGACGACCTGAAAGAGCTCGACGCCTTGCGCAGCGAAGTCGGCATGGTGTTCCAGCAGTTCAACCTGTTCCCGCACCTGACCGTGCTCGAGAACGTGACGCTCGCGCCGCGCCGCGTGCGCAAGACACCCCGCGCCGAGGCCGAGGCCAAGGCCATGGAGCTGCTCGACCGCGTCGGCCTCAAGGCGCATGCGCACAAGCACCCGTTCGCGTTGTCGGGCGGGCAGCAGCAGCGCGTGGCGATTGCCCGCTCGCTCGCGATGGCGCCGCGCGTGCTGCTGTTCGACGAGCCCACCTCGGCGCTCGACCCCGAGATGGTCAAGGAAGTGCTCGACGTGATGAAGCAGCTCGCCGCGATGGGCATGACGATGATCGTCGTCACCCACGAGATGGGCTTTGCGCGCGACGTGGCGGGGCGCGTGCTGTTCCTCGATCAGGGCTGTGTGGCGGCCGATGAGCCGCCCGAGCAGTTCTTCGGTGCGCAGTCGAACGAGCGCATCCGGGCCTTCCTGGGCCAGATCCAAAAGTAGCCGCCAGACAAGAGTGCGCTGACGAAATTCGCGTTTCGCAAAAACCAAACTTCCAACAGGAGAACCTTGATGAATCACAACACCGTGCTCGCCGCAGCGCTTGCCGCCGCGTTCGCCGCCCTGCCGGCGCAGGCGCAGACCGCGAAAGACTTCGAAGACATGCGCGCCGAGATCAAGCGCCTGCGCGACGAGGTGAACGAGTTGAAGAAGGCCAAGCCGGCCGAAGCCAAGCCCGCCGACTCGTCAGGCTGGGGCGACCGCATCGAGGCGCTGGAAATCAAGGCGAAAGACGCCGTGGTGGTGGGCGACATCGGCGGGGGCTTTCGCATCCCCGGCTCCGAAACGTCGCTGCGCTTGTACGGCTATGCCGAAGGCCACGTGATCCACGACCTGAAAGCCGGCGGCTCGACCGACAACTTCACCGACCCGACCTTCCAGGCACTCGACGGCACCGGCGCACAGACCGGCCGCACCAAGCTCACCGCGCAGACCTCGCGCTTCGGTTTCGAAACGTCCACGCCCACCTCGGCTGGCACCTTCAACACCAAGATCGAGATGGACTTCTATTCCTATGGCCCCGGCACCCGCAACCGCCTGCGCCTGCGCCATGCCTATGGCGAGTACTCGGGCTGGTTGATCGGCCAGACCTGGTCGACCTTCATGGACCTGGACGACCTGCCCGAAACGGTTGACTTCAACGGCCCCATCGGCGCGCCGTTCTCGCGCCGCATGATGGTTCGCTACACCTACGGCGATGCGAAAGCCGGCTACAAGTTCAGCTTTGCCGCCGAAGACCCGGAAGATCAATTCGGCGGCGGCAGCGCCAACGAGCGCATGCCGCAACTGGTGGCGCGCTTCGACAAGAGCTTCGACTGGGGTGCGGTCAATGTTCGCGGGTTGCTGCACGAGAAGCGCTCGACGACCGAGACCAAGCGCGGCTGGGGCTTCGGCGTGGGCGGCAGCTACAAGATCACCGACAAGGACATCCTGATGGGCCAGTACACGCGCGTGGACGGCGACGTGGACCAGCTCTACGGCTCGAACGGCTACAGCATCGACAGCACCACCGGGTCGATCACGTTCGACAAGAACCAGGGCCTCGTGTTCGGCTACGCCAAGACCTTCAGCGACCAGCTGCGCGGTTCGGTCGCCTACGGCATGAACAAGGGCAAGACCGCCGAGGCCGTGGACAACAAGCGCCTGCAGCAGCTGTTCGTGAACATGATCTATTCGCCGTTCAAGAACGTGGAGTTGGGCGCCGAGTACATCTACGGCAAGCGCAAGACCTTCACCGACGACACGGGCACCCTGTCCCGCTTCGACCTGATGGGGCGCTACTCGTTCTGAAGCGCAGGCGGTGCGGGACGGCCGCACCCGTTCACACCCGGTTGCATCCGATACCGCCACAAGCGCAACGTTCGGAGCGCACGCCACACCATCATGGGTGCGCGACTTCGACGACTCCACGCTGTGGCGGATCAGCGGCTTCAACCGTGTTCGGCTCGAAACCGGGTCGAGCGGCTTCGCCCGCCTGGGCCTGGCCACCGTGCTGCCGACCACCCTGCTGGCCGACCTGCGCCGGCTCGACGCCGACCCCGCCGCCAGCGACGTGCTGGAAGTGCTGGCGGCCTGTATGCGGCACCGTGAAGCGGCGCTGCTGTGCATCCAGCACGACGGCCTGGTGTGGCCGATCACGGTGTTCCCCGTGCAACAGGTGTATCACTCACCCCGCGCGCTGCGGGCCGCCCCAGGGGATGGCCTGGCGCAAGCCACGCTGCTGACCGCCGAGCCGCCCGGTGTGCGGCCGCCCGGGCACTGGATGCACGAGCGCATCGCGAATGCGGACCACTACCGCCCGCTGTTGCCGCTGCTCTGGCTGCTGGCATTGCAAGGGCCCCGCACGGCGCTGCTGGCCGAGATTGCAGGCACAGCGGCTTATCGCGCCACGCGCCGCCTCGCCGACGACGGGCTGGCCGCCCCGGGCGCCCTCAGTTCCGCCGCCGAGCGGCTGCGCCGCGAGACCGTGTCGATGAAGGCGATTGCCGGCTGGCCCGGAATGAGCCCGGAACGCGCCAGCCGCTTGCTGAATGGCCTGTACCTGGTGTCGGCCTTGCTCGTGACCCGCGCGCACCCGGCGGCGCGCGCGG
The DNA here is from genome assembly GCA_025350965.1 of Rhizobacter sp. GTDB lineage: Bacteria > Pseudomonadota > Gammaproteobacteria > Burkholderiales > Burkholderiaceae_C > LMDS01. The sequence goes on from JANXWV010000147.1 coordinate 4,178, forward strand.
AACCCAGGTCGCTGCGGGATCGGCTGGGCAGCAACAAGCCGCCGCGTTGAAGGGCTCAGTGAGGGGTCAGCGAGGGGGCGGCGAGGGGGCGGCGAAGGCGATGTCAGGCGTCGGGGCGGCTTTGTTCAACCCAGACCAGCTTGTCGACGGCCACGCCCAACTGACGTGCCTGCGCGACGAGTTGCTCGCGCACCAACGTGGGCAATTGCCGGTCGCGCGCCAGGATCCACAGGTAGTCGCGGTTCGGGCCGATCACCATCGACCAGCGGTAGCCCTGTTGATCGAGGGCGATCACGTGGTAGCCGCCGTAGAACGGCCCGAAGAAAGACACCTTCAGCGACGCGCGGTTGGCGTCGCCGATGAACAGCGCCTTGCCGTCGGCCTGCTTCCACACGCCTTTGTCGGTGGCGAAACCGCGGTTGATGACTTCGACACTGCCGTCGGGTTGAAGGCGGTAGCTGGCGCTCACGTCAGTCAGGCCGCGCTCGAACGAGTGGTCGAGCCGCGCCACTTCGAACCACTTGCCGGCGTAGCGCGTCACGTCGAACGGCGTGACGGGCGTGACACCTTCGGGCGGCGTGGTGCACGCCGTGACCAAGCCGAGCATGGCCACGTACAGAACCATGCGCCACGCGGCGCCTCGGTTCAAGCAGGCGGCTGTGGGTCGGGTAGACAGTGGGTGCGCGTCATTCATGACTGAAGACTACGCGCAAACTTCAACCCACACTTCAACCCACACTGCGCCCCGTGACGAGCTGGTACACCACCATGACGACGGCGGCCACGAGCAAGATGTGAAGCAGGCCACCGGCAGTGAACGATGTCACCAGGCCAAGCACCCAGAGAACCAGAAGGACCAAAGCAATTGTGTAGATCACGATCATTCTCCAATGAGCTGAGGGAGCAGACGCAACATGCTTCTGCGGCAGGAACCCGAAGCATCGGCTCCGCGCCGGTGGCGTGGAATCAGCCGAGCCGCCGAGGGTGTGTAGGCGCCGTCCCACCGCTGCGCACCGGGCTGGCCAGATGAACCAAAGCAGCCTCGTGATCAGTTGCGAGCACGGCGGGCGCGACGTGCCGCCCGCCCATGGCGCCCGCTTCGCCGGCGCCGAGGCGGTGCTGGGCAGCCACCGCGGCTGGGACCCCGGCGCACTGCTGCTGGCCCGCGAGATGGCCTGCGCGTTCGCCGCGCCGCTGTTCTTCGCGACCACCACGCGCCTGCTGGTCGACCTGAACCGCTCGATCGGCCACCGCCAGCTGTTCTCGGAGTTCACGCGCGGGCTGCCGCGCACCGAACGCGATGCCATCGTGGCCGCGCACTACCGGCCGCACCGCAGTGAAGTGGAAGGCGACATCGCCAGGCGCATTGCCTGCGGCGAAGCGGTAACGCACATCGCTTCGCACAGCTTCACGCCGGTGATGAACGGGGTGCTGCGGCAGGCCGACGTGGCTTGGCTCTACGACCCCCGGCGCCCGCGTGAGGCCGCGCTGGCGCAGCGCTGGATACAGGCGCTGGCACAGCGAGCGCCGCTGCTGCGCTTGCGCCGCAACTACCCCTACCGGGGGCGCGGCGACGGTTTGACGGCGCTGCTGCGCAAGCGCTTCAACGGGGCCGAGTATCTGGGCATCGAGCTGGAGGTGAACCAGCGGTTTGTCGAGACCGGGGGGTCGGCATGGGCCGTGCTGCGGGGCGAACTGATCGGTGCGCTGCGGGTGGCTCTGGAGGGGCCTGGGCCCTCACCCTGACCCAGGTGGCAACCTACCACTCCAGAGCCGGCAACTCGTGGAACACCTTGCGCGTGCCCGCGATCCACTGGTGTTTGAGGGAATCGAAGTACGCGTCGCCGGCATCGAAGCGGCGCTTCATCGTGACCGCCAACGTGTCGCGCGCATAGCAGAGCAGGTCGATCGGCATGCCCACCGACAGGTTGCTCAGCATGGTCGAATCGAACGACACCAGCACGCACTTGGTGGCGTCTTCGAGCGTCGCACTCGGTGTGACCGCGAGGTCGAGGATCGGCTTGCCGTACTTGGCCTCGCCGGTCTGCAGGAACGGTGTGTCGCTGCCCGCTTCGATGAAGTTGCCTTCGGCGTAGATGCGGAACAGGCGCATCTCTTCACCGGCGATCTGCCCGCCCAGGATGAACGAGGCGTTGAACTCCAGGCCACCGCCTTCCAGGTACGGGCCGTCGCGCCGTTCGATGGCGCGCATGGCGTCGGCCACCAGGTTGGCGGCATCGAACATCGACGCCACCGACCCGAGGTGCGGCGGCTCGCCCGCAGCCCGCTGGCGCAGCACGTTGATGACCGCCTGCGTGGCCGCGAGGCCGCCCGAACTGAGCAGCACCAGCACGCGCTCGCCGGCGTTTTCGAACACCGTCATCTTGCAGAACTTGGCGTAGTTGTCCACGCCGGCGTGGGTGCGTGAATCGCTCGCGAAGATCAGCCCCTCATCGAGCTTGACGCCAACGCAATAGGTCACGGCGCGTGCCTTGGCGCGCTACCCACCCGCGACGACGTCGGCCCAGACCTTGAAGCCGGTCAGCGTGTTCGGGCCGAAGGTGCTGGACAAGGCCACGTCACAGGCGTCGCGGCCGCGCGCGATCAACACGCGGCCGATGCGTGGGGTGTTGTTGCGCGCGTCGAAGGTGTACCAGCGGTCGCCGAGGTAGGCCTCGAACCAGCCGGCAAAGTCCATCGGGCCGTAGGGCGGCGCGGTGCCGTAGTCGCCGAGGTAGCCGGTGCAATAGCGCGCCGGTATGTTGAGGCACCGGCACAGCGCGATCGCCAGGTGCGCATAGTCGCGGCACACGCCCACGCCTTCGTTGTAGGCCTCGAACGCGGTGCGCGTGCGCCGCGCGTTGTGGTAGCCGAACTCGATGTGCTTGTGCACGAAGTCGCAGACGGCCTGCACACGCGCCCAACCGGTGGGGCCGGCGCCGAAACGCTGCCAGGCGAAGTCGGAAAGCAGTTCGGTCTCGCAGTAGCGGCTGGCCAGCAGGTAAACGAGCGTCGGCTCGGGCAACTGCTCGACCGGCACCTGCAGCACCCACGGCGCAACCACATCAGGCTGCCCGCTGTCGTTGATGAGCGCATCGCTCGTGATCACCGTGCGGCCGGCGGGCGCCGTGATGCGGCTGCACCAGTTGCCGAAAAGGTCGCGGTAGGTGGTGATCGGCAACGCCGGATGGGTGACGAGGTGGTCGGCCCGGACCATGTCGGACGCGCGCGAGTAGTGGATGGCCAGCGCCAGGATCATTGGCGTGGGCTGCGGGCACTCGTAGACCATCTCGAAACCGACACGTAATTGCATGGTGGCTCCAGGGTTCAGTCAGGAGAGCCGGGAAAGGCGCGGTGGGCGGGGCTGATCATGGCGTGTCTCCTGCATTCAGAGGGAAAGCAATGATTGGGCCGCCGCAGGCGTGTGCAGCCCATCGGGCGGCGCGCCGTTGCCCTGTAGGGCATTGCCTGAAACCCGATGGCCTGCGGCGCGCTCTAGAGCTCGCGCCAGCGCAGGCAGGCCACGCTCTGGCCGTTGCCCACGTCTTCGAGCACCGGCACCTCGGTTGCGCAGCGCGCCACCGCGTGTGGGCAGCGCTTGTGGAACGCACACCCGCTCGGCGGGTTGAGCGGTGACGGCAGCTCGCCGCTGAGCACCTGCCGCTGCTGGCGCGCCATGGCGTCGATGCGCGGCGTGCTCGCGAGCAGTGCCTGGGTGTAGGGGTGGCGGGGCGCAGCGAACAGCAGCGCCTTCGGCGCGCGCTCGACGACCTTGCCGAGGTACATCACCAGCACCTCGTCGGCGATGAGTTCCACCACCGCGAGGTTGTGCGAGATGAACACGTAGGCCACTTGCGTCTCGTCCTGCAGGTCCATCAGCAGGTTCAGCACCTGGGCCTGGATCGACACGTCGAGCGCCGACACCGGCTCGTCGAGCACCACCACCTTGGGCGCCAGCATCAGTGCGCGCGCGATCGCCACGCGCTGGCGCTGGCCACCCGAAAACATGTGCGGAAAGCGGGCGTGGTGCTCGGGCCGCAGGCCCACGCGGGCCATCATGGCCTGCGCGCGTTCGCTGCGTTCGGCAGCACCCAGTTGCGTGTTGATGGCAAGCGGCTCTTCGAGTGCGTGGCCGATCTTCTTGCGCGGGTTCAGGCTCGCGAACGGGTTCTGGAACACCATCTGCACCTGCATGCGCAGTTGCTTCTTCCGCGCGGCGTCGGCAAGTGTTACGTCGGTCACGTCGGCCGGCTTCTGATCCGATCGCGCCAGCATCAACGCGCCCGAGGTCGGCGCCTCGATCATCGTGAGCTGGCGCGCGAGCGTGCTCTTGCCGCAGCCCGATTCGCCGACCACCGCCAGCGTGTGGCCGGCCGGCAGCGCGAACGACACGCCGTCGAGTGCGCGCGCGAGCGCCTTCGGCTTGAACAGGCCGGTGGACACGGCATAGTGCTTCGTGAGTTCGCGCGCTTCGAGCACCGGGGCCGCGAGGGGTTCGCTCACGCTGCTTCCTTTGTGAGCGGGTAGAAGCACCGCGCCTGTGCGCCCACGTCACCGTCGAGCGTGGGCCGCTCGCTCCCGCACTTCGGCTGCACATAAGCGCAGCGCGGTGCGAGCAAACAGCCTGCGGGCCGGTCGAACGCGCCCGGCACCACGCCGCCCATCGAGCGCAGCCGGCGGCGGCCGATGTTGTGCTCGGGCAGCGCCGACAACAGCGCCTCGGTGTACGGGTGGCGCGGTGCGTCGAACAGCCCGGGCACGGCCGCCGTCTCGACCACCTGGCCGGCGTACATCACGAGCACGCGCTGCGCGATCTCGGCGACCACGCCGAGATCGTGCGTGATGAGCACGAGCGCCATGCCGCGCTCTCGTTGCAGGCGAAGCAACAACGCCAGCATCTGCGCCTGGATCGTCACGTCGAGCGCGGTGGTGGGCTCGTCGGCGATCAGCAGGCGCGGGCTGCAGGCGATGGCCATGGCCACCATCACGCGCTGGCTCATGCCGCCCGACAGCTGGTGCGGGTAGGCGTCGAGCCGGCGCGGCGCGTCGGGGATCTCGACCTGCTGCAGGAGTTCAAGTGCGCGCGCCCGAAGTTCGCGCTTCGAGCCGCCTTCGTGGATGCGCAGCGTCTCCATCAGCTGGTAGGCCACGGTGAAGCACGGGTTCAGGCTCGCCATCGGGTCCTGGAAGATCATCGCGATGTCTTTGCCGAGCATCTGGCGGCGCTGCTTCTGCGGCATGGCCAGCAGGTCGCGGCCGTCGAAGCTCAGCTGCTGCGCGCCGACGCGGCCGGGCTCGTCGATCAGCCCCATCAGCGCGAGCGCGGTCACGCTCTTGCCCGAGCCCGACTCACCGACGATGCCCAGCACCTCGCCCGCGTCCACATGCAGGCTCACGCCATCGACGGCCTTGAAGGCGCCGAACGCGACGCTCAGGTCGCGTACCTGCAGCAGCGCGTTCATCGCTTCAACCGCGGGTCGAGCGCGTCGCGCAGGCCGTCGCCCATCAGGTTGAAGGCGAGCACCGAGACCAGGATGGCGAGGCCCGGCAGCGTCACGACCCACCATGCGCTTTGAATGAATTCGAGCGCGCTCGCGAGCATCGAGCCCCACTCGGGCGTGGGCGGTTGCGCGCCCAGGCCGAGGAAGCCGAGCGCGGCCGCGTCGAGGATGGCGGTCGAGAAGCCGAGCGTCGCCTGCACGATCAGCGGCGCAGCGCAGTTGGGCAGCACGGTGTCGAACATCAGCCGCGCCGTACCCGCACCGGCGATGCGCGACGCGGCCACGTAGTCCTTGCCCATTTCGCCGATGACGGCCGCGCGCGTCAGGCGCACGAAGTGCGGCAGCATCACGATGGCGATGGCGTACATCGCGTTCATCAACCCCGGCCCGAGGATCGCGACCACAGCCACCGCGAGCAGCAGGCTGGGCAGCGCCAGCATGATGTCCATCAACCGCATGATGGTGAACTCGGCCGCACCCCGGAAGAAGCCCGCGAACAGCCCGAGCACCACGCCGATGGAGAGCGACAGGCCGACCGAGACGATGCCGATCAGCAGCGACAGCCGCGTGCCGTGAATCAGCCGCGAGAGCACGTCTCGGCCGACCGGGTCGGTGCCAAGCACGAACACGTGCCCGCCGACAGCCTGCAGCGACGGGGCTTTCAGCGTGGCGTCGCGGTACTGCTCGCTCGGCGAGTAGGGCGCGATCACGTCGGCGAAGACCGCGCAGAAGAGCAGCACGGCGATCAGCGCCAGGCCGATCAGCGCGCCCCGGTTGCGCTTGAAGTCGCGCCAAAGTTCACGTGCCGGCGAGGGGGGCTTCTGCGTCTCGGCGATGGCCTCGGGCACTGCTGCGCTCATGGGTGCCGTATCCGCGGGTTGATGACGCCATAGAGCACGTCGACGACCAGGTTCACGCTGATGATGACGGTCGCACTCATCAGGATGCCACCCTGCACCGCCGGGTAGTCGCGCCGGTGGATCGCCTCGACCAGCCACTTGCCGATGCCGGGCCAGCTGAAGATCGTCTCGGTCAGGATGGCGCCGGCCAGCAGCGTCCCAACTTGCAGCCCGATGGTCGTGACAACCGGAATCAGCGCATTTCGCAGCGCATGAATACCGACCACCCGAAATGTGGAAGCGCCCTTGGCGCGCGCGGTGCGAACGTAGTCTTCGCGCAGCACTTCGAGCATGCTCGAGCGCGTCATGCGCGCGATCACCGCGAGCGGGATCGTGCCCAGCGCGATGCTCGGCAAGATCAGGTGTGAGAGCGCACTCTTGAACGCACCCTTGTCGCTGCTCAGCAGCGAGTCGATCAGCATGAAGCCGGTGACCGGCGGGATGTCGAACTGGATCGCGATGCGGCCGGACACGGGCGTCCAGCCCAGCCCCACCGAGAAGGTCAGGATCAGCAGCAGACCCCACCAGAAGATCGGCATCGAGAAGCCGGTGAGCGACGCGCCCATCACCGAGTAGTCCCACACCGTGTTGCGCTTCGTCGCGGCCAGTATGCCGGCGGGGATGCCGAGCACCAGCGCCAGCAGCAGCGCACAGGCCGAGAGCTCGATGGTGGCCGGGAAGCGCGCCATGAATTCAGTGAACACCGGCTCGTGCGTGATGGTGGAAAGACCCAGATCCCCATGCAACGCGCGCCACACGTATTCGAGGTACTGCACCGGCAGCGGCCGGTCCAGGCCGAACTCGTGCATCAAGCGCTCGTAGCGCTCGGTCGTCATGCCGCGCTCGCCCGACAGCGCCTCGACCGGGTCGCCGGGGATCAGGCGGATCAGCGAGAACACCAGCAGCGTGATGCCCAGGAAGGTGGGCAGCACGAGGCCGGCGCGCTTGAGGATGAAGGTGAACATCGGGCTCGTCCTCGTGCCGCTCGGTCAGCCGGTCACTTGTCCGGCATGTCCACCTTGTTGAAGTAGTGGTGCGCGGTGGCGTCCATCTTGTAGCCGGTCACTTCCTTGCGCACCGGATCGAAGCGCACCGAGTGGGCGATGGTGATCCACGGCGCTTCTTCCTTCGCGATGACTTGCGCCTTCTCGTAGAGTGCTGCGCGCTCTGACTGCTTGGTCACGCTCTTGGCCTTCTGGACCGCGTCCTCGAAGTCCTTGTTGCACCAGCGGGACACGTTGCCGCCGCCCTTGACGGCCGAGCAGCCGAGCAGCGGCACGAAGAAGTTGTCGGGGTCGCCGTTGTCGCCCGACCAGCCGAACATCATCGACTGCTGTTCGCCGGTCTTGCTGCGCTTGCGGTACTCGCCCCACTCGAAGGTGACGAGCTTCGCCTTGATGCCGACCTTGTCCCAGTCGGCCTGAATGAGTTCGGCCATGCGCTTGCCGTCGGGGTTGTACGGCCGCGTGACCGGCAGGTACCAGAGGTCGACCTCGGTGCCCGGCGCCACGCCGGCCGCGGCCAGCATGGCCTTGGCCTTGACCGGGTCGTAGGCGTAGTCGACCACCTTGTCGTTGTAGCCCCACAGCGTGGGCGGGATCGGGTTCTTCGCGACCTGGCCGGCACCCTGGAACACGTTGTCGAGGATGGCCTTCTTGTTGACCGCCATGTTCAACGCCTGGCGCACGGCCTTGCTGTCGAACGGCTTCTTCTCGACGTTGAACGCGATGTAGCCCACGTTCAGGCCGTTCTGCTGCACGAGGTTGATGGCGGGGTCGGCCTTCATCAGCGCCACGTCGGCCGGCTTCGGGAAGGCCATCACGTGGCATTCGCCGGTCTTGAGCTTGGCGAAACGCACCGAGGCGTCGGTGGTGATGGCGTAGATGAGGTTGTCGATCTTCGGGCGGCCGCCCCAATGCGCGTCGAAGGCCTTATAGCGAATGACCGCGTCTTTCTGGTACGAGACGAAGCTGAACGGGCCGGTGCCGATGGGCTCGCGGTCGGGCACGTCGGGCGTGCCGGCGGCGCGCGTCTTGTCGAAGTATTCGGCGCTCAGGATCGAGGCGAAGTCCATCGCCATGTTGGCCATGAACGGGGCCTCGGGCTTCTTCAGCACGAACTTGACGGTCAGCGCATCGACCTTCTCGACGCGGGCCACGATCTCCTTCATGTCCATGTCGTCGTAGTACGCGTAGGTGGTGCCCGGCGTCGTTTTCGGCGCAGCCGGGTCGGCCATGCGGTTGAACGAGAACAGCACGTCGTCGGCGTTGAAGTCGCGCGTGGGCGTGAACTTGGCCGACGAATGGAACTTCACGCCCTTGCGCAGCTTGAAGGTGTAGCTCAGGCCATCGGCGGCGGCGGTCCAGCTTTCGGCGAGGCCGGGGACGATGGTGGTGGTGCCGGTCTCGAACTCGACCAAGCGGTTGTACAGCGGCACCGACGAGGCATCGGCCGTGGTGCCGGTGGTGTAGTACTGCGGGTTGAAACCTTCGGGGCTGCCTTCGGAGCAGTAAACCAGCGTCTTGGCGGCAAAGCTGGCGCCGGCGAAGGCCAGCAGCGTGGCGCCGGCGACGGTGCCGAGCATCGGCTTGGCAGGGGGGTGACCGCGAAGTTTCATGGGGGTTCCCGGAAGTTGAACGGAGGTTGGCTCGGGGTGGGAGCGAGCGCGCATCATAGGGGTGCGCCCGGGCTCGGCGCGGCCGGGTTCCCCCGAAGCAACGAGCTTGCCAGCCGGGCCGCTTCCGGCCTGTCAGCCGAGCCGCTGCAACAGCAGCAGCCACCCTGGCGCGGTGGCCACGAAACCCAGCGTCGACAGCACGATGGCGGCCGTCGTTTCGGCCTCGAGCGCCCGGTAGCGCTGCGCGAAGATCAACGCGTTGCTGCCGATCGGCAAGGCCGCCAACATCACGACCACCGCCAGCGCATTGCCTCGCAAGTCGAAGCCCCAGTGCGCCACGACGAGCACCAGTGCCGGCAGCACCAGCAGCTTGAGCAGCGCCGTGACGAGCGCCGGCACCAGCGCGCCTTGAACCCCGTAGTAGGCGAGCGACATGCCGATGAGCACCAGGCAAAGCGGCACCACGGCGGCCCCGAGCGTGAGCAGGGTTTCGTCCGCCGCCGCCGGCAGCGCCGGGCCTGCGAGGTTCCACACCAGGCCCAGCAGCACCGGCAGAACGACCGGGTGGATGATGCTGTTGCGGGCGGTTCTCAGCAGCGTGGCCGCCAGGCTCACATCGCCGCCGCCCTTGTGGTGCGCATGGGCCACGTCGATCTCGACGATGGCCGTGGCCAGCGTGAGCAAGACCAGCGCGTGCAGGCTCACGATGGCCAGGTGGATGGCCAGCCCCGCCTCGCCGAACAGCGCCGCCGCCATCGGGATGCCGACCTGCACCGAGTTGCCGAACACCGCGCTGATGGCGCGCACCGCCGGCCCCGCCACCGGCATGCCGGCTGCATGGCGCGCACGCTGCACGCCGTACACGCACAGCAGCATCAGCACCAGCGGCACGAATGCCGCCACCAGCGTGCCCCACGGCATGGCGCCGAGGTCGATGCGCGCCGTGGTGCGGAACAGCAGCGCCGGCACGAAGATGTAGTACGCCGCGTTCGACAAGGTCCGCGCCACATCGCCCTCGCCCAGCCACTTGAGCTTGCCGACCACCCAGCCGATCAGCACGATCACGAAGATCGCGAGCAGCTTCAGGAAGATAGCGGTGGACATGCGGGGTGCGGGCTCTCAAAGGCAGGTGCCGATGTTAGGGGGGCGCTGGCGCCGATCCGTTGGTCATCGGTTGGAAGAGGCGCGGCCGGCGCACCTAGATTCCCACCACGGCGCGGCGCAGTGACGCGTGCCGAGCCTCAAACCCCGCACCGCATTTACCGGACGACCCCATGAACCACCTGCCCGCCCACCAGCCCACGCGCTTTCGCTCACGCGCCCTGCAAGCCCTCGCTGCGGCCGCTCTTTGCAGCAGCGCCATCGCAGCCCACGCCGCCAGCATGAACATCGTGGTCACGTCCAACGTCGCCAGCGGCTCGCCGGTCACGCAGAACTACAGCACCACCACGGCGGCCGACCTGACCACCACGCACACCCTGAACACCACCAGCACGTCGTACGGCTCCA
>JANXWV010000004.1 GCA_025350965.1 Rhizobacter sp.
GACTTCTTGAAGGCTTCCATCACCTTCAGGCGCTTGCTGTTCTTCTTGACCTTGAGCTCACTGCCGGTCATGTCGCCGCGCAAGCGCTCGATCTCTACGTCGAGGTCGATTTCGGAGAGCAGCTTGTGCACGCCTTCCGCGCCCATGAGCGCCACGAACTCGTCGCCGAACTCGGTGCGCTTCGCGTCATAGTCGTCTTCCGACATGATCGCGAACTTCTTCAACGGGGTCATGCCCGGGTCGACGACCACATACGCCTCGAAGTACAGCACGCGCTCGATGTCGCGCAGCGTCATGTCCAGCACGAGGCCCAGGCGCGACGGCAACGACTTCAGGAACCAGATGTGCGCGCACGGTGCCGCCAGGTCGATGTGACCCATGCGGTCGCGGCGAACCTTGGTCTGCGTGACTTCAACGCCGCACTTCTCGCAGATCACGCCACGGTGTTTCAGGCGCTTGTACTTGCCGCACAGGCACTCGTAGTCTTTGATCGGCCCGAAGATCTTGGCGCAGAACAAGCCGTCGCGTTCCGGCTTGAACGTACGGTAGTTGATGGTCTCCGGCTTTTTGACTTCGCCGAACGACCAGGACCGAATTTTCTCGGGCGAAGCCAGGCCAATCTTGATGGCGTCGAAATGCTCATCAGGCGTGAACTGGCGGAACAGATCAAGTAAACCCTTCATGTTCTGTTTCCCTTCTTAGTTGCGTTCGAGTTCCATGTCGATGCCCAAGGAGCGAATCTCCTTGACCAGGACATTGAACGATTCCGGCATGCCGGCTTCGATGGCGTGCTCACCCTTGACGATGGACTCGTACACCTTGGTGCGGCCGTTCACGTCGTCGGACTTCACGGTGAGCATTTCCTGCAGCACGTAGGACGCGCCGTAGGCTTCGAGTGCCCACACTTCCATTTCACCGAAGCGCTGGCCACCGAACTGGGCCTTGCCGCCGAGCGGCTGCTGCGTGACCAGGCTGTACGGGCCGGTCGAGCGCGCGTGCATCTTGTCGTCCACGAGGTGGTGCAGCTTCAGCACGTGCATGTAGCCCACGGTCACGGGGCGCTCGAAAGCGTCGCCGGTGCGGCCGTCATGCAACGTGGCCTGCGTACGCGTCGCGGTCAGGCCCTTGGCCTTGGCAATGTCGTCCGGGTAGGCCAGCTTCAACATGCCGCGGATTTCTTCTTCCGCCGCACCATCGAACACCGGCGTCGCGAATGGCACGCCTTTGGTCAGGTTGCCGGCCATCTCGATGATCTCGGCGTCACTGAGGTTGTCGAGCCTCTCGGTCTTGCCACCCGACTTGTTGTACAGCTCATCCAGGAACTTGCGGATCTCGGCCACCTTGACCTGCTCGGTCAGCATGGTCTGGATGCGCTGTCCGATGCCCTTGCCGGCCCAGCCCAGGTGCACTTCGAGCACCTGGCCGACGTTCATGCGCGAAGGCACGCCCAGCGGGTTCAGCACGATGTCGCACGGCGTGCCGTCGGCCATGTAAGGCATGTCTTCGACCGGCACGACCTTGGACACGACGCCCTTGTTGCCGTGGCGGCCAGCCATCTTGTCGCCCGGCTGCAGGCGGCGCTTGACGGCCAGGTACACCTTGACCATCTTGAGCACGCCGGCCGGCAGTTCGTCGCCCTGCGTGAGCTTCTTGCGCTTCTCTTCGAACGCGAGGTCGAAGCTGTGACGCGTCTGCTCAAGCGAGTTCTTGATGCTTTCCAGCTGGCTGGCAGCAGCGTCGTCCGCAGGGCGAATGTCGAACCAGTGGTACTTCTCGACGCTGGCGAGGTAGGCCTTGTCGATGGCCGTCCCCTTGGCGATCTTCTGCGGGCCACCGTTGGCGGCTTTGCCGTCGAGCAACTTCTCGATCCGGGCGAAGGCGTCGCCCTCGACGATGCGCAACTGGTCGTTCAGGTCGAGGCGGTAGCGCTTCAGCTCGTCGTCGATGATCTGCTGGGCGCGCTTGTCGCGCGGGATGCCTTCACGGGTAAAGACTTGCACGTCGATGACGGTGCCGTTGGTACCCTGGTCGACACGCAGCGAGGTGTCTTTCACGTCCGAAGCTTTCTCGCCGAAGATCGCGCGGAGCAGCTTCTCTTCCGGCGTCAGCGTGGTCTCGCCCTTCGGTGTGACCTTGCCCACGAGCGTATCGCCTGGGTTCACTTCAGCCCCCACGTAGACGATGCCCGACTCGTCGAGGCGAGCCAGTTGCTGCTCCGACAGGTTCGGGATGTCGCGGGTGATTTCTTCCGACCCCAGCTTGGTGTCGCGCGCCATCACGACCAGCTCTTCGATGTGGATCGAGGTGTAGCGGTCGTCGGCGATCACGCGCTCGCTGATCAGGATCGAATCTTCGAAGTTGTACCCGTTCCACGGCATGAAGCCGACCAGCATGTTTTGGCCCAGCGCCAGCTCGCCGATGTCCGTTGATGCGCCGTCGGCGATCAGGTCTTCGGCTTCCACCTTGTCACCGCGCTTGACGATCGGGCGCTGGTGGATGTTGGTGTTCTGGTTGCTGCGCTGGTACTTGATGAGGTTGTAGATGTCCACGCCCACTTCACCGGCGACCGTTTCTTTGTCGTTCACGCGGATCACGATGCGGTTCGTGTCGACATAGTCGACCACGCCGCCCCGCTTCGCCTCAACGACCGTGCCCGAGTCCTTCGCGGCCACGCGTTCCACCCCGGTGCCGACCAGCGCCTTCTCGGGGCGCAGCGTCGGCACGGCCTGGCGCTGCATGTTCGCGCCCATCAGTGCGCGGTTCGCGTCGTCGTGCTCCAGGAAAGGCACGAGCGAAGCCGCGACCGAGACGATCTGCGTCGGCGCGACGTCCATGTACTGGATGCGCTCGGCCGAAGTCAGCACCGATTCGCCGTTGTCACGCGCACTGACCAACTCGTCGACCAGTCGGCCTTCGGCGTCGAGCGTTGCGCTCGCCTGCGCGATCACGTATTTGCCTTCTTCGATGGCCGAAAGGTAGTCGATGACCATCGTCACCTTGCCGTCTGCAACGCGGCGGTACGGCGTTTCGAGGAAACCGTATTCGTTCAGTTGCGCGTACAACGCAAGCGAGTTGATCAGGCCGATGTTCGGGCCTTCCGGGGTCTCGATCGGGCACACACGACCGTAGTGGGTCGGGTGCACATCGCGCACCTCGAAGCCGGCCCGTTCACGCGTCAAACCGCCCGGCCCGAGGGCCGAGACGCGCCGCTTGTGCGTGATCTCGCTCAAGGGGTTGGTCTGGTCCATGAACTGGCTCAGCTGCGACGCACCGAAGAACTCTTTCAGCGCGGCCGAGATCGGCTTGCTGTTGATGAGGTCATGCGGCATCAGCGCTTCGGTCTCGGCCTGGCCGAGGCGTTCCTTGACAGCCTTCTCGATGCGAGCCAGACCCGAGCGGTACTGGTTCTCGGCCAGCTCGCCGACACAACGCACGCGGCGGTTGCCGAGGTGGTCGATGTCGTCCACTTCACCGCGGCCGTTGCGCAACTCGACGAGGATCTTCACGACGTCGAGGATGTCTTCGTTGCTCAGCGTCATCGCGCCTTCCGGCACGTCACGGCCGACGCGGGCGTTGAACTTCATGCGGCCCACGCGCGACAGATCATATGTGTCGGCGCTGTAGAACAGGCGGTGGAACAAGGCC